>DATHVJ010000232.1:0-10149 GCA_035461345.1 Solirubrobacterales bacterium | reverse complement strand
CGACTACATCGACGCGTGGTGGAACACGGTCAACTGGGACGAGGTGGCGAAGCGGTTAAGCGCCGCTGGCGGCTAGGCCGCGCGCGCTGCGGCGCGGCGGCGCCGCGCGGCAGGCACTGGTCGGCCGCCCACCCCAAGGGACGTCTGGTAGGGTGGCGCGCGGACCGGGGCCGGGGTTGTCCCGGCAGCACAGGGACGATGCGAACGGACAGGGAAACCGCATGATCCGCAACCGCGCGGGGATGTCGATCGGCTTGATCGCCGCCGCCGCGGCGATCGCGATCGTGGCGGCCGGGGCGGCGATCGCCCACGTCGAGCGCAGCACCTTCTGGCCCAATCCGGCGCCGGACAAGTCGGTCAAGCCGGCGGCCGGCGGCGAGGTTCCGGACTACCGTTCGCTCGGCTCGGCGCTGAAGCGCAAGCCGCCGGGCGACACCCGGATCGTGTGCCAGGACGACTCGCTGAAGCTCGCCAAGCAGGCGATCCGCAAGGGCCGCAAGGGCTTCACGGTGCGGCCGAGCGAGGACAAGCGGCGGCTCAAAAAGCGCAAGGCGCGCAAGCTGAAGAAGCTGAACAAGAAGTTCGCCAACAAGTGCGACTACGACTCGATCCAGGACGCGGTCAACGACTCGGGTAACAACGACCGGATCGTGATCATGCCCGGCTTCTATACCGAGCCCGAGTCGCTCGCGAAGCCCGAGGACGATCCCGCGTGCGCCGACCTGCTCGAGGACTCCGACCACGGCTCGGGCGCCGTCTCGTACCGCTACCAGGCTGAGTGCCCCAACGACCAGAACCTGATCGCGATCATCGGCCGCGAGGCGGCCGACGTGGGGACGCCGGCCGTCAACCCGAACACCGACCGCCACGGCATCCCGAACGCTGGCCGGTGCATCCGCTGCAACCTCCAGATCGAGGGCTCGGGGGTGAGGCCGGAGGACGTCACGATCGACGCCGGAAACGGCCCCAGCGCGAACGGCCCCCTCGCGGGCGAGGGCAAGGACGTCGGCATCCGCGCCGAGCGCGCCGACGGCTTCTACCTCCGCAACGTGACGCTGCAGCACGCCGAGGAGCACGGCGTGTACCCGGTCGAGACCGACGGATACGCGATCGACCGCGTGAAGATGGCCTACAACCACGAGTACGGCCATCTCGCGTTCACCTCGGACCACGGCCTGATCAAGAACTGCGACGCGCTCGGCAGCGGTGACGCCGGCGTGTACCCCGGCGCGTCGGCGCAGACCGGTGAGCAGACCGTGGAGAAGAAGCAGCGCTACAACCACACGATCAAGAAGTGCGACCTGCACCACAACACGCTCGGCCACTCGGGGTCAATGGGCGACGGGATCCACATCCTCAAGAGCGACGTGTACGACAACGCCCTCGGGATCGCGGTCGACTCGATCTCGGCGGCGGGGCATCCCGGCTACCCCCAAGACTCGATCCTGGTCGAGAAGAACCGCATCTACTCGAACAACCTCAACCCATACAAGGACGAGGTCGGTTTCGCGCCCACATTCCCCTACGCGGCGGTCGGCACCGGACTGGTCATCTTCGGCGGGAACGCGAACCTCGTCAAGAAGAACCATTTCTTCGATAACTGGCGATATGGCGCCCTCCTCGTTCAGATTCCCGACTTCTTCGCTTGCGACCTCGACCAGCCCCAGCAAACCTGCTCGCCCGACCAGTTCCCGGAGCAGTCGAACTCGCACCGCAACCGGTTCTTCAAGAACCAGATGGGCCGCGTGCCGGGTCGCGGCGTGCCGGGTCCGAAGGGACTTGTTGGCGGCAGCGCTGCGCCCAACGGGACCGACTTCCGGTGGGGCAACCAGGAGGGCGACAAGAACAACTGCTGGTACAAGAACAAAGGTGTGGACAAGACGAGATCGAGCGTCACCGAAGAGCCTGACCCTCTGCCCTCGGACTGCGACACCAGCGCCGGCACCGGGCCGATCCCGCAGGATGTTGCGGACTGTGTTCTCGAGCTGCCGACTTGCGAAGCGGTGAACACTCCGCCCCGCCCCGGCACGGCCAATCGATCACGCGGCGAGTAGCCGCCCCGCGCTCTGTTGCTTGTCGCATGTCGCCCGCGCTGCGAACCATCGGGGTGGCGCTCTGTGGGGCGCTGCTAGCCGCCGGCTGCGGTGACTCCGACGACGCAGCCGACCGCGACTCGGCCGCGCTCGGATCCCCTGACGTCCAGACCTCGACCCGGGAGGCGGACTGCCAGGACTGGAACGCGGCGAGCGTCGAGGACCGGCAGGTGATCGTGGCGTCGATCGCGGAGTTCGAGGGGGGCGCGCCGACGGGGACGGCGGGGCGGACGCTTCCCGACGACGAGGCCTACGACCTGTTCGAGCGTGCCTGCGAGCCCGAGTACGCGGGCGCGTTCAAGCTCTACAAGATCTACGTTCGCGCGGCCGCGTTCTCGGAGTCCGGCCCTTAGCCAAGTTCGGCGGAACGGAGGCCAGCGGTGCGGCTGGACTTGTTCGCGGCCGAGGTGATGGCGCGGCTGGAATAGGATTCCGCTGTTCCAGCGGCAGCGAGGGAGGAGACTTGGCCTACTTCAAGAACGCCCAGGACGTCTACGACACGATCGGCAAGCTGTTCGTCGACCTCGCCGACGACGAGGAGCTGGGGCCGAAGTTCCGCAAGGCCGACACGATCGTGCGCTACGAGTTCACCGACCCCGACTCCCGGATAACGGTGCGCCTGCAGCCGGACCAGCCCGGCGAGGTCGACTTTGGCGACTCCGATATGGAGCCGGATGTCGTGATGAGCATGGCGGCGGACACGGCGCACAGGTTCTGGCTCGGGCAGGTGAACGTGACCGTCGCGATGGCCCGGGGGCAGATCAAGGCCAAGGGCCCCGTGGCCAAGATCCTCAAGCTGGTGCCGATGACGAAGCCGGTGTTCCCGCGCTACAAGAAGCAGCTCGAGGAGCAAGGCCGCACCGATCTGGCCAACGTGTAGATGACGGCGTTCGGCGCCACGCAGTGGTCCGGGTTCAAGGACTTCTGCCAGTTCGCGAGCCCGACCCGCGTGGTGGCCGGGCGAGGGCTGCTCGAGGGGGCCGGATTCGAGTTCGCCAAGGAGGGCGCGTCGCGGGCGTTGATCGTCACCGACGCCGGGATCCGCGCCACCGGCCTGCCGGACCGGGTGTCGGAGGGGCTGAGCGGCGGCGGGGTCGAGCCGGTCGGCGTGTTCGACGGCGTTCCCCAGGACTCCGACGCAGGCGTCGTCGCCGAGTGCGCCGCGCTCGCCAACGAGCTGGGAGCGGACTCCTTTCTCGCCCTGGGCGGCGGCTCGGTGATCGACACGGCGAAGGCGGCCGACGTGCTGTTCACGCATGGCGGCGAGATCGCCGACTACGAGGGGGTGTACGGGCTGCCCCGGGCGGCCGAGGGTGTCGGGCCGCCGCTTGCGCTGGCCCCGCTCGCCGCGATTCCGACCACCGCGGGCACCGGCTCGGAGGTGAGCCCGGTGGCGGTCGTGAAGGACGCGGACAGGGAGATCAAGATCTTCGTCCTCGACTTCCCGCTCGCGCCCCGGCTGGCGATCCTCGACCCGGAGTCGACCGCCACGTTGCCGGCGCCGATCGCCGCGGCGACCGGCATGGACGCACTCACGCACGCGATCGAGGGCGTGACCTCGACCGAGTGGAGCCCCTTCGGCGACGCCTACGCGCTGCACGCGATCCGGATGATCCGCGACAACCTCGAGCGGGCGGTCGCGGACACCTCGGACGAGCAGGCGCGCGGCGAGATGCTGGTCGCCGCCAACCTGGCGATCGTCCCGACGGGGCTCGGTGCCACAGGGATCACGCACTCGCTCTCCCACCCCTGCGGAGCCCGGCACGGCGTGCCGCACGGAGTCGCGAACGCGATCAACCTGCCGGTGGCGATCGAGTTCAACGCCGGGGGCGACGACGGGGTCGCCGACCGCTACCGCGAGATCGCCGAGCTCGTCGACGCCGAGCCGGGAGGGTCGGCGGCGGCGGTGGGCACTGCTCTGGCGGACTGGGTGCGCGAGCTGACCGCGCGGCTGCGGCTGCCGCGGCGGCTGTCGGAGGTCGGGGTCAGCGAGGAGTCGATCCCGCAGCTTGCCTCCGACGCGACGGGCGAGGGCTCGACCCTGGTCAACCCCCGCGAGCCGACCGAGGAGGACTTCGCCGAGCTCTACCGGCGCGCGCTGTAGGCCCGCGCGTTGCGCCAGAAGCGAATCGTCTTGCGGAAGTTACGCCGGTAGCGGGCCGCGACACTCTCGTCCGGCAACTCGAATCCGCCGACCATCCGGCGCGGGACCAAGGCCCAGCCGTCGTCCGCGCGGAGCAGGTCGCCCCGGACCTGGAAGTTGCGCTGCCAGCTGAACCCGGGGTCGTGCGCGTGGGCGGTGAGGCAGGCATGGCCCTCGAGCAGCGGCAACCCCGCGGGCTCCGCGTCGATCAGCACCCGGTGCCGCTCCGGCTGCGGCCTGACCCCGGTACGGACCGCCAGGGGGAAGCCGTCGGGGGCCACCCAGGC
Source organism: Solirubrobacterales bacterium (assembly GCA_035461345.1). Classification (GTDB taxonomy): domain Bacteria; phylum Actinomycetota; class Thermoleophilia; order Solirubrobacterales; family 70-9; genus DASPWW01. Next base: position 5,626 of record DATHVJ010000232.1, on the reverse strand, counting down.
CAGCACCGCGGTCGGATGGCGCGCTCCCAGCTCGTCGATCCGGGCGTCCCACGCCGGGGCCCCGCCGCCTGAGGCCGGGTGCTGCTGCGCCGGCTCTTCGGCGTGGCCCGAGCGGACCTCCTCGATGTGAGAGCCGAGCACCGTGGGCTCCTTGCCGTGGTCGCCATCGGGCCACACAAACACCCGCTCGGGCCTCACCTTGACGTACAGCCGCGTGTAGTACCAGTTGAACAGCCCGCGAATCGCGCGCGGCGGGTGCATGTCGCGGGTGCCGGGGAGCTTCTCCCACGACTGGCGCCAGTAGCGCTCGCGGTTGGCGACCAGGTCGCGGTCGTCGACCTCCGCGATGCCGTGCACGAGCACCCGGAGACCGGAGTCGATGTCGGATCCGGTCGGATCCGAGAACAGCAGCGAGACCTTGGGGTTGCGCCGTGCGTCCTCGGCCTTCTTCGGGTACCCGAGACCGGTCGTGACGTCGATCGTCGGCTCGCCCGAGCGGTAGTACGGGGTCACCGGCCACGTGATCGGCTGCTGGCGCGCGTCGACCGTCGTGTACTCGCAGGTCACGAAGCGCTCAAACGCGTCGCGTACCTCTTGCGGCAGGCTGCTGGTCACGGCCGCCGAATCCTAGACCCGACTAGTCCTCGTATCCCGGATCACCGGGCAGCACGATCCGCTGCGACTCGCCCTCGCCCACGACCTTCGGCAGCACGGGCTCGACGCGCTCTCCGACCGCCTCGAGGACCTCCTGCGAGCTGCGGTACGGAAGCAGGGACTCGAGGTGCTTGATCGTCGGGAACACGAGCTCCAGCTCGCCCGCCGCGTGCATGTCGAGCGCCACGCGGGGCGCGAACCAGCGCGCGTCGACGGTCTCGGCGTCGTCGGGCCGCGGGGGGGAGTGGGGCGGGGCGAGCGCGACATAGAAGCGGGTGTCGAAGCGCACGGGCACGACCTCCGGCGTGATCCACCGCGACCACGGGCGCAGGTCGGCGTTCTCGGGAAGGGCGATCCCGGCCTCCTCCTCGAGCTCGCGGATCGCGCACGCGCGGTGCGCCCGCTCCTCGTCCTCCGGCGATCGCTCGCCGCCGGAACCGGGCGAGCGCTCGCTGTCGTCGACGGCGCCGCCCGGGAACACCCACACGCCGGGCATGAACCGGGCATCCGGGTTGCGCCGTACCAGCAGCACCTCGACGCCCTGCTCGGCATGCATGCCGCCCCGGCGCAGGAGGATGATCGTCGCCGCGGCTCGCGGCGTCGCCGGCTCCGTCACGCGACCAATCTACCCGCCGCGATGGCCGCGGCGGCGGGGTCACTGAGCTAATCTGCGCGGCCGTGACCACCGAGACCGAGACCAAGCAGCTCTGGGTCTGCACCTCGTGCGGGTTCATCTACGATCCCGACGAGGGGGACCCCGACGGCGGCATCCCGCCGGGAACCGCGTTCAGCGACATCCCGGACACGTGGTTCTGCCCCGTGTGCGGGGCGCGGAAGGCCGATTTCGAGCCGTACGAGGAGTAGTCGCCGCTACTCGGCCGCTCGCACTTCGGCGAGCTCGCGCCCATGGCCTCGAGCCGCCACGCCGAGTGGACAGTTAGGTACGCCAGGCACTACCTAACCGACCACTCGCGAGAGGGGCGAGGGCGACCGCTCTCCTGACCAGCCAAACCGACGGCCGCGCGCCGCTCAGGCCGCGAGCTCGACCAGCGGCGCTTCGCGCGCCGTCACGGCCGCGCCCGCCGCTCAGGCTGCGAGCTCGACCGGGGGCGCTTCGCGCGCTGTCACCGCCGCTGTGCCGCGATACGCCGACGCCACCGCGGCCCGGATCGCCGCGGCCGTGATCTCCACGAGCCGCCGCAGGTCCGATTGCGAGATCGCGAGCGGCGGCATCAGCACGACCACGTCCCCCAGCGGGCGGACGATCGCGCCGCGGCCGCGAGCCTGCGCCACCACCCGCTGGCCGAGACGCAGCGCCGGCTCGTGGTCGCCGAGGTCGATGCCGACCATCAGCCCGCGGCCGCGGACGTCGGCCACCTCCGGCATCGCGGCCACCGGCTCCAGCAGGTCGCGCAACAGGCGGATCTTCGGCTGCAGGCGCGCGAGCGTGTGCTCGTGCTCGAACGCGTCGAGGCTGGCGATCGCCGCCGCGCACGCCAGGGGATTGCCGGTGAAAGTGTGCCCGTGGAAGAAGGTGCGGTAGTCCTCGTGCTCCCCCAGGAAGCCGTCGTGAACCCTCTCGGTCGTGAGCGTCGCGGCGAGCGGCAGGTAGCCGCCGGTTAGCCCCTTCCCGAGGCAGAGGAAGTCGGGGGCAACCCGCTCCTGCTCGCATGCGAACATCGTCCCGGTCCGCCCGAACCCGGTCGCGACCTCGTCGCAGATCAACAGCACGTCGTGGCGATCGCACAGCTCCCGCACGCGGCGCAGGTACCCCGGCGGCTGCACGCGGATCCCGGCGGCCCCCTGGACGAGGGGCTCGACGATCACCGCCGCCACCTGCTCGCCGTGGAGGTCGAGGACCCGCTCGAGCTGGCCCGCGTCGCCGGCGTCGACCTGGTGCGCGTCGAACAGCAGCGGGCCGTAGGCGCCGTGGAAGAGGTCGATCCCGCCCACCGACACGGCGCCCAGGGTGTCGCCGTGGTATGCGTCGCGCAGGGAGACGAACGACGTGCGGCGCACGTGCTGACCGCCGCGCTGCTGCCAGTACTGAAACGCCATCTTCAGCGCCACCTCGGTCGCGGTCGAGCCCGAGTCGGAGTAGAAGACCCGAGTCAGACCCGGCGGCGCAATCCCGACCAGCCGGCCGGCAAGCTCGGCCGCCGGCTCGTGGGTGAGCCCCAGCAGCGTCGAGTGCGCGACGCGGTCGAGCTGGGCGTGGACGGCGCGGTCGATCAGCGGGTGGCGGTGGCCGTGGACGCTGCACCACAGCGACGAGACGCCGTCGATGTAGCGGCGCCCCTCGGCGTCGATCAGGTCCGTGCCCTCGGCGCGGTCGATGACGGTCGGCTCCTCGCGGCACCAGTCCCGCATCTGCGTGAACGGATGCCACAGGTGGCGGTGGTCGAGCTCGCCGATGGTGGGCATCGCGTGCGGCGACGATAGACACCCGCCCGGCTGGAACCGGTAGTTTCGCTGGCCGCGCACGGGATCGCCGATCCGTGCGTACCTCCCTTGCGCTCAGAGGGAGTGGACCGGACTCTGAGTGGATCGCGGCGACGGTGATTGGCCAGCTCCACCGGCGGCTGATCCGCGTCCGTGGGTTCCGGGACTCATGAGATTTCTCATTCGCGCTCTACTCGGTGTGTAGGGAGGTGGGGCGTGGGCCCGAATACGCTGCGAGAGGACTTGGGAACGGTGTTCACGGATCGACTGACTGTCATCGTCCCGGCCTACAACGAGGCCGAGACGCTGGCGGACACCCTGCGATCGCTCCGGGAGCAGATACTCCGGCCTGCCGAGATCGTGGTCGTCGACGACAGCTCGACCGACCGAACCGCCGAGATCGCTGGGGCGTTTGGCGTAACGGTGCTGCGCACGCCGGCCAACACCGGATCGAAGGCCGGCGCCCAGACCTTTGCGCTCGACCAGGTGACGACGGACCTGGTGATGGCCGTCGACGCGGATACCACGCTCGCGCGGGATGCGATCGAGCTCCTGCTCGCCGCCTTCGATGATCCGGAGGTTGCTGCTGCCTGCGGGTTGGTCCTTCCGCGCCGGGTCGCGACCGTGTGGGAGCGCGGGCGCTACGTCGAGTACATGCTCGCCTTCAGCCTCTTCAAACGAATTCAGGACCAATACGGCAAGCCGATGATCTCCTCGGGCTGCTTCTCGATCTACCGGACCGCCGACCTCCGCGCGATCGGTGGCTGGTCGAGCCGCACGTTGGCCGAGGACATGGACCTCACCTGGTCGCTCTACGCCGCCGGTCGCAAGGTCCGCTTCCTGCCGGAAGCGGTCGGGTACCCGGTCGAGCCGCACAACCTCGAATTCCTCGGCAAGCAGCTACGGCGTTGGTCCCACGGGTTCATCCAAAACGTGCGCCTGCACCGCCGTTCGGTCCTGCAGCTCGGCTACCTGCGCTCGGTGGTAGCGGTCGTCCTGTGGGATGCGTTGCTGGCCTCGCTTGCCTATCTGCTGCTGATCCCCGTACTTGCGGCCGCTGTGGATCCGCTCATCCTGCTCGTCTACCTGATCGATGCACCCGTCGTGCTGGTGCCGGTGCTGTGGCAGGCATTCGCGCACCGCGAGGCCGGTCTAGCACTCGTCAGCTTCCCGAGTTTCTTCGTGTTGCGGCTCGTCAACGCGGTGTTCATGATGCGGGCGGTCTGGCGCGAGCTGATCGTGCGCCGGCCCCTGCTCGAGTACGAGAAGGGGCACTGATTCTTGTCGCCCGGACTTCCGGTAATCGGCCTGGGCGCTCTCTTCTGCGTCCTCTCCGCGCTGGCGGCGCCCGTTGTCGAGGTCGGGCGCACAGCGCGCGGTCAGACGAGCGTTGCCAGCTGGCTGCAGGTCGGAAGGCAGTTCGCCCTCGCGGTGGCGATGATCGCCGCGTTCTATATCACGCTGCGGCTCGTCTACACACTTGTCGCGGGGGCCGGGTTTTCCGAGTTGTCACCAGGCGGGGGCCTGGCCCTACCGTCCGGGCTGATCGTAATGAGCGTGGCGGTGCTCGCCGCCGTCTTAGCCGGTGCAAAGTCATTAGGGTTTTTGGCGAGCATCCGTTCAGCCCGCTTATCCCCACCACCGGCCCGGGCGAGGGTGCTTTCGCGGCGATTGCTTCTGCAAGTCGCTGGCGTCCTTGCGGCTGCGTGGTTCCCGCTACTCGCATTCGGGGCGGCCGGGCTCAGCCCGTACTCCGACGGGCTGGTGTCTCGCAGCGCTGTGCCCGCACTGGAGCGCTCCGACGAAGCGGATGTCGCGGGAGCAGTTTCAGCACGTAAGCGGCGCGTCAACTCCTCCGACGATGACCCAGGACCAGAAACCACCGGTGCCCGGACTGCGAACGATCCGTCCTTGCCCGCGTCGAGCGGCGGGGAGGGAAGCGGCACCGTCGACCCCCCATCGTTGCCTGGAGACGAGCTCATCGAAGAGGCGCCCAATCACGACGCCTCTGGTGGCGACGTCACCGGCGGTAAGGGTCAGGGCTCGAGCACGGGCGGGTTGGCCGTCTCGGGCGACACCGGCGGAAACGGTGGAGGCCCGAGCACGGGCGGGGTGGCCGCACCGTCCAAGTAGCCGACCGCCGCTCAGGCGCGAACTTGATGAGATCCAGATCGGCTCGGCAGCTGGCGGCCGGAGAGTATCCAGTCTCAGCCCCGTTTTGGCGTCCCTGCTGCGCGGCTACTCAACGTCGATCCGGCGTGAGCGGTCGGCCACCGGGGGTCGGTCCAGAAACGCGCCGCGGAAGGCGAGTTGTCGCGCGAACTGTCGCGCGCCCGCCGCAAACCGCACATCTGCGGTGCCAACCGAAACCGGTAGCTTCGAGCGGCGATGCAAGTGCGAGTCGCAAGCGAGGGCGACGCCGACCACGTCGCCAGGCTGATGGCGGCGTTCCGGGACTGGTGGGAGCGCGACAAGCCGACCGACGAGCAGATCGCCGTCGGCGTCGCGCGGCTGCTCATCGACCCCCACA
>DATHVJ010000231.1:0-5766 GCA_035461345.1 Solirubrobacterales bacterium | reverse complement strand
CACGAACGCCGTCGTCCACGACATGATCCTGTGGGCGCGCGAGCGCGGGATCAAGCGCCTGACTCTGGGCGGCGGCTACGGGCCCGACGACGGGATCCTGCGCTTCAAGGCGAGCTTCTCGCCGCTGCGGCGCGAGTTCCGAGTGTACCGGCGTGTCCACCTCGCCGAGGCGTATGAAGCGCTGGTCGGCGCGTGGCTTGAGCGCCACCCCGGCGCCGACGCAGGCGCCTACTTCCCGCCGTACCGCTCGAACGCCTAGGAGGGCAGGGTGCCGCCGCCGTCCGTGCCGTCCTCGGTTCCGTCATCGATCCCGCCCGCGGCCTCGATCTTCTCCTGCGAACGGCGCGCGATCCGCTTCAGGCGCTTCTTCAGCTTCCCACCGGGGCACTGCGTCGAGTTGACGCGCCGGTGGCCGAAGACGCGCTTCACCCGGACCTTCTTGCCCCGCGGGAACTTGTTCACGCTCCCGCCCGCGGACACCAGCCGCGTCTTGCCACGGGCGTTCGTCCCGTGCAGCGCCAGCTTCCATGCGATCACGTCGACGAACGAGTTCTCGGCGTCGTCGGAAATCGGGGCGCTCGTGTGGGTGCCGATCGACGCGATGCCGGTGGTCTGCGAGTTGAACCCCTGGGCGTGCGCGCCGACGACCGCCTTGCGGACGCCCCCCGACCGACCGACGTAGACGTCGCCGAAGCGGTCGACGAGAAAGTTGTAGCCGATGTCGTTCCAGCCGTTCCCGTTGCGATGGAAACGGCAGATCCCGAGCACGATCCCGGGGGCCTCGTCGCGCGAGTAGTCGTTCGCGGTCACGGTGTGGTGAACGGTCGCCGCCTTCACCTCGCCGTACGCGGAGCCGCCGCGGGGGCGGCACCCGCCCGTTGCGCCCCACGCCTTGCGGGAGACCATGTCCGGCGTCGACGGCTGAGCCCCGGCGGTCGTCACCGAGGCGACCGAGATGAGGGCCGAGTTGACCGCCTCGCGGGCGCCGGTCAGGACGCGGCTCGCGAGCGTCTCGGTGCCGGAGACGTTGACGTAGTGGAGCTCACCCTCGGGTTGCGCCTCGCGGCTTCGGACCTGGAGCTCGTCGGCGCCGCCGAAGTAGACGGGGTCGCCGTTCGCGGTCTCGATCCACTCGCTCCAATCGCCTCCCGAGGTCCGGGCTCGGAACTCGAGCGGCCGCAGCTCGCCGCCGATCCCGGCCAGGTCGAAGCGGGCGGGGGCCTCGATCACCTCGGAGCGGTAGCGCACGGGGCCCTCGTCGTGATTCCCGGGCGCCGAGGAGCGCACCGCGCGCGCGCCCTCCACGCGGTCGACGGGGGGCAGGCGCTGCTCGAAGTCAACGGCCTCGGGCGCGTACGGGGTCAGCGACAGGGCCGGGGCGACGGCCCACAGCAGAATCGCGGCCACGCCGGCCGGCGCGCCGAGCGTGAGAAGAGGTCTGGGCGCCCGCACTTACCCCGGAACACGTAGCAGGGCCCAACGTTTCGCCTGCAAACAAGGATTACGCTGAACAAGTCCCTGCAGTAACCCGGCCGCCGCGGACGCGAGAGCGAGCGCGCAAGATGGCCAGTTGTTCGAGTGCGGCCCACCGGGAGCGAAGCACGCGGTCGGATTGTTAAATCGGGACCGGCTCGGGACCTTGTCCGCGGAAGGTGTCGCGGAAGGCGCGGATCGCGTCGAGCGTCGCGGCGCCCTCGTAGGTGTCGCAGCCGAGCAGGTTCCTCCACGACGCCGCTGCGACCTCGTACTTCATGTCGGGGTTCGGGAACAGGATCATCCCGTTGGGGTCCTCGTCGAAGGCGCCCTTGACGGCGAGCTGGTCCTCCTCGGGGAGGTCGGGGCTGTACTGGATCTGGATCCGGCCGTGCTCGAGCGCGTGCACCGCCCTGCTCAGCGGCGGGGTATCGCTGTAGGCGCCGTCCGCGAGCGCGCCCGAGCCGTTCTCGTTCACGACCCCGTAGTGGTCGCCGGAGGTGGGCGGGCTCGTCTCGTAGGTGCCCTGGTCCTCCTTCGTGAAGTGGTCGTTGCCCTCATCGGGGAGGTCGAGCTGGAGGTCGCAGTCGGCCGCCTCCGCGGCCTGCTCGAGCCGCGCCTGCTCGACCGCGGGCGGCTCGGTCCCCTCGCGACCGTCCGGCTCCCCGGCGGCTACGCCGCTGCTCGGGTCGATGGCTGCGTTCTCCGGCGCGTCGCCGCCTCCTGCGCCGTCATCGCTGTCGCTCGCGATCACGATCACGATCCCGACCACGACCGCCGCGGCGAGCAGACCGGCGACCGCGTAGCCGATCAGCAGTCGCTGGCGTCCCGAGCTCGCCTCGCGCCGCTCGGCGGCGAGGCGCTGCTGGCGGAGGCGCTCCTTCTCTTCCTTCCGACTCGCCATCGCGGCAGACGAGCGTAGCGAAAGGCATACACTCGCCCCCGGTGCCGGGACCGAAGAACAGCATCTACTGGTGGGAGACCGAGCCCGTCACGCCCGGCCCGCCGCTCGAAGGATCCGAGGAGGCCGACGTGTGCATCGTCGGCGGCGGCTACACAGGCCTGTGGACGGCGTACTTCCTCAAGCAGGCCGAGCCGTCGTTGGACATCGCGGTGGTCGAGCGGAGCTGGGCGGGCTCGGGGGCGTCCGGCCACAACGACGGCTACGCGATGACGGTGCTCGACATGAGCCTCCACCATCTGGTCCAGCGCCACGGCCCGGAGCGGGCGGGCGCCGCCCACGAGGCCGTGGCCCGATCAGTGGTCGAGATCGGGGAGTTCTGCTCCGAGCACGACGTCGACGCAGAGTACGAGCTCAACGGCTTCGTCGCGATCGCCGTCAACGACGGCCAGATGTGGCGCCTCGAGCGCGATCTCGACGCGGCGCGCCGGATCGGGGCCGACCACGACTACACGCTGCTCGAGGGGGACGACGCGCGCGCCGTGATCTCCTCGCCGCGCGTCAGGGCGCTGCTCAAGGAGGGGCGGGGCGCGATCCTCAACCCGCACAAGCTCGTCCGCGGGCTTGCCCGCGCGTGCGGCGAGGCCGGCGTGCGGATCCACGAGCGCTCACAGGCGACCGAGGTCTCGTCCGGCGTCGTGCGCACCGAGCGGGGCGAGGTCTCGGCCCCGCGGATTGTCGTCGCGACGAACGCGTACCAGCACGCCTTTCCCCAGTTCGCGAGCAAGGTGCTGCCGCTGTGGAGCTACGCGATGGCGACCGAGCCGCTGACCGACGAGCAGCGCGACCGGGTCGCGTGGCAGGGGCGCGAGGGGTTCGAGGACAAGCGCAACTTCATCACCATCGGCCGCCCGACCGCGGACGGGCGCATCCTGTGGGGCGGGCGCCTGGCGCCGTACTTCTACGGCAACGGCATGGACCTGCGCCACCTCGGCAACGAGCGCGTGTTCGGGGAGCTGCGCGAGGCGTGGCGGGAGCTGTTCCCGATGTGGGAGGACGTCCGCTTCTCGCACGCCTACGGCGGCTGCGTCGCGATCACCGGCAGCTTCCTCCCATACGTCGGGTCGCTCGGCGACGGGATCTTCTACGGCTACGGCTACAACGGCCACGGCGTGGCGCCGAGCCACACCGTCGGCCGAGCGCTTTGCGACCTCGTGCTCGAGCGCGACGGCGACCACACCGAGCTCGTGTTCGTCGACCAGGACCCGGAGCCGTCGATCCCGCCCGAGCCGCTGCGCTTCCTCGGCACGCGGCTGACGACCGCGCTGCTCGACCGCCAGGACCGGCGCATGGACCGCGGCGGCGGGGTCGGCGAGATGGACCCGCTGCTGCTGCGGGTCATCAACAGGCTGTAGGTCTCAGGAGGCGGCGCTGCGCGCCTCGGCGGCCGGCTCCGCCTGCACCCACACCTCGTCGAGAAACGCGGCCAGCTCGTCGTTCAAGCGCTCCGGGTTGACCCTCCACTCGAGGATCGAGCTCGCGTTGACGAGGCGCGCGTTCGGCATCTCGTCGACGAGCATGTCCGCGTCGTTGAAGGGATGCAGCGGGTCGGCGGGATGGCCGATCACGAGCGCGGGAGCCTCGATCCGCATCCGGTCCTCCTGCGGGGGCGCCGAGCGCCCCAGCAGCAGGCCCTCCAGCACCGCCACCGAGGGTTTGGGGTCCTGGCGAATCCAGTCGAGCGTCAGGTCGACGAGATAGTTGGTGCGGGGGATGCGGCGGGTCGCCTGCGCGATCCCGCGGAACACCGGGGCGCCGAACCGCAGGCTGGCCAGGATCGGGGCGAAGATCACGGCCACGGCCGTGAGCGCGTTCTCGAGCACCGGCATCTCGACGAGCAGGCCTCGGACGCGGTCCGGATGCCAGGCGGCGAACTCGAGCCCGACGTTGGCACCGAGCGAGGTCCCGCCAATCACCGCCTGCTCGAGCTGGAGGTGCTCGAGCAGCGCCAGCGTCTGGTCGGCGAATGCGGTCATCGAGTACAGCCGCGGGTCGTCGGGGCGGTCGGAGCGGCCGTGGCCGAGCAGGTCGAGGCACACGACGCGATTGCCCCGCGAGGCCATCTCCGGCGCCAGCCGCTCGTACATCCGCCGGTTCATGAGCAACCCGTGCGTGAGGACCAGCACGCGGTCCCCCTCGCCGTAGACGTCGTAGCTCAGCGTGTGCTGGCCGTGGTAGCGGAACGAGGCCATTCCGCGGTGAGTGTATTCGGCGCCCGCTTCCACGGCTCGGCCGCGCGCAGCGCGCCGAGGATCGCCCTCGTCGCGGGAGCCTTGTTGAGGGTGTAGAAGTGGATCCCGGGCACCCCCGCCGCAAGCAGCTCCTCGCACTGGCGCGCCGCGTACGCGACCCCGAGCTCGAGCTCGGCCCGCTCGTCGCCCCCGAGCGCCTCCATCGCGTCGGCGAGCGGCTTCGGGATCGTCGCCTGGCAGATCTCGCAGAAGCGCCGGATCTGCGTGTAGCTGGTGATCGGCATCACGCCGGGGATGATCGGGACGTCGATCCCCGCGCTGCGGGCGGCAGGCAGCCACTCGAAGAAGACGCGGTTGTCGAAAAAGAGCTGCGTGATCACGAAGCTAACGCCGGCGTCGAGCTTCGTGCGCAGGAAAGCGAGGTCGGCAGCCAGGTCGACCGCCTCGGGATGGACCTCGGGGAAGCCGGCGCCGCCGAGCGCGAACTCATGGCGCTTGGAGATGAACGCGGCCAGCTCCGCCGACGACGATAGTCCGCCGTCGGGCCGCTGGAACTCCGTCTCACCGCGCGGCGGGTCGCCGCGCAGCGCGAGAACGTTCTCGAGCCCAGCGGCGGCGATCCTGTCGAGGATCTCCTCCAGCCCCTCGCGCGTCTCGCCGACGCAGCTCAAATGCGCCATCGTCTCGATCCCGAACTCGCGCTTGATCGTGGCCGAGATCTCGACCGTTCCGTCCCGCGTCGCGCCGCCCGCTCCGTAGGTCACGGACACGAATCCGGGCTGCAGCGGCTCGAGGACGCGGATCGTCTCGTACAGCGCCTCGACCCCCTCCGCCGTCTTCGGCGGGAAGAACTCGAACGAGAAGCAAGGCTGAGTGGACACGATTATCTCGTCGATCCGCATGGTCGGAGGATGGTAGAGCCCGCGCCCCGGGGGCACGCAGCTGCGCGTTCACGGTGCGGCGAGTCGCTTGCTGAGCTCGCGCAGGCGGCGGCGCGCCTCGCCGTCGTAGGCCTGGGGGTGTGCGCGGGCTTCGTCCTCGCCGTCGTAGTACCGACCCGTGACGCCGTCGAGGCTCGGGTCGGCGACGAGGCGCACGGTGGCGCGAACGCCGTCCTGGAGCGGGTTGGCCGGCGTGACT
>DATHVJ010000230.1:0-15561 GCA_035461345.1 Solirubrobacterales bacterium | reverse complement strand
GGGAGCGGCGGCTACACCGACACCTCGACCCACCCCGTGCTGCTGAGCCTGATGTCGCAGCTGTGGGACCGCGGCGAGGGCAACGGGTACGCGGCCAACATGACCTCCAACCCGCCGCCGAACACGCCGGAGCACAACGTGCTCTTGCACGTCGCCTACGGCGACTTCCAGGTCAGCCACTACGCGGCGACGGTCGAAGCGCGGACGATCGGCGCCCGTTCCTATCGGCCGGCGGTCGACCTGCCCGCCAGGGAGCAGGACAAGAACATCCTCTGGAAGGTCCCGGCGATCAAGGGTTTCCCGTACGACGGCTCGGCGATCGTGATCTGGGACAGCGGCCCGGGCTTCAACACGCCGCCGCCGCTCACCAACGCGGCGCCGGAGGAGCCGGCCAACGGCGAGGATCCGCACAGCGAGCCGCGCTCGACGGTCGCGGCGCGCGAGCAGAAGTCAGCGTTCCTGATGCCCGACGGCCGCGTGATCGATGTGTGCGGCGGGCAGCCCTGCCACACGGACGCCTACCTGCCTTAGCGGCTACTCGCCTCCCGCGGGCGGTGGGGCGGTGGGGTCTCCGTCGCCCTCGCCGGGCTGCTCGCGGGCGATGTAGTCCTCGACGAGCAGCAGGTTGTCGCCGGCGCGCTCGACGACGTTGAGCAGGTCCATCATCAGCGAGACCTCCTCGACCTGTTCCTTGACGAACCACTGCATGAATTGCTCGGCCTTGTAGTCCTCGAGCTCGCGCGCAAGCTTGAACAGGGCGTTGATCTCGTCGCCGACGCGCTGTTCCTGCTCGAGCGCCATCCGCACGGGGGCGACCGCGTCGTCGAACCGCGTCTGCTGCGCGGAGATGTCGGGGATCCGCACCTCGTCGTCGACATCGATCAGGTACTGGACCATCATCATCGCGTGGGTGCGCTCCTCGAGCGCCTGGCGGTAGAAGAACTGGGCGAGCCGGGGCAGCGTCTCGACGTCGTAGTAGACGGCCGCGCCGATGTACTGCTGGTGGGCGGCGAACTCGTTCGAGATCTGCTCGTTGAGGGCGTCGGGGAACGACTTCTCGGCCATGCGCGGGAAGCCTACCCGTCGCCCCAACGGAACCCGGTCTCGGACGGGACCGGGTCCATCGGGCTCGTCGCCAGCCCGTCGGGGACCGAGGGGTCGTTGTAGCCGGACGGGGCGACGTCGTTGGGCGTGTCGGGGTGGAACAGGGACGCCAGGTACTGGATCTGGCCCCGGCCCGGCCCGACCTCCCCCTGGCCGCCGCCGTAGACGGCGATCCCCTCGCGCTCGCAGTGCTCGTAGATCGACAGCAGCTCCTCGAGCGAGCCGAACCGCGACGGCTTCGAGTTGATCGCCTTCGAGCCGCGCTCGACGACGTCGGCCAGCGAGTGCAGCGGCGCGTCCCAGGTGATCCGGTCGGCGTGCGGCTCGAGCACCGCCCGCGTCTCTTCGTTGAGGTCGGGGTCCTCGAGGTACGCGTCCGGCCACGCTTCGGCGACCGCCCGGTACAGCTCCGGATCCGTCTCGACGTCTACGGGAGTCCCCCTGTACAGCCCCTTGAGGTCGAGCACGTCGACGCCGGCGATCTCCTTCAGCTCCGCGATCAGCTCCGAGCTCCAGTCGTTCTCGGGGTCGAGCTTGAACCTCAGCCCGGGGTACTTCGCCAACCGCTTGCGCACCGGCTCGGTCGTCGACGGCGGCGCGTCCTCGCCGATCCCCCCGAGCCGCGTCGAGCAGACGAAGTTGAGCGGCTGCGGCTCGCGCCCCACCGCCTCGTGCAGCGACAGGCCGCTCTGGCGCAGCGCGAGGTCGAGCGCCGCCGACTCGTACGCCCAGCGGCGGTAGTGACGGGAAGGCTCACGGACCGGCGGCGCGCCAGGGAACAGGTCGAGCTCGCCGAGCAACGCGCACAGCTCGCCGAGCGTCGAGGGGCCGGTGAGGTCGAGCACGGGCCCGGCGTCGCGGTGGGCGATGTGGTCGAGCTCGTCGTAGACCACGTCCTCGCCGACGCTCTCTTCGCCGCCCCCGCGCAGATGGACGATCGTGGAGGGGCGGGTGAAGTCGCCGTACTGTCGGTCGCGGTCCTCGAGCTCGTAGGACTCGACCTGGATCGGCAGCTCGGCAAGGCGGGCGAAGTCGCTCATGTCGCGCCTGTCTCCTCTCCCAATCTCGGGTCGGCCTCCAGCCGGCCGGGGGACTGTATAACCCCCGGCAAGTTTCCACGCGAGGAGGGACGACAGTGGCCATCGATGCTCACTACGGCGCCGGACTGCGAGCGCTGGGACTCAACTGCACGCTGAAGAAGTCACCCGACGTGTCGAACACCGAGGCGCTGATGCGCAGTGTCACCGGCTTGCTCGAGGACCACGGCGTGGAGACGGAGATCATCCGCCCGGTCGACTACTCGATCCAGTTCGGCGTCACCTCGGACGAGGGAGATGGCGACGAGTGGCCGCAGGTGCTGGAGAAGATCAAGGCCGCCGACATCCTGCTGGTCGGGATGTCGATCTGGTTCGGTCACCGCTCGAGCGTGTGCCAGATGATCATCGAGCGCCTCGACGGCACCTACGAGGAGCGCAACGAGGACGGCCAGTACCCGCTCTACAACAAGGTTGCCGGCGTGGTCGTGACCGGGAACGAGGACGGCGCCCACGCGTGCGCGGAGTCGACGCTGTTCAACTTCACCCACCTGGGGTGCACGGTCCCGCCGAACGTCGACACCTACTGGGTCGGCGAGGCGGGCCCCGGCCCCTCGTACCTCGAGGCCGGCGGCGAGGACCATCCCTACACCCAGCGGACCTCGTCCTGGTGCGCGCACAACCTGCTCCACATGGCGCGGATCCTCACGGACAACCCGATCCCGCCCGAGGGCAACACGCTCGAAGAGCACGGCGGCGACGCCGTGCACGGGGGCTAGCGCGAGCGCGACTTCCCGCAGTACGAGTACGCGGTGATGCGGTACGGCTGAGCGCGGGTGGAAGCTCTATCCCGCGGCGGCGGCACGGTTCGCGAGCAGCCCGAACGCCTCGATCGCCGCCGCCAGGTCGTCCTCGGCCGTGTCCTCCTCGCGGGCGTGGCTGATGCCGGCGATCGAGGGGGTGAAGACCATCGCCGCGGGGCGCGCCCGGGCGATCTCGGCCGCGTCGTGCAGCGCGCCGCTGGCGAGCACGCGGTCCGAGCCGGCCGCCTCACGACACGCCTCGCGCGCCAGCTCGACCAGCTCGGGGTCGAAGCCGATCGGCTCGATCCGCCACACGAGCTCCGACGACGCCTCGCACCCGCGCGCGGCCGCGGCGTCGTCGACGGCGCCGCGCGCCGCGTCGAGCATCCGAGCGAGCGCCGCGGCGTCGGGGTTGCGCAGGTCGACTGCGAGCGAGGCCGTGCCCGCGACGGCGGTCGGGATCCCGGGATCGAGCTCGAGCGCGCCGGTGGTCGTTACGCCCCCCTCGGCGTCCGGTATCCGCTCGATCCGCAGCGCGGCGTCGGCGGCGGCGAGCCCGGCGTCGCGGCGCCGGTCCATCGGCGTCGTGCCGGCGTGCGAGGCCTGCCCCTCGATCCGGAAGCGGTGCCGCTCGACGCCGGCGCAGCCGGAGACGGCCGCCGCCCGCAGGCCCTCGGCCTCGAGCACCGGGCCCTGCTCTATGTGCAGCTCGAGGTAGGCGGCGACGCGCTTCGCCCGGGAGGCGGCCCGCGGCGCGCCCCCCAGCTCGACCCCATTGTCGGCGAGCACTGCCGCGATCGGCTCGCCTGCGGCATCCCGCAGGCCCTCGAGCTCCGACGGGACGAGCGTTCCCGACACGGCCGAGCTGCCGAAAAGGCTGCGGCCGAACCGCGCCCCCTCCTCGTCGGCGAAGTCGACGAGCGCCAGGGTGCGGGGAGGGCGCTCGCCCGCGCCGGCCCACGCCCGCAGCACCGCCACCGCCGCCATCACGCCGAGCGCGCCGTCGAGCCACCCGCCGGCGGGTACCGAGTCGACGTGGGAGCCGAGCGCCAGGGCCGGCTCCCTCTCGCCCTCCAGGTAGGCCCACAGGTTGCCGGCCTGGTCGCGCTCCGGGGCGAGCCCGAGCTCGTCGAGCAACTCGACCAGGAGCTCGCGCGCGTCCCGCCACTCCGGCCCCCAGCACACCCGCCGCGCTCCGCCGGCGCCGCCCGTGCGCCGGTCGAGCTCGCGCAGGTCGGCGATCGCGCGTGCCGCGTCGACGGCCGGCTCTGCGCTCACCCGGACCCCAGCCGCTCGCGCCGCAGCGCCTGGCCGAGGCAGTGGGCGCCGCCGCCCCCGAGGGTGAACATCGACAGGTCGGGGTCGTACACCGTCAGCCCGCGCGCGCGCAGGGCGTCGTTCAGCTCCGCCCCGCCGGCGCTCGACAGGATCCGCTCGTCCCCGAGCGAGATCGCGTTGCCGCCGAGCCGGAAGGCGTCCTCCGCGCGAAACTCGATCAGGTCGAAGCCCTTGCCGCGCAGCCAGCCGACGAGCGCCGCCGACACCGCATCCGTGCAAACCGCCGCGAGCTTGTCGCCGAGGATCGCGCACAGGACGTCGATGTGGACGTAGCGGGCGGGAATCGGCTCGACTCGGACCTCCCAGCCGTCCTCGCGCATCCACCCGGCGAGCTGCTCGGCGGCCACTTGCTGGGTGCGCTCCTCACCCGCTCCGATCAGCATCGTCCGCGGCTCGACGATCATTGCGTCGCCGCCCTCCAGCGCCCCGGCGGTGATCATGCCGCGGACGGGGATCTCGCTGCGCTCCAGGAACCCGACCACCGGCGCGTACTCGCCCCGCCGCCACCATTGGTGGAGCTGGGTGACGACCGCGCCGCTCGGGGTCATCACGCTCGAGTCGCGGGTGAACACCTGGTAGGGGAGCGCCGGATCGGGCTCCAGGAAGTTGCAGCGCACGCCCGCGCCCTCGTAGACTGACACCATCTCGGCGTGCTGGGCACGCGCCGCGTCGGAGTCGAACCGGTGCCCGAACTCCAGCGTCGCGCGCGAGATCGCGCTCGTCGGCAGCCAGCGGAAGTTGTCCGGCGGGCACAGCAGCACGTCGAGCAGCCGGCCGTGCTCGGAGTCGACGCCCCAGGGTTCAGTCACTCGACGACCACCCGCACGGTCTCCAGTGTGCGGTCCACCGCGCCGCGCAGGGCCCCGCCGTGGCTCAAGGTGTCGCGGATGAACTCCACCGTCTCGACGCTGATCCGCTCACCCGGGAGGACGTTCGGGACCCCCGGCGGGTACGCGGCGAGCGACTCGGCGGCGATCCTCCCCGCCGCGGACCCCAGCGGCACCGCCTCCTGGGCGGCGAAGAACGCCTCGCGCGGCGACAGCTCCAGCGGGCCCCACGGGGGAGGCGGCGCGAACCGCTCCGGCGCCCCCTGCTCGTGCTCGCCGACGGCGGCGACCGCATGCCGCAGCCCGGCCACGAGCCGCGCCGCGCTGTCCGCCGCCGGCTCCCCGATCCCGAACACGGCGACGATCACCGTGTCCGAGGCCAGCTCGACGTTGATGTCGTCGAGCTCGCGCAGCAGCGCGGCCATCCGCAGCCCGGTGACCCCGGTGCCGCGAACGTCGACCGCGAGCCGCAGGGGGTCGTACGCGTGGACGCCGGGCTGCTCCGTGAGCCCCTCGTCGAGGACGTCGAGGCCGGGGATGTCGCGGATCTCCGCTCGCGTGCGGGCGAGGGCCGGAAGCGTCTCCGCGAGCAGCGCCGGCCCGTTGACGGCGGCGTGGCGCCGCGCCGCGTCGAGCGACCCAGCCAGCAGCGCGCTGGGGCTCGTCGACTCGACGAGCGTCACGGAGCGGTCGAGGACCTGCTCGTCGACCCGGCTCTCGGTCCCGAGGTGGAGGATCGCCGACTGGGTAAGGCTCCCGATCAGCTTGTGAACCGAGGACAGCACGAGGTCGGCGCCGCACTCGAGCGCCGACGCCGGCAGCCCCTCACCGAAGCGCAGGTGGGCCCCCCACGCCTCGTCGACGACCAGCGGCAGCCCGCGCGCGTGCGCGACCTCGGCGAGCGCGGCGATGTCCGCCACCGCCCCGAAGTAGGTCGGCGAGACCACCATCGCTCCTACGGCGTCCGGCGTCGCATCAAGGGCTCGACCGAGGTCGTCGGCCGTCACGCAGTGGGCGATCCCCAGCTCGGTGTCGAGCACGGGGGCGACGAACGTGGGCTCGAGCCCGCCCATGACCATCCCGTCGACGGTCGACGAGTGGACGTTGCGCTGCACGACGACATGCCGCCCGTAGTGGCGCAGGGCGAGGCATGCGGCGTGGTTTCCCTGCGACGCGCCGTTGATCAGGAACCAGCTCCTCCCGGCACCCCACGCGGAGGCCGCGAGCTGCTGCGCGCGGGTGAACGGGGTCGGCTCGGGACCAGCGTCGATTCCCTCGATCAGGGCGGGAATGTCGTGCTCGAGCGCCGTCGCGCCGAGCGCCTCGACCATCGCCACGTCGGCCCCCGCCCCGCCCTTGTGGCCGGGGACGTGGAACCGCCCCGGCTCGCGGGCCGCGTATTCCACGAGCGCGTCGAGATACGGGGCCTCGCGCTGCTCCGGATCGACGTCGGGGCGGGTCGAACGCGCGGCGGTGGGGGAGCTGCGGTCCATCGCGCCGAGTCTAGAATCAACGCCGCCGTCCGGCCTCCGCGCCTGCGGCGGAGCGCCGCCAGGCCTTGCTAGCCTTGGCCCGTCGGCGATGAACGACGACGATCACCCTCCGAGTCCGCGGCTACAGCCTGCATACCTGGCCCGGGCGCTCCGTCGGCGTAGCCGTTGACTGTCGTCCTGCTGATCCTGGTGTTCGCGCTCGTTCTCGTGAACGGGTTCTTCGTCGCTGCCGAGTTCGCGATCGTGCGATCGCGCCGCGCCCGCATGGAGCAGCTCGCGCAGGAGGGCAAGCGCGGGGCGCGGCTGGCCCTTGAGCAGATCGACCACGTGGACGTGTACGTCGCGACCTCCCAGGTCGGGATCACGCTCGCCTCGATCGGAATCGGCTTCCTCGGCGAGCCGGCGATCGCGGATCTGATCGAGCCGGTGCTCGAGGGCCCCCTCGGGCATGGACTCGCGCTCGCCATATCCCTGGCCATCTCCTACACGATCGTGACCCTGCTGCACGTGATCCTCGGCGAGCAGGCGCCCAAGATGCTGGGCATCGCCCGTGCTGAGGCGATGCTGCTCGCGATCTCGCGTCCGTTGCGCTTCTTTCGTTCCGCCTTCCATCCGCTGATCGCGGCGACCAACCGTCCCGCGCAGTTTCTGGTCACCAAGCTCTTCAGGGTCGAGATCTCAAGCGAGGAGGAGACCTCCCCCGAGGAGCTTCGGCTGCTGATCACCCGCGGCGCCCAGCGCGGCCGGCTCGACCCCGGCGAGGCGGTGATGCTGTCGGGCGTCTTCCACCTCCACGAGCAGCAGGCGCGTGAGGTGATGACCCCGATCCCCGCCGTGGTAACGGTCGACGCCTCGGACCACGTCGAGCGCGCCCTGCGCCGCTGCGTTTCCTCCGGACACACGCGCCTGCTGGTGATCGAGGACGACAATCCCGACCGCGTCAGGGGGATCGTCCACAACAACAGCCTTGTGCGGCTCTACATGCAGGAGGGCCCGGACGCATCGATCGAGCCGGCGATCGGCGACGCCTGGATCGTCCCCGAGACCAAACCGCTCGACGACCTCCTCGCCGAGCTCCAGCGCCAGCAGATCTACATGGCGATCGTCGCCGACGAGTACGGCCGCACCGTCGGGATCGTGACCGTCGAGGACATCCTCGAGGAGGTGGTGGGGGAGATCGAGGACGAGACCGATCCCCACACCGCCGCCGTCCGCAGGCTGACCAATGGTGACTGGTACGTGCGCGGGCACGTCCCGCTCGGCGACCTCGTCGACGTCGGCATCGAGCTGCCGGTCGAGACCGACGCCTACAACTCGATTGGCGGCTACGTCTTCGGCGAGCTGGGCCGGCTGCCGAAGCGCGGTGACGTGATCGAGGCCGACGGCTACACGATCCGGGTCGAGTCGGTGCGCGAGAACCGGATCGTCGCGGTTCGCATACATCCTCCCCTGATCCAGCCCGCCGCCG
This sequence comes from Solirubrobacterales bacterium, assembly GCA_035461345.1. GTDB lineage: Bacteria > Actinomycetota > Thermoleophilia > Solirubrobacterales > 70-9 > DASPWW01. Next base: position 7,494 of record DATHVJ010000230.1, on the reverse strand, counting down.
AGCACGAAGTCCCGCCGCCGACCCGCAATTAGCGGCCGAACGGGCGTCGGCTTCCGTCCGTACCCGCCTCTAGCTTGCGCACAACCTGAGAGCGACGAGGCGAGGAGGCCGGCATGTGGATAGTCCGGCTCACTGACAAGCAGCTTGAGGTACTGAGGGCGCTGCTGCGCGCGCAGGAGCACCTCGGCCCGGCTCTTCAGCGATCGCTCCAGGCGCTCGACCTGGCGCGATGGGACGAGCTGCCGGAGGCGGAGCTGCCGTGGGACGAGGTGTCGCGGAACGCCAAGCACCAGGGGGTGTCCGAGGCCGACGTGGTGTGGGACCTGTGCGGCGCGCGCCCCGAGTCGGCCCGAGCCCCGGCGCGCCCGAAGCCGCGCCGCAAGGGCAAGGCGCGAACGCGCAAAGCTTCCGGCTGATATTCCTGCCGCTTGCCGCGCGATCTGCTCGCAGATCGCGCGTTCGTTCAGTAGTGGTAGAAGCCGGCCCCGCTCTTGCGCCCGAAGTGGCGCTCGCCGACCAGCGCGCGAAGGAGCTGCGGCGGAGCGTGGCGCTGCTCGTTCGTCTCGTCGTGCAGCGCCTCGCCGATCGCCATCGCCACGTCGAGCCCGACGAAGTCGAGCAGCTTCAACGGCCCCATCGGATGCGCGGCCCCCTGGGTCATGCACGCGTCGACGTCCTCGGCCGACATCCCGGTCGACTCGAGCAGGCGCACGGCGTCGAACAGGTAGGGGAACAGCAGCCGATTGACGACGAACCCCGACTGGTCCGGGACCTCGATCGGGGTCTTGCCGAGCCGCGCGCACCACGCGCGCGCCCGCTCCGCCACGCCGCGGCGCAGGCCGGCCGGGAGGCACAGCTCGACCAGCTCCATGTGCGGCACGGGGTTGAAGACGTGGAGGCCGAACAGGCGCTCGGAGTGGCCGCTGCGGTCCGCCAGCTCGCCGATGCGCAGCGCCGAAGTCGTCGTCGCGAGGTCGGCGTCCGCGCACGCCACCGCCAGCGACGCGAGCAGCTCCACCTTCGTCTGCAGGTCCTCGACGATCGCCTCGACGACGAGGTCGCTGGCGACGAGATCGTCGACGTCGGTCGTCACCAGGATCCGGTTCGGGTGGCCGTTGTCGAGCTTCCCGGCGAGCGACTGGGCCTCCTCCTCCGCCCGCCACGCCGACGCGTCGCTGCGGGCCAGCAGGCGGACGTCGCCGGCGACGCTCGCCGACGCCGCGAGACCGCACGCAATCACTCCGCTGCCGGCGATCGCCGGCCGCTCGTATCCCTCGTCGCTCACGGCGCGCATCAAATCAGAGCGGCGGGCACCGGGAGCCGAGCACATCGGCGGGATCGATGTCGGTTGATTGGCCAGTCAACCGATCGGATATGCTGGGAATCACTCGCCCGATCTGCGAGCAGATCGTGCGGTCTCTGCAGACTCGTTGAACGGAGGAATGGCGATGGGGAGCTTCCAGGGTCGTGAGGTCGTGATCGTCGAGGCCGCGCGGACGCCGATCGGGCGTGGCCACGAGGAGAAGGGCTACTACAAGGCCACCCACGCCAGCAACCTGCTGGCAAAGACCTACTCCGAGGTCATCGACAGAGCCGGGATCGACCCGTCGATCGTCGAGGACGCGATCGCCGGCTGCGTGCAGCAGTTCGGCGAGCAGGGGATCAACATCGCCCGCAACGCGTGGCTCGAGGCCGGGCTTCCGATCGAGACCCCCGCGACGACCGTCGATCGCCAGTGTGGCTCCGCTCAGCAGGCCGTCAACTTCGGCGCCGCGCTCGTCGCCTCCGGCGTCGCCGACGTCGTGATCGGTGGCGGCGTCGAGCACATGGGCCACATCTCCTTCACCGACAGCATGGAGGTGATGCAGGAGCACGGGATGGCCTTCTCGCCGCAGCTGATGGAGCGCTACAACCTCGTCCCGCAGGGGATCTCGGCCGAGATGATCGCCGACAAGTGGGAGATTCCCCGCTCCGAGCTCGACGAGATCGGGCTGCGCTCGCACCAGCTCGCCGCCCGCGCCACCGAGGAGGGCCGCTTCGAGCGCGAGATCATCCCGTTCCAGGTCAACGGCGACACCTACGCCACCGACCAGGGGATTCGCCCTGACACGAGCCTCGAGAAGCTCGCTGAGCTGAAGCCCGCGTTCAAGGAGGACGGCAAGATCACCGCGGGCAACTCCTCGCAGGTCTCCGACGGCGCCGCCGCGATGCTGCTGATGACGCGCGAGAAGGCGGAAGAGCTGGGGCTCAAGCCCCGCGCCCGGGTGCTCGACCAGACCACGGTCGGCGTCGATCCGGTCCTGATGCTCACCGGTCCGATCCCGGCGACGAAGAAGCTCCTCGAGCGCAACGGGATGAAGCTCGACGACATCGACCTGATCGAGATCAACGAGGCGTTCGCGTCGGTCGTCGCCGCGTGGCGGCGCGAGGTCGAGCCCGACATGGACAGGGTGAACGTGAACGGCGGCGCGATCGCGCTCGGCCACCCGCTGGGATCGACCGGCGCGCGGCTGATCACGACGCTGCTGCACGAGCTCGAGCGCTCCGACAAGGAGCTCGGGCTGGTGACGATGTGCTGCGGCGGCGGCCTCGGCACCGGCACGATCATCCAGCGCGTCTGAGCGACGGCCACGAGTACCTCCGGGGCCAGGACCCCGTCCTTCGGCGCCTGATCGACGAGAGCGGCCCGATCGACCCGGAGACCGACCGGCGGGGCAGCCGGCCGGACCCGTACGAGGCGATCGCGCGCGCGATCGTCGGCCAACAGCTCTCGACCAAGGCGGCGGCTGCGATCTGGGGGAAGCTCACCGACGCGTTCGAAGGCCGCACCCCGACACCGGCCGAGGTCCTGGCCGCCGACGACGCGACCCTACGCGGCGCGGGCCTGTCGAAGGCCAAGGTCGGCTTCCTGCGCGATCTCGCGACCCGCGTCGAGAGCGGTGAGCTCGATCTCGCCAGGCTGCCGGAGCTGGGCGACGAGGACGTCGTCGCGGCGCTGATCGAGGTTCACGGCGTGGGCCGCTGGACCGCGGAGATGTTCCTCATCTTCCACCTCGGGCGGCCCGACGTGGTCTCGACAGGCGATCTCGGCATCCGCCGTGCCGTCCAGATCGCGTACGGACTCGATGATCTCCCCGCCCCGGCGGAGCTGGAGCGGATCGCGGAGCCGTGGCGCCCTCAGCGTACGCTCGCGTGCCTGTATCTGTGGCGCTCGCTCGCCAATGCGCCCGTGTAGTTAGAGTGACCGCTCTGCGAACGACCTTAGGGGGCCCGATGCGGAAGGTCATGACGCTCTTGGTGCTCGTCGGCGCGACGAGGAGCGGGTGAACGAGATCCTCGACACCGCCCAGGAGGCCGTCGATGAGCTCGAGGAGAACCCGAGCGAGGTCCAGGGCGGCCCCGGCGGCGAGAAGCTCAACCAGGCGGGGACCGAGCTGCAGGAGTTCGGCTTCGAGGAGTGCGGCGGGTAGGTCCCGCCGCGGGCGATGAGCGCCCTCGACCGGATCTCGATCGCCGCCATAGGCGGCACGGCGGAAGAACTGGCCGAGCAGGCGCGGGGGGCGGAGAGCGCGGAAATCGAATGCGTGTGGGCGCCGGAGCTGTTTCGCAGCTCGCTGATCCAGGCGGCCTGGCTCGCCGCCCGCACGGAGCGGATCGGCGTCGGCAGCGGGATCGCGTGGGCGTTCACCCGGAGCCCGTTCATCGTCGCCGTGTCGGCGCTCGACATCGACGAGATGTCTCAGGGACGGTTCCGGCTCGGGCTCGGAGCCGGGGTGAAGCGGCTGAACGAGAGCTGGCACGGGGTCGAGTACGGGCGCCCCGCGCCGCACCTGCGCGAGACGATCGAGGCCGTGCGGATGATCATGGACAAGGCCCACAAGGGCGAGCCGATCCGGGTCCAGGGCGAGTACCACGACATCGACATCGAGGGATGGGTGCGGCCGCATCCACCGGTGCGGGACACGGTCCCGATCTACACGGCGGCCGTGCGCGAGGGCATGGCGCGGATGGCGGGCGACGTCGCCGACGGGCTGATCGGGCACCCCATGTGCTCGATGCGGTGGCTGGATGAGGTGGTGGTCGCCAACTTCGAGCGCGGCCTCGAGCGCTCGGGCCGCAACCGCGCCGAGTTCGACTTCCTGCCCACGGTGTGCTGCGCGATCGACGACGACGAGCGCGCCGCGTACGAGGCGGCGCGTCGCACCGTGGCGTTCTACGCGACCGTTCGCACCTACATGCCGCTGTGGGAGATGCACGGGTTCGGCGACCAGGCAGCGGGCGTCGGGGACGCGTTCCGCTCCGGCGACCTCGCGGGGATGTCGTCGCACGTCAGCGACGAGATGGTCGACACCTACTGCGCGGCCGGGCCGCTCGACAAGGTCCGGGCACACGTCGCCGAGGTCGCCAAGCGCGCCGACGGGCTCTTCCTCACGCCGCCGACGTATTTCATCGCCCCCGAGCAGTTGTTCGAGTACCAGCGCCGGATCATCGACGCGTTCGCCCCGTCGGCGGCGTCCGCCTAGCCGCTCCGTCCGGCGGAAGTCCCCCGACCAGCCGCGCGAGCTTCGAGATGTCGTGCAGCGGCGCGCCGTGCCCGACGCACACCAGCGAGGGACGCAGGTCGAGCAGCTTGCGGATCGAGCGCCGGTTCTCGGCCGGGTCGAGGGTCAAGATGTCGGGCGGCTCGCGCACACTCGGCAGCCCGGTCCAGATGTTCATCGTGTTGATCACGTCGCCGGCGATCGCGACCCGGTCGGACTCGCGGAAGAAGATCACCTCGCCGGGGGCGTGCCCTGGCGCGTGGATCACCGTGAAACCGGCCACCTCGTCGCCCTCGTTCAGCACCCGGTGGACCATCCGCGGGGGACCCGCCCAGTAGCGCATGATCACCCGGTTCACAAGGTTGCCTCGGTGCTCGGGAGAGCCCATCGGCCGGCGGCCCTCCATGGCGTCGACGTCGGCGGCGTGGCAAGCGAGCGGCACCCGGCGCGCCTCGCACACCTCGCTCGCCGCGCCCTGATGGTCCGGGTGGACGTGTGTCAGCGCGAGAAGCGACAGCGGCCGATCCTGGATCTGGCGCAGGATGCGCCGCCCCGCTCGGCGGGTCGCGGCGTCGATCAGCACGTCCTCGGCGAGGTAGACGTTGATCCCGTTCGGCGGGAGGCCACGGAGCTGCCACAGGTCGGGGGCGAGCTGCCTCAAAGCCAGGGCAGGATAATCAGGTCCGTGGCCGGCGGGAGCGACGGGCTGGAGGGATTCAAGGCCTTCGAGGCGGAGGGCTGGGGAGACCGGGCGAGAAGCTACGGCGACCTGCTCGGCGCGGTGACCGCCCGCATCGCCGAGCCGCTGCTCGACGCCGCCGGCGTGAGGCACGACATGCGGGTCCTCGACGTCGCCACCGGCCCCGGCTACGTGGCCGAGCGCGCGGCGACCCGAGGCGCGCGTCCGACCGGCGTCGACATCTCCGACGGGATGCTCGAGCTCGCCCGCTCGCGCCAGCCGCATCTCGAGTTTCGCTGGGCGGACGCCGAGGAGCTGCCGTTCGAGGACGGAAGCTTCGACGCGGTGGTCGGGGGCTTCGTCCTCAACCACCTCCCGAGTCCCGACAGCGGCGTCGCCGAGGCCGTGCGGGTGCTGACGGGCGGCGGCGCGGTCGCGCTCTCGGTCTGGGATCGGCCGGAGCGCAACAGGATGAACGGCGTCGTTTCGGACGCGATCGCGGACGTCGGGGTCGAGTGGCCTCCGGAGCTAACGGGCCCCGACTCCTACCGCTTCTCGGATGACCCCGAGTTCGAGTCCCTGCTGGCCGCGGCCGGGCTGGAGCAGATCGTGGTCGAGACGGTCGACCTCACGCTCGACGTCGCCGGCGCCGACGCATTCTGGGACGGGTTCATGGGCTCCACCGTCCGGATGCGGGCGGTGATCGACGCCCAGCCCGACGATGTGCACCGTCGAATCCGCGACGCCTTCGACGCGAGGGTCGAGGCACATCGGGGCGAGCACGGCCTCGAAGTGCCGGTGGTCGCGAAGCTGGCGTCCGGAGTGAAGCGCTAGCCGGCGAGCTGGGCACCCACGAACTGGACCATCCCCGCGAGCCGCTGGTGGATGTCGTCGTAGCCGCTCTCCTGGAGCGCGCCCACGATCTCGTCGGCCTCGAACAGCCGCATCCCGCTGGCGCGCTCGACCAGTGGCTTGAACGGCGCCAGGGTGAGCTGGCGGCGCACGGACGTCATCAGCGCGATCCGCCCGCCCGGCGCCAGCACGCGGGTCAGCTCGTCGAGGGCCCTGAACGGGTCGGAGAACAGGTGGAGTGCCGCGAAGCAGCACGCTGCGTCGAAGGAGTCATCCCGGAACGGGAGCTCCTCGCCGCTCGCCCGCAACAGCGCGAGGTTGCGAACGTCGGAGCCCTCGAGGTCGTGCACTGCGCGCTCCAGCATCGTCCGCGAGGCGTCGACGCCGACCACCAGCCCGCGGTCGCTGACCCCACGGGCGAACTCGCGCGAGAAGTTGCCGGGGCCGCATGCGAGATCGAGCACCGTGTCGCCGTGCGACAGCGCCATCAGCAGGCGCGCGATCCGGACCTCCTCGGCCATCCCCGGTCCGGTGACCCCTTTGACCATCCGGCCCAGCGTCGGCCGCCACCAGCGCTCGTAGATCTGCGGCACGAGGCGCGAGCGCATCAGGTCCTGGGTCGGCCCGGTGGAAGGAAGATCCTCGCCCAGGAGGTCGAGGTAGCCGTCCGCGGGCGTGTCCGCCGCGTCGGGAACCATCAGTCCCCGCGTTCGCTCGAGCGCCTCGGCCGTCGCGGCGGTCGTAGTCCTCACTCCTCGAGCTCGACCGGGCCGATCCCGCGTGGGTCGCCGCTGTACTTCGCGAGCTCCTCCAGTCGCGCGATCTGGCGCTCTCCCTCCCGCCTGGCGGGATCGCCGCCGGCGAGCGGCTCGATCAGCCGCCGGATCCGGTTGCGCACCTGGAGCGCGAAGTGTGGCGTCGCGGCGCCGGCGAGGGCGCGGACGTCCTCGACGCCGACGCGGTGCGAGGGATCTATGCGCGTGGGGTTCTCGGCTTCGCTCATCTCACCGCTCCTCTCGCTCCGGCTCCGCCGCCGGCGCTTCCGGGGGCGGCTGGATCCGCACCAGCTCCAGCAGCTCGTCGACCTGCGCCTGGAACCCGACGCTGAGAGCGCTGTTGTTTCCGATCAGCCATGCATGGTTGTAGAACGCGCGTGTCGGGTCGCTACGGTATCCCGGCTTGATGTCGAGCAGGTAGCCCCGAAGCGGGGCCGGCACCGCGTCGGCATCGTCGGTGACCAGCAGCGGACCCCACTTTCCGGCCGCCGAAAGCGGCGCGGCCGCGGCGGCGTCGAGCGGCCTCGTCGCGTTTGCGATCACCAGGCCGTGGCCCGGATCGGCGACGTTCCACCCGAACGTCCCGGCGTCGAAGCGAGCGAACGCGATCGCGTTCGCGACGGGGTCCGCGCCGGATATCCGCTCG
>DATHVJ010000229.1:0-17496 GCA_035461345.1 Solirubrobacterales bacterium | reverse complement strand
TTGATCGTCCACCGGAACGGCATCCTCGAGCGCTCCGGCACGCGGTTCAGCGCCGAGCGCGCCTCCACCTCGTGGAAGCGGATCCCTACCGCTTCCGGAGCGTCGAAGGTCCGAACCGTGGACTCGCCCAGCCCGCGCAGCGTTCCCTGCGTGCTGGCTCCTCTCTCCAGGTTGTCCCAACGCATTGCGAACAGATGTTCGCACACCGAGCGGATGAGCCGGCGCCCCGCCGCAGGACCGTTACGCGAGCCGACGCCATGCGTACAATCGAACCAGGCGCATCACGATTTCCAAGGCAGGAACAGATCCACCTACGAGCCGAGGGCACGGTGAGTCCTCGTGAATAAGGTCGTTGAGGAGAAGGAGCGGGTCGTCGTCCGCTTCGCGGGCGACTCGGGCGACGGGATGCAGCTCGCCGGGAACCGCTTCGCCGCGGCCACCGCGCTGATCGGCAACGACCTCGTCACCCTCCCCGACTTCCCCGCCGAGATTCGTGCCCCGGCGGGCTCGCTTGCCGGAGTGTCCGCGTTCCAGATCCACTTCGCGTCGCGCGACATCCTCACCCCCGGCGGGCAGCCGAACGTGCTCGTGGCGATGAACCCCGCGGCGCTGAAGACGAACCTGCCCGAGCTCGAGCGCGGCGGCATCGTGATCGTCAACGAGGACGGGTTCACAGAGCCCAACCTGCGCAAGGCGGAGTACGAGTCCAATCCGCTCGAGGACGGGACGCTGGACGACTACAAGCTGCTGCGTGTCCCGATGACCTCGATGACGGTGCGAGCGACGGAGGGCGTCGACGGGATCAGCTCCCGCGACGCCGCCCGATCGAAGAACCTGTTCGCGCTTGGGGTCGTGTCGTGGATGTACAGCCGCCCGGTCGACGTGACCAAGCGCTGGATCGAGGAGAAGTTCGCCTCGAAGCCGAAGCTGATCGAGGCCAACCTCGCCGCCTTCAAGGCCGGGTACAACTTCGGCGAGACCGCCGAGCTGCTCCAGGTCCACTACGAGGTCAAGCCCGCGCCGGCGGAGCCGGGCACCTACCGCGGCGTCAACGGAACGACCGCCGCCGCGCTGGGCCTGATTACGGCCAGCGTGCGCAGCGACCTGCCGCTGTTCCTCGCCAGCTACCCGATCACCCCGGCCTCGGAGCTGCTGCACGAGCTCTCGCGCCACAAGCGCTTCGGCGTCCGCACGGTGCAGGCGGAGGACGAGATCGCGGCGGCGAACATGTCGCTGGGCGCGTCCTTCGGCGGCCATCTCGGGGTCAGCGTCACGAGCGGGCCCGGGATGGACCTCAAGGCGGAGACGATCGGCCTCGCCGTGATGCTCGAGCTGCCGCTGCTGGTGATCGACGTGCAGCGGGCCGGCCCCTCGACGGGGATGCCAACCAAGACCGAGGCAGCCGACCTGCTGATGGCCATGCACGGCCGCCACGGTGAGTCCCCGCTTCCGATCGTCGCCGCGGCGACCCCGGCGCAGTGCTTCGACGCCGCGCTCGAGGCGGTGCGGGTCGCGGTCACGTACCGCACGCCGGTGATCCTCCTGTCGGACACGTTCCTCGCCAACTCGACCGAGCCGTGGCTCGTTCCCGACGCCGACGAGCTGCCGCTGCTCGACCCCGATTTCGCGACCGAGCCGAACAACGGCGGCGAGTTCCTGCCCTATCGGCGCGACGACAACCTCGCCCGACCGTGGGCAATCCCGGGCACCAAGCGCCTGCAGCACGTGATCGGCGGGCTCGAGAAGGAGGACGAGACGGGCAACGTCAACTACGAGGCGGACAACCACGCGCTGATGACGCGGCTGCGCGCGCAGAAGATCGCCGGCATCGCCGACGACATCGGCGAGCTCGAGGTCGACCACCAGGACGGCGCTGAGATGCTGGTGTTGGGCTGGGGCTCGACCTTCGGCGCGATCAAGGGCGCGGTGCGCCGGGTCCGCAAGCGAGGCGGGAAGGTCGCCCGCGCCCACCTCTACCATCTCAACCCCCTGCCTCGGAACACCGGGGATGTGGTGCGCGCCTACGACAAGGTGCTGATTCCCGAGACCAATACCGGCCAGCTCGTGAAGATGATCAGGGCCGAGTTCCTGGTCGACGCCCGGAGCTACACCAAGATCGAGGGGCTGCCGATCTTCGCCGAGGAGCTCGACGACGCGATCACGGAGCGGCTGTGACGGAACGGGGCGGAAACGGAGCGGTCGAGGTCGCGGCGGGCGGGAACGGCAGCCCGGCGCTGACGAAGAAGGACTTCGCATCCGACCAGGAGACCCGCTGGTGCCCCGGGTGCGGGGACTACGCGATCCTCGCCACCGTGCAGCAGTTCCTGCCCGAGCTCGGGATCCCCCCGGAGCGAACCGTGTTCGTCGCCGGGATCGGCTGCGCGGGCCGGTTCGCCTACTACATGAACACCTACGGCGTCCACGGCATCCACGGCCGCGCGCCGGCCCTGGCGACCGGACTCGCGCTGTCGCGACCCGACCTCTCGATCTGGGTCGTGACCGGCGACGGCGACTCGCTGTCGATCGGCGGCAACCACCTGATCCACGCGCTGCGCCGCAACGTGCCGATCAAGATCCTGCTGTTCAACAACCAGATCTACGGCCTGACCAAGGGCCAGTACTCGCCGACCAGCGAGGAGGGGAAGGTCACGAAGTCGACGCCGTTCGGGTCCCAGGACCATCCGTTCAACCCGATCGCGCTTGCGCTCGGCGCCGAGGCGACGTTCGTGGCGCGGACCGTCGACACCGACCGAGCGCACGAGGCGGACGTGTTGCGCGCCGCGGCGGCGCATCGCGGCTCGGCCCTGATCGAGATCTACCAGAACTGCAACGTGTTCAACGACGGCGCCTTCGACGCTGTCCGAGCGAAGGGAAAGAAGGCGAACCAGATCAGGCTCGAGCACGGCGAGCCGATCCGCTTCGGGGTCGAGGGCGAGCGCGGCGTCGTCCGCGACGCCACGGGGCGTCTCGGCTTCGCCGACGTCGCCGATGTCGGCGAGGACGCGCTGTTGGTCCATGACGCCCACGACCCGAACCCCAGCCTCGCGTTCGCCCTCGCCCACCTCGCGGAGCGCCCCACCGGCCCGACCCCGATCGGCGTCTTCCGCGACGTCGATCGGCCCGTCTACGCCGAGGCGATGAGCGCCGAGCTGGAGAGGGCGCGCGACGGCGCCGGCCCGGGCGCCGACGGGCTCAACGCCCTGTTCCGGTCCGGGGACACCTGGACCGTCGAGTAGGCGGCTACTCGAGCTCGGGCCGCAGCGCCGGGAGTCCGGACTCCGGGTCGGTGCGCCGGTGGAGCTCGGTCGGCGAGTCGGTGATGAACACCTCGGCCGTCGGGCGAACCTCCGCCTCGAGGAGGTGGCCCCCGATCGTCGATCCGTCGCGTCGCGACACGATGCAGTGGACGTGCAGGTGGGGGTCCCCCTCCCCTCCCTCGGGACGCGAGATCCGGCCGTTCAGCGACGCGAGCTCGACCTGCTCGTCGACGGGGATCTCCGTGTAGCCGCGCTTGTCCGGGTCGAAGAGCGCCAGCTTCGCCGACGCGAACGCCCCGATCGCGGTGAACTCGCTCGCCGCCAGCCCGTGCTCAGCGGCGAAGCGGGTGATCGACTCCATCAGCGGCTCGCCGGTCGCGAGCGCGACCGCGAACGTCCGCGTGCCGTGGTGGTCCGTGAGCATTCGAGAGCGCACGCCGGCATCATCGCATCGCGGCGCCGGAACCGCGCTGGCTCTCAGGCGCCGAGGTACTTGGCCGCGAGCAGCTCGATCGTGCCCTTGGTCCGCATCGTCGTCGGCCCGACCGATCGCTCCACTGCCGCGAGGTCGAGCGCAGCGTCGCGCATCCCGCCGCTCGGAAGCCAGTACAGCTCGCGGTCCCCGAACGCGAGCCTGTCCTCGTCGGTTGCCAGGGCGAGGACGTCATCTGCATCGCGCTTGCTGGGCGGGCCAGGCAGCAGCAGAACCTGCAGCTTTCCCGCGGACGCATCGACGATCTTGGCCGGGAACGGCTGCCGCGCCGCGATCACCCGCAGCTCCTCCGCAGATCGCAGGAAGACGGTGACTTCGTAGCCGAGGCCGCGCTCGAGCTCGCGCGTGATTCGGTCCGGTGCGGGCTTTCGCCGGCCCGCTGCGAAGACGACGTTGCCGCTGGCCCGGAAGGTCGCCACGTCCTCGAATCCGATCCGCTCGAAGATCGTTCGCAGCTCCGCGCCGCTGACCCGGCGGCGGCCGAGGTTGATGCCGCGCAGGAACGCCGCGTGGTCGGGCATCAGGGGTCGAGCGGGCCGTCGAAGAGGCCGAACGCGACCGTCGAGTTCGCCGAATCGACGTCCGCCGTCGACAGGTCGGCCCACGAGAACGTGCCCGGGGCATGGCTCGTGCGTTCACCCATCACCGACCTCCTACCCGCCGCCGACGCGGCGCACCCTATCTAGTCGCGCTCGGTGAGCTCCGCCGGGACCACCTCGAGCTCGAGCTCCGATCCGGAGCGCCACACCCGGGCGCTGAGCCGCCGGCCGATCATCTCCGCGGCCATCATCTGCTGGAGGTCGGAGGCGCTCTCGACCGCCCGCCCGTCGACCTCGACGATCAGGTCGCCCTCGCGGACGCCTCCGTGCTCCGCCGGGCTCCCCGAGACGACCTCGACCACCTCGACCCCGACGCGCCGGTCGAACAGAGCGCGGGCGCGCGGCGGCAGCGGTCGCGGGCCGCCTGCGATCCCCAGGTAGGCGCGGCGGACGCGCCCTTCGCTCATCAGCGCGCCGACGATCCGTCGGGTGGCGTCGTTGATCGGGACCGCGAGGCCGAGCCCGACGCCGGCGACGGCCGTGCTCACCCCTACCACGCGTCCATCCCCGTCGGCGAGCGCCCCACCGGAGTTCCCGGGATTGAGCGCGGCGTCGGTCTGGATCACGTTGTCGATGATCCGGGCGCGGCGCCCGGAGCGCGCGGGCAGCGCCCGACCGAGCGCCGAGACCACCCCCGCGGTCACCGACCCCTCGAGCCCGTGCGGGTTGCCGATCGCGACGACGAGCTGGCCGACCCGGAGCGTGTCGGCGTCGCCGAGCTCGGCCGGGGCGAGGCCGCCGTCCTCCGCACGGACGATCGCGAGGTCGGACAGCGGGTCGCGGCCGACGACGCTGAAGCGAAGCTCGCGTCCGTCCGTGAACGCCGCGCGGCCGCCGCCGTCGGTGCCCGAGACGACGTGGGCCGAGGTGAGGATGAAGCCGTCGTGGGTCAGCACCACCCCGCTCCCGGCGCCGGCCGGCATTCGCCCGCCCCATGTCCGCCGCTGGACCCTGAGGCTCGCGACGGAGGGAGCGAGACCCGCGGAGACGCCGACCACGGTCCGGGAGTACGCGTCGAGGGCCGCGGCGTCCTGGGCCCTCGGCTCCGTGCCTGTGGCGCTCATCGCCTCCCTCCCAGCTCGACCTCGACCTCACGCTCGTCCGTGCCTCGTACGACGGTCAGCCTCAGCGCTCCGTCGGTGGCCGCGTCGTCGAGGGCGCGATGCAGCGCGTCGATGCCGCCCACCTCGTGCCCCGACACTCCGATGATCAGGTCGCCGCGGGCGATCTGCGCCCGGGCGGCGGCGCTTCCGTCCTCGACCGCGCGCACCAGCACGCCGTCGCGTTCCGGCAGGCCGACGGCCCGTCGCATCCGCCTCGCGACGCGGGGCGGCGCCACCGCTACCCCGAGCCGCGGCCGCGCCGGCTGCTCGCCGCGAACGAGCCGGTCGACCGCCTGGCGAAGCCCGCCGGCGACGCTGGGGGCGACGATCAGGCCGCCGTCGAGACGCAGCAGGTTGACCCCGATCAGGGCGCCGTCGACGTCGAGCAGCGGCCCGCCGGCGGAGCCCCTCGGGAGCGGGGCGGTGTGCTCGACGGCGCCGGACACGCGGCGTCCGCGCGGGCCGCGGAAGCCGCGGTCGGCCGCCGCGACGAAGCCGAGTGTGGCCCGCAGGCCGCGGCCGCCCGGATTGCCGAGCCCCACGACGGGCGTCCCGACCCCGAGCGAGTCGCCGTGCGCGGTCCACTCGAGCGCCGAGGCGTCACCCGTATCGACCGCGACCACGGCGAGGTCGAGGTCGTGGTCGGCGGCGACCGGCTCGCCGTCCGCCTCACGACCGTCCGCGAACGTCACCGTGACGGTGTCCGCGGCGCGGTGGGCGATGGTGAGCACGCGGTCGGGGGCGATCACCGCTCCCGAGCCGACGCGCCATCCCCGGCCCACCCCGACCACCGACCGTCCCTGCTCGGCGGCGACCCGATCGAGGGTGGAGCTGATCTCGGCGAGCGCTGGCGAAGCGGCCATTTGAGCCTCCTCGGAGGGTTACTTGCAAGTTGCAAGGGACTATTTTATCATCGCGCCCATGGAGGCAGGCACGAGCGATGGCGGTACCGCAACCTCGGCGCTGTCGGAGGCGCTCGCCGCCGTCGGCGACCGGTGGACGCTGCTGATCGTCGCCACGCTGCTGGAGGGATCGAGGCGATTCGGCGAGCTGCAGGAGGAGCTCGAGGGGATCGCCCCGAATGTCCTCAGCTCCCGCCTGCGCCAGCTCGAGGACGAGGGCCTCGTCGTCGCCGAGCCTTACTGCGAGCGGCCGCCCCGCTACGTGTACGAGCTCACCGAGCCCGGCAGGGCGCTGTCGGGCGCGCTGCGCCAGCTCGCGCACTGGGGGGCGAGGCACCGCGGTGGCTCGGAGGCGCCCGTCCACGCGGCCTGCGGAACCCCCCTCGACGCCGCGTGGTACTGCCCCACCTGCGAGCAGCCGGTCGCCGACGAGGACGCCACCGAGCTCCACTTCGCCTAGCCGCGGGCCCGGAATCCGCGCGGGGTGGTATCCACCCGCGCGATGGAGGATCGGCACAGGGCCGTGTTCACGACGGTGGAGAGGCAGTACTGGACCGAGGCCACCGGACTCAAGCCCGACGAGCGCGCGCTGATCGAGCGCTACCTCGACCGGGACGCCGCCACCCTGGAGGCCGGCGCAGGGGGCGGCCGAATCCTCGCCGAGATGCGCCGCCTGGGCTTCACCTCGCTGGCCGGATTCGACTTCGTGCCCGAGCTGGTCGCCGAGGCGCGCAGAGCCGATCCCAGCGGCAAGACCCGGTTTGACGTCGAGGACGCCCGAGCCCTCGGCTACCCCGACGCGAGCTTCGACCAGGTGCTGTATCTGCAGCAGCTTCTGTCGTCGATCGAGACCGCGGACGACCGCCGCACCGTCGCGGCCGAGGCACGCCGGGTCCTCAAGCGCGGAGGGGTGGCGTTGTTCTCCGTGCTCCCGTTCGAGGTCCGCCGCAGAAGCGTCCTGATGCGTCCGTATCTCGCCTACCTGCGACTCTTGCGCCGTCTGCGCGGGTCGGATCGGCCCGACCAGCTCCTGCCGCGAATGCGGATGCGGGGCCGTCCGACTCCCGCGGCGCTGCGCGACGCCGGGCCGCACGTGTACTGGTACCGCGCCGAGGAGATCGAGCGCGAGCTGATCGGCGCGGGATTCGAGATCGTGGCGATCGGGACGACGCCGCAGGTGCTCGCCGACGCGATGGGCCGCTCGGCCGGCGACCTCGGCGGACACCGGCTGGAGGGGACGTTGTACATCGTGTGCCGCGGGGTCTGATGTACGCTCCCGTCCCCCCGCAACTCGACACGCACGCATGGGCGTAGAGATCACACGCACAGGGACGACCGCTATCGACCGCGACCGCATCGCGGAGCTGACGCGCGTCGAGATGGACAAGCTCAAGCAGCGCACGCCGGCGTCGCGAGAGCGCTGGGAGCAGGCGAGCAAGGTGATGCCCGGCGGTGTTCCGTCCTCGTTCCAGTCGATCGAGCCGTGGCCGGTGTTCATCGAGCGCGGCGAGGGCTCGAGGGTGTGGGACGTCGATGGGAACGAGTACTCCGACTTCCACAACGGGTTCGGCGTCGTCGTCGTAGGCCACGGGAACCCGCACGTGACCGCGGCAGTGCAGGCCCAGGCCGCGCGGGGCACCCATTTCGCCGCTCCCACGCAGGGCTCGATCACGGTCGCCGAGGAGCTCCGTCGCCGCTTCAAGCTCCCGCAGTGGCGGTTCACCAACTCCGGCACCGAGTCGACGATGGACGCGGTCCACCTCGCGCGCGCCGCGACCGGCCGGGACATGATCCTCAAGATCGAGGGCTCCTACCACGGTCACCACGACGCGGTGATGGTGTCCGTCTACCCGGAGCTCGAGGAGCTGGGCGATCGCGACGACCCGCGCAGCGTCGTCTACGGCGCCGGCTACCCGAAGGCCCTTACCGACCTCACCCGCGCGGTGCCGTTCAACGACGCCGAGGCGCTGGGGTCGGTGCTCGGCAAGCTCGAGGGCAGGATCGCCGGAATGATCCTCGAGCCGGCGATGATGAACATCAACATCATCCCGCCCGTCGTCGGCTACCTCGAGCGGGTCCGCGAGCTGTGCACGGAGCACGGCGTCAAGCTGATCTTCGACGAGGTCAAGACCGGGTGCACGATCGCACCCGGGGGCGCGACCGAGCGCTTCGGCGTCGACGCCGACATGGTCACCCTGGCCAAGGCGACCTTCGGCGGCTACCCGGGCGGCGCGATCGGGATGACCGACGAGCTCGCGGAGCTCGTCTCCAGCGGCGAGTACCACCAGTACGGGACCTTCAACGGCAACCCGCTGGTGATGGCCGCCTCCGAGGCGACCCTGCTCGAGGCGCTCACCCCCGACGCGTACGAGAAGCTCGAGGCCACGAACGACAGGCTCCTGTCCGGCTCGCGCGAGCTGATCGACGGCTACGGCCTGCCCTGCTATCCGGAGGGAATGGGCGCCAAGGGCTGCGTGATCTTCTCCTCCGAGCCGCTGCGCGAGTACCGCGACTACCTGTCGAAGGTGGACAGGGAGCTGGCCACGCTGGCGTGGCTGTACCACATGAACCACGGGATCTTCATGACCCCTGGCGTCGAGGAGGAGTGGACGCTGTCGGTCGCCCACTCCGACGACGACGTCCAGCGCTACCTCGACGCCCTCGAGGCGTTCGCGCGCGACGTCACCGGCTCGTAGACGAGACCACCGTCTCGCGGACCACTCGTCGACCCGGTCGGCCACGGCCTGCCACCCGTCGTCGAGCATCGTGTCGTGGCCGATGCGGGGCGAGCCGGTACGACGCCTTCCTCGCGGGAATCGCCGCCGCTGTGGTGGACGGCGTGGCGCGGTGGCGCTCTCGGCGCCGCTAGTCGAGCGCCGCGCGGGCGGCGTCGAGATCGTCGGTCGCGACGACGAGCTTCACGCCGCCGAAGGTCGAGTACGCGAGCTCGATGTTGACGCTCGCGTCCGCAAACCGGCGCGCCATCTCGCCCAGCGTCCCGGGGCGGTCGACTATGTCCACGACCAGTACCTCGCGCGAGTCGGCCACGCCCATGCCGGCATCCTCGAGAGCGGTTCGGATCGCGTCCGCCTTGTCGTCGGGGACGAGCACGTGGACGTACCCCTTGCCTTCCCCGGTCAGCGCGCACATGCCGAGGATGTTGATCCCGGCACGGCCGGTCGTCTCACCTAGCGTGGCGAGCTCGCCCGGGCGGTCCTCGAGGATGACTGTCAGATCGGTGGCGATGCCTGTCCCCCGCGTCGTTCCCATTGATATCGCACTGGGTAGCCTGGGGTCGGATGGCGAACCGGCTCGCGAACGAGACCAGCCCCTACCTGCTGCAGCACAAGGACAACCCCGTCGAGTGGTACCCGTGGGGGGACGACGCGCTGGCCCGAGCGCGCGAGCAGGAGCGCCCGATCCTGCTCTCGATCGGGTACTCGGCGTGCCACTGGTGCCACGTGATGGAGCGCGAGTCGTTCGAGGACCCGGAGACGGCCGCGTATATGAACGAGCACTTCGTCCCGATCAAGGTCGATCGCGAGGAGCGTCCGGACGTCGACGCGCTGTACATGGAGGCCGTCCAGGGGATGACCGGACACGGCGGCTGGCCGCTGACCGCTTTCCTCGACCCCGACGGAGTCCCGTTCTACGGAGGCACGTACTTCCCGCCCGAGCCCCGGCCGGGCCTGCCCAGCTTCCGCCAGGCGATGGAGGCCGTCGTGGAGGCGTGGGACACGCGCCGCGAGCAGATCCGCGCGGCGGCGCCGCGGACCCGCGACCAACTCGGAGCGGTGGGCCGAATAGAGCCCTCGAGGGAGTTCCTGAGCGAGGACCTGCTCGACCGCGCGGTCGACGGATTGCGGGGGTCGGCCGACATGGAGCACGGCGGGTTCGGGAGCGCCCCCAAGTTCCCCCCCGCCTCGGCGCTCGAGCTCCTGCTCGCGCGTGGGGTGACCGACGCCGTCGAGGTGACCCTGGACGCGATGGCCGCGGGCGGTATCCACGACCACGTCGGAGGCGGCTTCGCCCGCTACTCGGTGGACGACGTATGGCTCGTCCCCCACTTCGAGAAGATGCTGTACGACAACGGGCTGCTGGCGCGCGCGTACCTGCACGGGTGGCAGGTGCTGGGGCACGACCGCTACCGCCGGGTATGCGAGACGACGCTCGACTGGGCGCTGCGCGAGATGCGCGGCCCCGAGGGCGGGTTCTACTCGGCGCTCGACGCCGACTCCGAGGGCGAGGAGGGGCGGTTCTACGTCTGGACTCCGGACGAGATCGCCGACGCGCTCCGGGACGCCGGCCTCGACGACCACGTCGACGACGCGCTCGCGCGCTACGGCGTCACCGAGGGCGGGAACTTCGAGGGCCGCGACATCCTCCACCTCCCGGCCGGGCTCGAGGACGAGCCGCCGGGTTGGGTCGCCGACGCCCGCCGCGCCCTGTACGAGCGCCGCTCGCAGCGGGTGTGGCCCGGCCTCGACGACAAGCGGCTGGCGTCGTGGAACGCGCTGATGCTGTCGGCGCTCGCCGAGGCGGGCGCCGTACTCGGGCGCGCCGACTACCTCGAGGCGGCGACCCGCGCGGCCGAGTTCGTCGAGCGCCAGCTGCGCGACGAGCGGGGACGGCTGCTGCGCTCGTACAAGGACGGCCAGGCGAGGATCCCCGCCTACCTCGAGGACCACGCCTACCTCGTCGAGGCGCTGCTGACCCTGTACGAGGCGAGCTTCGAGCAGCGGTGGTTCGACGCGGCGCGCGCGACTGCGGACGACATGATCGCTCGGTTCGCCGACCCCGAGCGCGGCGGCTTCTTCACGACGGCGGACGACGGGGAGCGCCTGATCGCGCGCCGCAAGGACGTCGACGACCATCCGATCCCGTCGGGGAGCTCGTCGGCCGCCTTCGGGCTGCTGCGCCTTGCGGCGCTCACCGGCGAGCACGGCTACGCGCGCCACGCCGAGGGCGTGTTGCGGCTGTTCCACGGCGTCGCAGCCCGCCATCCACAGGCGGTGGCGCACCTTCTGCGGGCGCTGTCGTTCCACCTCTCCCCCGGCCGCGAGGTGGCGCTCGTGGCGCCGGCCGAAGCAGCGACCGACGCGCTGAGCGACCTCGCGAAGGTCGTCCGGGCGGCGCACCGGCCGAACTTCGTCGTCGCCGGCGGCCGCGAGGGCACCGAGGCCCCCGAGCTGATGCGCGAGCGCCACGCGGTGGAGGGGAAGGCCGCGGCGTACGTGTGCGAGAGCTTCGCCTGCCGCGCTCCCGTGACCGATCCCGCCGAGCTCGCACAGGCGCTGAGCGATCGATAGCGTTGCCCCGTGGGCGAAGCCGCCCTGTGGGGAGCAGTGGGTGCGTCGTCGCTCCTGCTGGGGGCGATCCTCGGCATCGCGCTGACGATCCCGCGGGTGGTCATCGGCCTCATCCTCGGCTTCGGCGCGGGAACGCTGATCTGCGCGGTGACGATCGAGCTCACCGACGAGGCCTTTCGGCTCGGTGGCGCCGACGCCGTGGTGATCGGCCTCGCGCTCGGCGCGCTCGCCTACTTCGCCGGTGACTGGGCGATCGAGCGGCGCGGCGCCCGCGACCGAATGAGCTCGATGGGTGAGCAGTCCGAGGGGTCGGCCGCAGCGCTGCTTTTCGGAGCCGTCCTCGACGGCATCCCCGAGTCGGCGGTGATCGGCATCACCCTGCTCGAGGGATCCGGTGTCGGGATTCCGGTGCTAGCGGCGGTCTTCCTCTCCAACCTCCCCGAGTCGATCTCGTCGTCGACCGGGATGAAGAAGGCGGGCAGCTCGATCGGGCACGTACTCGGCGTGTGGTCGGTCGTCGTGCTGGTCGGGGCCGTCGCCGCGGCGCTCGGCTACGCGCTGCTCGACAGCGCATCGGACAACGCGATCGGGCTGATCCAGGCGTTCGCCGGCGGCGCCGTGCTGACGATGCTCGCCGACACGATGATGCCCGAGGCGTTCAAGCGCGGCGGCAACCTCGTCGGCCTGTTCACCGTGCTGGGGTTCGCGCTCGCCTACCTGCTGACCACGCTGGAGTAGGCCCTACAGGATCGAGAGGAAGTTCTCGACCTCCCACGGCGTGACCTGGACCCGGTACTCCTCCCACTCCTGACGCTTGATCTCGACGAAGCGACGGAAGGCGTGCTCGCCGAGGACCCGCAGGACGAGCTCCGACTCGGCCGCGAGCTCGATCGACTCCCCGAGCGTCTCCGGGAGCTGCTCGATCCCCCGCTGGTGGCGCTCCTCGGGGGTCAGGTGGTACAGGTTCTGCTCCATGGGCTCGGGCAGCTCGTAGCCCTTCTCGATCCCCTCGAGCCCTGCGTGCAGCATCCCGGCGAAGCACAGATAGGGGTTGCACGCCGGGTCGGGGCAGCGCAGCTCGGCCCGCGTCGCCTGTTCCTTCCCCGGGTGGTAGAGGGGCACCCTGATCAGCGCCGAGCGGTTGCGGCGCGACCACGACAGGTAGACGGGCGCCTCGAACCCTGGGACAAGCCGCTTGTAGGAGTTCACCCACTGCGCGAACAGAGGTGATATCTCGCGCGCGTGGCGGAGCTGGCCGGCGATGAACGACTTCGCCGTCTCCGACAGGTAGTACTGGTCGTCGGGATCGAAGAAGGCGTTCTTGCCGTCCTGGGACAGCGACTGGTGGACATGCATGCCGGAGCCGTTCTCGCCGAACAGCGGCTTGGGCATGAACGTCGCGTGCCACCCGTACTTCATCGCGTACTCCTTGACGACGATCCTGTACGTCATGCAGTCGTCCGACATCTGCAGCGCGTTCTTGAACCGCATGTCGACCTCGTGCTGCGATGGCCCGACCTCGTGGTGCGTGTACTCGACGTGGATCCCCATCTGCTCGAGCGCGAGCACGGTCTCGCGGCGCACGTCGGAGCCCGCGTCGAGGGTCGTGAGGTCGAAGTAGCCGCCCTCGTCGAGGACCTCGGGGACGCCGCTCTCAGGCTTGTCGGAGTGGAAGTAGAAGTACTCGAGCTCGGGGCCGATGTTGTAGGCCTCGAACCCCATGTCGGCGGCCCGTTGCAGCGCCCGGCGCATGATCCACCGCGGGTCGCCCTCGTAGGGGTCCCCGCCGGGCACCCTGATGTCGCAGAACATCCGCCCCACCCCGCGCTCCTCGGGGCGCCACGGGAGCACGGAGAACGTCGTCGGGTCGGGCATCGCGATCATGTCGGACTCCTCGATCGGGTTGAAGCCCGTGATCGAGGACCCGTCGAAGCCCATGCCGCCCTCGAACGCGTCGTCGAGCTCCTGGGCGTTGATCGAGAAGCTTTTGAGCTGGCCGAGGATGTCGGTGAACCACAGCCGGATGAACCGCACTCCTCGCTCCTCGACGAGGCTCTTGACGTCGTCGGCGGTCTCGGTGCGCGGGGGCGCGGGCGGCTGCTCGGCCATGGGTCTCCTCTCGGGACGTTTCGCGGATCCGGAGGCGAGAACGATATCGGCGCGGGGGATGTGATCCGAGCGGGCGCGCGCCGCGTACACCTTGCGAGGGTGCGATTCGCGCGCTATAACTTACGAACCGTAAGTAACTAGCTAAAAGTAAAGTAAAGGCTCCGATGACAGTGAAGACAGACATCAGTCGCTTCGACATCCACGACGAGCTCACCGCCCCGGAGGGAAGCGAGCGCATCCTGAAGAACGCCTCATCGGCGGGGGGCGCGGTCTCCAAGCTCGTCGGCGTCCTCGCCGGCTCGCCCGCGGCCCTGCGGGCGTACGCCAGGATGCGGTCCGAGCTTCGCGGCGGCGACCTCCCCCGCCAGACGCGCGAGCGGATCGCGGTCGCGGTCGCCGAGCACCGCGGCGACAGCTACAGCATCGCGCAGCACGCCAGGACGGCCAGGGCGGCCGGTCTCGGCCTCGACGAGATCTCCAGCGCGCGCAGCTTCGCGTCGAGCGACCCGCGGGAGGCGGCTCTGCTCACGTTCCTGGAGTCGCTGCTCGACTCCGACGGCCACCCTCAGTCGCACCTCCTCGAGGAGGCACGGGAGCTCGGATGGACGGACGAGCAGATCCTCGAGGCGATCGCGCACGTCGCGCTGGGCGAGTTCCAGAGCCTGGTCGCGAACGCAGCCGCGCTGCCGCAGGACCAGTCCGACCCGACCGTGCTTCCGAAGGCCGCCTAGGTCTGTGCGCTAGCGGCGCTTGACGACGGCGGCGCGGACCTTCTCGGTCACCTCGACGTTGAGCGCCTCGGCGGCCCTCTGGGTGAGGTCCCATCTGACGTCCTCGACGAAGGGCCCGCGGTCGATCACCTTCGTTCGCAGCCACCGCCCGCCCTTGTTGAACACGACCTTGGTCCCGCAGGGAAGGCGCTTGTGCGCGACCCCGAACGTCTTCCGCCGCAGCTTCTTCCCGCATGCGGTCTCGTTGCGCCAGAAGCCGGGGCCGTACCAGCTCGCCGCCTCGCGCTTCATCCTACGCCGGAGCTCGTCGCGGGTGCCGGAGTCCACGACTCCGTCGCTGGCGAGCTCGGCTCGCTCCTGGAACTCCCGCACGGCCGCGTCGGTGGGCTCGTCGAACTGCTCGTGGAACCCGACGTCCGACGCGTAGGGCTTCGAGTTCAGCAGCCAGTTCAGGGTCCTGACGTCGGTCCCGCAGTCGCCGAGGCGCAGGACGCGGCCACCGAACTCGCTCGCGGGGCATTCGGGGGCCGTGGGGGTGCCGCCCGATCCGCTGGCAGCGTTCGCTCCCGTGGAGCTAAGCGCGGCGGCTGCCAGCAGCGCCAGCGCGACGAAGACCGCCCACAGCGCCGCGCGATCGGGGCGACCGTGCACTCGGCTCGGCCGGTCACCCCTTTGGTTGTTGCTCACCGCCT
Organism: Solirubrobacterales bacterium; assembly: GCA_035461345.1. Lineage (GTDB taxonomy): Bacteria > Actinomycetota > Thermoleophilia > Solirubrobacterales > 70-9 > DASPWW01. The sequence goes on along the minus strand of DATHVJ010000229.1, from coordinate 2,301 downwards.
GACGGCGGTGACCGCCTTCGTCCATACGGCTCTTTCTGTGCTTACGGGGTTAGCTGACGGGCTCGCGCCGAAAGAGCAAGCGCTACGCGGGCATCAACCCGCAATTCGCCCCACACTGGTGGGTCCCCCGATCCCCGCGATATGTGGCGGGGATTCAGCGGAAGGTCGCGCGATCCTAACAGACGAGGATTTCGCCACCGCGGCCGCAAATCCTCGCGCGATCACCGCCGGCGCAGCCCCCGGAGCAGGCGCTTGGCGCCGCCCCTTCAGGGTCCGCTTGCCGTGCCTGTGCCCGGGGCTGGACCGGTCAGGATCGCGAGCCCCAGACATAGGAAGGGCCCCCGTGAGGGGGCCCTTCCCTTAGCAAGCCTGTAAGCCGGATTCTGTCGCGTGCAGCCATCCATCTGTGCGGCCTACCTGGACCTCGCCGGGCCGGGTCGACGGTCCTGCTTGGCCTTGCACCGGACGGGGTTTGCCCTGACGCGCCGCGTCACCGCGGCACCGGTGCGCTCTTACCGCACCATTTCACCTTTGCCTGTACGCGGCTCACGTGAGGCCGCGCCATCGGCCGTGTCGTTTCTGCGGCACTTTCCCGCGGCTTTCGCCGGGTGGGAGTTACCCACCGTCCTTGCCCTGTGGTGTCCGGACTTTCCTCGAGGAATCACCTCCCCCGCGACTGCATGGCCTGCGAAGTGAATGTTAGAGCCGGATACGAGCCGAGCCGCCGTTATGAAAGGTCCGACTCGCAGGCCGCGCAGCCGTCGAGCATCGACATCGCGCCGCCGCAGACAGGGCACTCGGTGCGGCCATCCGCGACGAGCTCCTCCCAGGCGCCGAGGACGACGTCCTCGAGCGTCAACCCGCCCGACTCGAACAGCCGCTGCGCCGAGCCCTCCGTCTGCGGCTCCGCGGAACCGCGGTCGTGCGCGATGTCGGTGGCGAGGACGGCCACGGCTCACACAGTCCTGAAGACTCCGACCACGCGGCCGAGCACCTCGACGTCCCGGCTGCGGATCGGCTTGTGGGCCTCGTTCTCCGGCTGGAGGCGGATCGTGTCGCGCTCGCGGAAGTAGCGCTTCACCGTCGCCTCGTCGCCGAGAAGCGCGACGACGATCTCGCCGTTCTTCGCCTCGCCGGCGGGGCGCACGACGACGAAGTCGTTCTCGAGGATGCCGGCGTCCTTCATGCTGTCGCCGCGCACCTGGAGGATGTAGTCGCCGCTCTCGCCGCCGATCACCGACGGGACCTCGTAGTAGTCCTCGATGTTCTCCTCGGCGAGGATCGGCTCGCCCGCCGCCACGTTGCCCACCAGCGGGACGCCCGGACCGCGCAGCACCTTGCGCGCCTTGCCGACCATGAGCTCGATCGCCCGCGGCTTCGACGGGTCGCGCCGCAGCAGCCCGATCTGCTCGAGCTTGGCGAGGTGCGCGTGCACGGTCGAGGGCGAATGCAGTCCCAGCGCCTCGCCGATCTCGCGCACCGTCGGCGGATATCCGTACTTGCGCAGGTACCGCCGGATGAAGTCGAAGATCTCCCTCTGTCGCTTGGTCAGGTCCATGCTCCGATTCCCTCCCTGCCGGGGCCGGCGGTCGCCTTCACGTGGGAACACATGTTCGGAGAGTAGCCCCTGCGGCGGACGGATGCAAGACGGCGCAGGACCTGCTCTAGAATCGTCCCCCCACGCGCCTGTGGCGGAACTGGTAGACGCGCAAGGTTGAGGGCCTTGTGGGGTGAACAGCCCCGTGGAGGTTCGACTCCTCTCAGGCGCACCTCGAGGTCCCTGCAAACGCGCGCGCCTCCGGCCGCTCTGGAAAGCCAGGCGGTACCTAGAAGGTCCGGCGAGCGAAGGAATGCCTGAACGCGCACGTGACCCGATCGCATGCTCCCGGGTTCACGCGAAGGAGCACCGCGTCGAACTAGCGCGGGAGCTACTAGCGGAAGTCATCGTTCACGAACCCGCTCGCGGGCGATCTGGTCGCGAGAGGCGGCGTCCGCGGCCTCGACCTTGCGTGCCTCCGCCAGCACCTCGTCGATCTGCGCGTCCGGGATCACCACAGCGCCGGAGGAGTCCGCGAACACGTACATGCCGGGCATCACGCCCACTCCGTCGACGACTACCGGCACGTTTGCCTGGAGCGGCGTCACGCGGTCGCCTCCCCAGTGGGTCGCTTCACCCGAGCAGTAAGCGGCGAAGTCGTAGCGCGCGAGCTCGTCGAAGTCGCGCAGGCGGCCATCTGTGAGCACCCCTGCGCATCCCCACTCATGGAGCCGCAGCAGCTTGGTGCCCCCGCCCATCGAGGT
>DATHVJ010000228.1:0-2417 GCA_035461345.1 Solirubrobacterales bacterium | reverse complement strand
CGGGGTCGTCACCTTGATGTTCTCGGGCGGCGACGGATGGATCAGGACGGTGCCGCCGGCCTGCTCGACGAGCCAGGCGTCGTCAGTCGCCTGCGCGACCCGACGCGGATCGGCGGCGAGGGCGTCGCGCAGCGCCGGCGTTCGGAACACCTGCGGGGTCTGCGCCGCCCACAGGTGCTCGCGGCTCTCGGTCGCCGCCACAGCCGGGGAGCCACCGCCCGTCCCCCGCGGCTCGGGGCTCCGCTTGATCGTGTCGGTGACGGCGCCAGCGGCGATCGCGCCAGCGGCCTCGGGCTTCGTCAGCAGCGTCTCGATCACGCCGTCAACGAGCTCCGGCGTCACGAGCGGCCGGGCCGCGTCGTGGACGGCTACAAGGTCCGTCGGCTCGTCGAGCGCCGCCAGCGCCGCGGCCACCGACTCCGACCGCGTGGGCCCTCCCGCGACCACTCGCAACTCGAGCCCGTCGGGCGCCGCGACCGCGTCGCGCAGCTCGTCCTCGCCGCCCGGCGGCGCCGCTACGACCGCCGCGGAGACCTCGGCCGCGGCCGCGAACGCCTGCAGCGACCACGCGATCATCGGGCGGCCGGCTAGCTCGACCAGGGCCTTGGGGCCCTCGCAGCCGAGTCGCTCCCCCGACCCGGCCGCGGCCACCAGGGCCGTGGCGGATGGGGCGCCCTCCCCGTGACGCCCCATCCGTCCGCCCCTCTCCTCCTCAGGCGGTCGCCTTGGCGCCGAACCGCTCCTCGAGCAGCTCGTCGAGGTACGCCTCCGCGCCGTCCTCGTCCTTGCCGAGCGCGTACATGAACTCCGACGCGAGGATCTTCTTCGCTCGCGTGTACATCTGCTTCTCCCCCGTCGACAGGCCTTTCTCCCACTCGCGGATCGCGAGGTTCCGGACCACCTCCGCAAGCTCGAAGACGTCGCCTGTCTTGATCTTCTCCCGGTTGTACTTGAAGCGCCGGTTCCAGTTCTTCGGCATGTCCGAGACCTCGCCGGTGAGCACCTTGATCACCTTCTTGACCTCGGCCTGGTTGATGACCCGCCGCAGACCGGCCCGCCCGGCGTTCTCACACGGGACCATGACCGTCATGTCGTTGTGCAGGATCTTGATCGTGAGGTAGTCCCGCCTCTCCCCAAGCAGCTGCCTGGTCTCCTTCTTGAGAACGACTCCGGCCCCGTGATGCGGGTAGACGACGTTGTCCCCCTCCGAGAAGTCGCAGATCATCGGCTGCACCTCGGGGCCCGTCTCCATCGCTTCTTCTGCTAGCTCCGGAATAATCGCCTCCTGTCGTAGAGACGTCCGCCGGTGGCGGCCGTCAGCTCTGTAGATACCGGTCGACGAGGTCGACCTCCTGAAGCCTGCGAAGGCCCTCACGGATGTCGCGCGCCCGATCCTCGACCCCTTCGATGGACTCGAGATCGGCGTCGCTCGCGTTGAGGATCTCCTCGAGGGTTCCGAAGCTTTGGATGACCCGCTCCGCGACCAGCCGCGGGAGGCGCGGGATCCGTCCCAGGATCCTGTAGCCGCGCGGGCTCACCGGGCAGTCGAGCGTGTTCACCTTGCGGTCGTAGCCGAGCAGCTCGGCCAGCCGCCCGAAGTCGAGAAGCTCCGGATGCGGCAGGCGCGCCAGCGCCGCCAGCGTCGCGTCGACCGCGCGCTCCGAGCTGTCGGTCGCGTAGTCGCGCACGAGCGCCGCGCGGTCCGCGGTCACCCCGACGACGGTCTCCTCGAGCTGGGTCTCGATCAGGCGCCCCTCGGTGCCGAGCTCGATGATGTAGCGCTCGACCTCCGCGGCCATCCTGGTCACCAGCTCGGCGCGCTGCAGGACCGCGAGCACGTCGTGCAGAACCCCGCCGCCCTCGAACTCGAGCGCGGTCAGCCGCGCCGAGACCTGGTCGAGGCGGGCGCGGTACTTCTCCAGCGTGGCGAGTCCCTGGTTGGCCTTGCTGAGGACGGTCGGGATGTCCTGGAGGATGTACTTCATCCCCTCGAGATAGAGCGAGACGATGTCGCGGCGCTCCGAGATCGAGATCACGAGCGAGCGCGTCTGCTTCGAGACGCGGTCCGCCGTGCGGTGGCGCGTCCCGGTCTCCTTCGAGACGATCGTCGGATCGGGCATCAGCTGCACGTTCGCCCACGAGATCTTGCTCGCGTCGGCGCCGAGCACGATCGCCCCGTCCATCTTCGCCACCTGGTAGAGCAGCGCCGGCGTGTAGTCGATGTCGAGCTTGATCCCGCCGGAGAACAGGAACGAGATGTCCTCCGGCTCGCCGAGCACGATCAGGCCGCCGGTGCGGGCGTGGACGATGTTGTCGATCCCCTCGCGGAGCGGGGTCCCCGGAGCGACCAAGTCGAGGGCGCGCAGCAAACGTGGGTCCTGACGTGCCTCCAGCTCGTTCAACTCGTCCCCGGGCAG
>DATHVJ010000227.1:0-8020 GCA_035461345.1 Solirubrobacterales bacterium | reverse complement strand
GCAGAGACCGACGAAGGATCGCAGCGATTTCTGGCGTTTCGCCTTGATTCCGGCCATCTAGAGCAGCCCTCCACGGCTGCGATTCGGCATTGCAGGGCGGTTCGCAAAGGCGGCGCCCACAGAGCACCTCTCGGCGGTCGTAAGCGCGAGCGCTGACCAAAAACCGAGCGCGCAGACTCCGCGAGGTCGGTGGAAGTCCGTCACGGCGTGACTGACTTGGTCACGGTGCCGCTTCCTTAGGTATATGTTTGCCCCATGCCCGCCACCATCGTTTTCTCTTCCGGTGTGCGACTCGACGTCAGAGCCCCCGCTGCGGAAGTCGTCAGGCTTCTGAGGGAGAGCGGCGACGAGCTCGTCGGACTTCGGGACAGCACCGGTATGAACGTCTACTTCGTCCCAGATCGCGTCGAATACGTTCAGGACTTGGAGGAATTCCCTCAGCGCGAAACGCAGCTCTCCCCCACCTTCTCCAAGAGCCCCTTGGGCTACGTCGGCGACCGGGTGCGGAAGCTGATCCGGCTCTGAAGGCAAAGGTCCGCAACCAGGGGCGGCCTTAGCGTTTTTGGCACAAGCGCCACTTGACGGTCTAAAAGGCACACGCATGGAAAAAACCCGGCACGTTTCCGCATCGACCAGGTGGGTACCCGTGACCCCGCACTCAAGGAGGACCGTTGGGCACGAGCACTGTGGAGAATGTCGGGAGCGCATTGGGCAAGGCCTTTCGCGAGGCCACCGAGCCGGCTAACGAATCGTCCCCCAAGCGATCCAGAGGGGCGCTCTCTGGAATGCGGGGCGTGCTCGTTGGTGCGGCGCTTGGGGTGCTGGCGGCCAAGAAAGGCGGCCCCCTCGTCGAAAGCGCCATGTTGAACGTCGAAAACGCCATTTCGAAATACCTCACGTCTCACGCGAAGGAGGCGCCCGACCAGGTCGACGTACCTTCCACCGACCAAGCCGCCGCGGCGCCCCGCCCCGATGAGCCGGTCAGTACCGGCGCCGGCACGGCGCCCCGCTACGTGACGCGCTGACGGCGGCGCCGCACCTGTTCACCCAGTCCGGGCCTTGGTCTGGGTTCTCCTGCCGAGGCCCGCTGGGGAAGAGGGAGAACACCCCCGACTTTCGGCGGGCTCTCGGCTTCCTTAGGCCGTATCGGCGAACCCGCCGAGGTCCCCGAAGTCGATGCGTTGCTTCGTCGTGTGCTCGTAGGCGTGGGTGGAGATGATCGCCACCGCCATCGCCAGCAGCTCGCTGACCCTGTCCTCGGGCAGGTTGGCGATTGCCTCCTCAAGGTCCTCGCGCTCACCCCCGAGGATGGTGGTGACCGCATCGGCTAGCCACTGGGCGTTGGCCCGTACCTGCTCGTTGCTCTCGTCGCGTCGGTAGTCGCTCACGAGCCCGGACTCATCGTGAACCAGTCGAGCGACTGAGGCTGGGGCTCGTAGCGGTCGGCCAGCTCCCTGCGTATCGCCCGCAGCAGGTGGGGCTCGATGGTGGCGAGCGGCCGCTCGGCATCTGCCGGTCGCGCCTCGTCGACAACGCGCTGCGCCAGGTGGCGCAAGCGTCGGTGCTGCTCGGCTAGTGCTGCCGCTCGGGTTTCTATGTCGGTCACGCGGTCACCTTCTTCCTTTCGCAGTAGGTCTTCTGGCGACGGGTGTTCGAGCACCAGCGGCGCTCCCGTTGCCGGTCTTCAACTGCTGGTCAAGCAGTCGGCGGGCTTCCTTGTCGAGGATTCGCTGGACCTCGGCGCGGACGGCAGGAGGGAGGCTCACGCGCCCGCCCCCCTCAACCTCTGCCGCACCATGCGCTCGACCAGGCGCTCGGCCTTGCGCGAGCCCTTGGCCTGCTCCATCGCCGCGATCACGGCCGAGGCGGCGAGGCGTAGCCGGCGATGGCGCTCGGCCAATATCGCGGCCCTAGTTTCGAGGTCGATCATGGTTGGCTTACCTCCTGCGGGGTAGGGGCTGATTCCTCCGGGCGTAGCCGCCACTTGCGTCTGAGCCGGCGCTCAGCGGCCTGGCCCTCCGGGGACGCCAGCCACTCGGCGTCCTCGCGGCGCTTGGCCTCCTGCGCCGACTCGAAGGAAACGGAGGCAGGTACGGGGGCGGTGTCGTTCGAGCTCACGCTCGCGTGGGGGCGGTCGCCGGTGACGCTGGCGCCGGCGTCAACGTCTCCCTTCCCCTCCACCTGCCTGCCGTTAGGCCGACCCTGAGTCGGCCGTACGTTGCCGTTGCCGTTCAGGCTGGGTACGGGGAGATTGATTTCAGAAGAGAGAGCAGCAGTACCAGTACTTCCGTGTTCTCTTCCCTGTTCACTTATAGGTTCCCTTATAGGTTCATCCGCGCTGGTGGCGGGTTGGTCCGTCACTGGTGGCGGATTGGTCATCCTCTCGTGGCGGATTGGTCCGTCACTCGTGGCATGTTGGTCAGCGACCAAGTCGCCGCTGGTGGCGGATTGGTCCCAACCCTTCGGTGCCACGCCGTTGACTGGCAGCAGCGCGTAGCTATCCGAGGTGCGGCCCCGGCCGCTCTTCTTCTGGCGGGGTTGGACCTCGATCAGCTTGGCGTCTCGCAGGTCCCCGATAGCCCGCTCGGCTGTGCGCTCGGGTATACCCGCGTCGCGGGCGACCGTGATGTGCCCCGGCGTGCACTGGCCGGTTCTGCCGTTGTGGCGCTCGGCCAGGACCGAAGCAACGACCTTGGCTCGCGGAAGAAGGTCGGTCCGGCGGATCACCTGTTGCGCCCACTTGCGCCCCTCGACGCTCATGCCCGCCCCCATTCCGGCGCGAGCCGGTCCGCCTGCTGTCGAGTCGGCTTAGGTTGGGAGTGATGGTCCCCTTGTGGCATTGGATGGCCTTTCTGTTCTGGCGGGTTGGATTTCTGTCCCGAGGCGTGTGGCGGCAAAGAGAACGGCCGGCGGGCCGAGGGCCGAAGCCCCCGGCCGCCGCCGCAATCCAAGGCCCGCCAAGGCCATCGGGAGGGGTACGTCTGAACGTCGAATCAAGTCTTGGCCGCCCATCTCGTTGCGCGGGCCGGCGATCTCAGCCAGGAGCTCGTCCTCGGTACCGTCGAACGCGACGACGCCCTGGTCGTCGGCAAGGTCCGCGAGGGCGAGGAGAACTACGGCGTGGTCACGCGGCAGGGCGCGGCCTGCGGGAGAGGTCGACAGATACTCCGTCGTGGCCTGTACCGCCCTCGCGCTCACGACGGCCCTCGGCTACGGCAAATCGGGAGTGTTGTCCCGCCTGTTGTCCCATGGGCGTCCCACCGGACCGGCAAAGAACTTGCTAGAGCGGGATAGCGGGTGCCGGGTCTAAATGTGGTACATCCGCGAGCCGGCGTTTTCGGCCTCGCGGCGGGCGATGTCGGCGATCGTGGTCCGGGAGAACACGTCGCGCAGCGCGTCGACGCCCTCGGCCCAGATGCCTCCCGCCTCCTTGCCCTCCTCCCCCACCCTCCCGTCGAGCGCCTGCACGACCTCGAGCACAGTGATCTCGTCGGCCGGGCGCGCGAGCGTGTAGCCGCCGCGCATCCCGCGGTAGCTCTCGAGCAGACCGGCGCGGCGGAGAGTCGAGAACAGCTGCTCGAGGAACTGAACCGGCATCCCCCGGCGCTCGGAGACGGCGGCGATCGGGATCGGTCGATCCTCGGCCGAACGCGCGAGCTCGGCCATCGCCACCACTGCGTAGCGGGATTTCGAGGTCACGGAGATCAACGCGTCAGTGGTTGTACAGCACCACAATGCGGGGGATGAACGCGATCGCCCGCACAGCGATCCGCGCCCCGGCGCCGGTGGCGCTGATGGCGCTGATCTTCTTGCTGTCCTCCCAGCCGGACCTGGACTCGGGGCTGGGGGCGTGGGACCTCGTCCTGCGCAAGCTGGCGCACGCGCTGGTGTTCGGCTCGCTCGCGCTGCTGTGGTGGTGGGCGCTGCGGCCGCTGATTCGCAAGCCGCTCCCCGTCGCCGCGGCGATCACGCTGCTGTACGCGATCGGCGACGAGTACCACCAGAGCTTCGTCGAGGGCCGCAACGGGAGCGTCCTGGACGTCTGTATCGACCTCGGGGGAATCGTCATCGCGGCACTGGTGCTCCGATACGATCACCGCGTCCGGTCGTTGCTCGAGCGAGACGGAGGGAGTTCTGAGCGCGGAGTCGCGTTGCCTGGTGATCGACGGCCAGCCGATGGTCCGGGTCGGCGTTCGCGAAGTGCTCGGCGACCGCTACGAGGTCGAGGAGACGGCCTCCGGAAAGGACGCCCTCCAGCTCCTGACTGACGTCGGCGACTTCGACGTCGCGATCGTCGACATGCGTCCCCCCCAGGACAGCGCCTCGAGCGCGCTCTGGGGCGCGGCCACGATCAGGGCCCTGCTCAAGGCCCAGCCCGGGCTCGGGATCGTCGCCCACGGCGATCGCCCCGAGCGGCATCTCGTCCACGAGGCGTTCTCGGCGGGAGCGAACGCGTTCGTCGCCAAGAGCTCGAAGCCCGAGCAACTCAGCCGCGCGGTCGAGTCGGCGGCCGGGTCGGAGACGTTCATCGATCCCGCCGCCGGAGACCGGCGCCCGCGAGCCGGCCAGACGCTCACCCGGCGCCAGCGCGAGATCCTGCAGATGTTCGCCGACGGCCACTCGACCGGGCAGGTGGCGCGGAGGCTGGGGCTGAGCGCGGAGACCGTCAAGACCCACAACAAGCAGCTGCTGTCGCGGCTGCGGGCCAAGGACCGCGCGCATGCCGTCGCGATCGGCATCCGCAACTCTTTGATCGACTAGGGGACTAGATCCAGCCGCGGTCGCGGGCGATGAGAACGGCCTGGGCGCGGTCGATCGCGCCGAGCTTGCGGTACACGTTGTGGAGATGGGTCCGCACGGTGCTCGCCGACAGCGAGAGGTCGTCGGCGATCTCCCTGTACACCTTGCCCTGTGCCAGCCCGCGAAGCGCGTCGAGCTCGCGCGGCGACAGCGGGCACGGCTCCGGCACCCGCCGGCGCGGCGGCTGGGCGGGGGGAAGCTCGACCAGCAATCCGGTGAGCCGATCGGGATCGATCCCAGCGCGGTAGGCGAGCGCAGTGAGCCGCTCGGGCGCCACCGGATCGCCGTGGCCGTGATGGGCGATCTGGTCGGCGAGCGCGACGACGGCAGCCGGCCCCTCGGGATCCGCGCCGTGGTGGCGCTCGACCGTCTGGGTGACCGACGGTGGAAGCCCCCAGCGTCGCGTCAACACCCCTCCGACGAGGGCGTGGTCGATCCCGAGCTCGCGGCGCTCCGCCTGGATCCGCCCCTCCGGCGTTCCGCTGCGGTGGGCGACCAGCTCCTGGTACCCCGGATACAGCCGCGCGAGCACGAGCGTCCCGACGTCGTGGAGCATCGCCGCCAGCCCGAGTTCGTCCCAGTTCGCGTGCCCTCCCAGCTCGGCGATCCTGACCGTCGCGTAGCGGGTCGCGACGCTGTGGCGGCGCAGCGGCTCGAGCTGACCCTGCCACTCGGCCGGCGGTTCGAACAGCTCGTAGGCGTCGACCTCCTCGGCGGCGTAGGCGACTCCCGCCGGGCCGAGGACCGACACGGCATCGGCGACTCCCCACACCCGGCCGGGCTCCGAGCCGCGATCGGAGGCCGCCCGCATCACGGCGATCACCAGGGCGACATCGGCCTCGATGGCGTCGGTGACCTCCGCCTCGGAGCCCGCCGGCTTGCCCAACAGCGACCGCAGCCTGCGCTGCAGCTCGGCCAGCACGGGCAGGCGCTCCACGGCCCCGAACGCCTCGGCGAGACGATGCCCGCCGTGCCCCATGCCGCGCGTCCGCGGAGGGCCCTCGGGGATCGAGTTCCCCGGGCCCGGCGGCCGCTGCTTGCGTGCCGGCGCGCGGTTGCCGTTCTTGCGCGCCGAAGCGCCGGGGCGCTTCTTGCCGCGCCGCGCATCGGTCTTCTTCCGTGTCTGGGCTGCCCGGGCCATCCGGAGCTCGCGAGGGCGGCATGCAGCCGCTATGGACGGGGATCGTACGCTCGTCCACCCTCCTATCGGCAGGATCGCGCGCTGGCTTAATCGCTCGAAAGCCGCTGCAGCGCGCGCTCGATCCTCGCCACGGACTCCTCGCGTCCGAGCGCGGCGAGCGACTCGAAGATCCCCGGGGATACGGTGGTCCCGGTGATCGCCACCCGCAGAGGCTGAAACAGCAGCTTCGGCTTCACGTCGCGCCCCGAGACGACCTCGCGCAGCGTCGCCTCGATCGACGTCGGCTCGAAGCTCGCTCCGTCACCGAGCGCCTCGAGCGCCGCGGCGAGCAGCGGCCCCGCCTCGGGCTTCATCACCTTCGTCCACGCGTCGGGGTCGTCCGCAGGGCCGACGAACAGGAAGCGGATCAGCGGCCACACCTCGGCGAGCGTCTGGGCCTTCTCCTGGACGATCGCGCACGCCGCGCGCCGGCGCTCGGGCGGCGCGCGGTCGAACGCCTGGGCGGCAGCCGGATCGGTCGCCGCGAGGTGAGCGGCGACCCGCGCCTCGTACTCGTCGAGCGGCATCGCGCGCATGAAACGGCCGTTCATCCACCGAAGCTTCTGCTCGTCGAAGATCGCGGAGGACCGCCCAACCCGCTCGATGCTGAATCGCTCGACCAGCTCCTCGGTCATCATCAGCGTGGTGTCGTCCTCGGTCCCCCACCCCAGCAGGGCGAGATAGTTGCGGACCGCCGCCGGGAGGTGTCCCTCGTCCCGGAGAGCGTCGACGGAGGCCGCGCCATGGCGCTTGGAGAGCTTGCGGCCGTCGGGGCCGTGGAGCAGCGGCAGGTGCGCGTAGCGCGGGGGCTCGAACCTCAGCGCCTGCATCACCAGCAGCTGCCTGGGCGTGTTCGAGAGGTGGTCATCGCCGCGGACGACGTCGGAGATCTCCATCTCGGCGTCGTCGACCGCGACCGCGAAGTTGTAGAGCACCGAGCCGTCGCTGCGCGCGATCACGAAGTCGTCGAAGAGCTGGTTCTCGAACCTGATCTCGTCGCGAATCGCGTCCTCGACGACGGTCTGTCCCTCGTCGGGGACGCGGAGGCGGATCGCCGCACCGGCCTCGTCGCGGGCCTCGCCTCGGTACCCGGCGCCGTCGTGCTCCTGCTTCCACGCCTTGACGTCCTCCCCGGTGGCCGGATCGGGATAGGCGTGGCCCGACGCGAGGAGCTCATCGAGCCGCGCGCGGTGCCGGGACGCGCGCTCGTGCTGGCTGTACGGCCCCTCGTCCCAGTCGAGCTCCAGCCACCGCAGCGCGGCCAGGATCTGCTCCACGTTCTCGGACGTGGAGCGCTCCCTGTCTGTGTCCTCGATCCGGAGCACGAACGTGCCGCCCGAGCCGCGCGCCAGAAGCCAGTTGTACAGTGCCGTCCGCGCGCCCCCGATGTGGAGGGCGCCCGTCGGCGACGGAGCGAAGCGAACTCGGCGATCCATGCTGATCGGGATTCATGTTTCCACAGCGGGCGGGCTCGACCGCGCCGTCGAGCGCGGCACAGACCGCGAGGCCGACGCGATCCAGATCTTCAACCAGAGCCCGCGCGCGTGGCGCCCGACCGCCTACGCGGACGACGACTTCGCGGCGTTCCGGCAGGCGTTCGAGCGGTCGCGCCTCGAGGCCGTTGTGATCCACGCCATCTACCTGATCAACCTCGCGACCACCGACCGCGGGCTGCGGCGCAAGTCGATGCAGTCGCTCACGCACGCCCTCCGGGTGGGGGCCGGGATCGGCGCCGACGGCGTCGTCGTCCACGCCGGGTCGCGCCTCGACAAGCCGCATGCGGCCTCGATCAAGCGGGTCGGCCGGGAGCTGCGCAGGGCGCTCGAGGCGACCGACGCCTGCCCGCTGCTGCTCGAGAACACCGCCGGGACCCAGGGGCCGCTGGGCCGCAACTTCGACGAGCTCGCCGACATGCTCGACGCAGCCGGCGGCGACGAGCGGCTCGGGGTGTGCATCGACTGCTGCCACCTGTTCGCCTCCGGGTTCGAGATCGGGACACCCGAGGCGATGGGCCTGGTCGTCGACGAGCTCGACGCCAAG
>DATHVJ010000226.1:0-4669 GCA_035461345.1 Solirubrobacterales bacterium | reverse complement strand
TCCCGTCCGATCCGATGACGAGCCTATTCCTTACCCGATGCACCTGAAGTCGATCACGATGAAGGGGTTCAAGTCGTTCCCCGAGCGCACGCGGCTGCTGTTCGCGCCCGGCGTGAGCGTGATCGTGGGCCCGAACGGGTGCGGGAAGTCGAACATCACCGACGCTGTCCTGTGGGCCCTCGGGGAGCAGAGCCCGCTCGCCGTTCGCGGCCAGTCGATGCAGGACATGATCTTCGCCGGCGGCGAGGGACAGAGCCGCCGCCGATTCGCCGAGGTGGAAGTGGTCATCGATACCAGCCGAAACCCGGCCGAACCGGACGCGGGAGCGAGCGCGGTAGAACAAAGCGGCAAGTCCGCGAGCGGACTTGCCGGTGATGGCGGGTCCGCGCGAGCGCGAGCAGAGGATTCGGCCGGAAAGGTGTTCTCGGAGATATCGATCAAGCGCCGGCTCGACCGCTCCGGGGACGGCGAGTATCGCGTCAACGGCGCCCGCTGCCGGCTCGCCGACGTGCTCGAGATCCTCTCCGATGCCAACCTCGGCGGCGAGATGCACTCGGTCATCAGCCAGGGCAAGGTCGAGGAGGTCGTCCACTCCAAGCCCCGCCAGCGCCGGCTCCTGATCGAGGAGGCGGCGGGGCTGGGCAAGCACCGCAAGCGACGTCGCCGCGCGCAGCTGAAGCTGGAGCGCACGCGCGACAACCTCGACCGCGCGCTCGACGTCGAGCGCGAGGCGCGCAGCCATCTGCGCCCGCTGAAGCGCCAGGCCCAGGCGGCCGAGACCCACGCGCGGCTCGAGCGCGACGGCCTCGAGCTGCGGGCGCGCATCGTCGCCGACGAGCTTCGCTCCCACGAGCACGAGCTCGCCGGGACCGAGCGCGAGGCAGCGAGGGCGCGCCGCACCCGCGACGAGGTCGAGGCGCGGCTGGCGAAGGCGAACGAGCGCCGCACCGAGATCGAGGAGCGGTTCGCGGAGCGCGACCGCGAGCGGACGCTGCTGTGGGGGCGGCTGACGGCGATGCGCGGGGCCCACGAGCGCCTCAGCGTCAGGGCGGAGACGCTGGCGAGCCGTGCCGCCGAGCTCGAGGCCGAGCTCGGTCGCCGCCGCACGGCGCTGGGCGATCTGGCGCCCGAGGCCGGGGAGCCGGACGGGGACCGGTCGGAGGATCCGCTGGCGACCGAGTTCGGCCGGATCGAGCACGCCCTGGGCGGCGCGACGCGGGCGCTGCTCAGAGCGCGCGCCGGCGAGGGCGAGATGGCCGAGGAGCTCGCCACGGTGCGCGAGGGGGCGGAGCGCGCCGTGCGGGCGTCGACCAGGGCCGAGATCCTGCTCGGCAAGAGCCGCCAGGACTCGCTCGAGCGGCGCGTCGGCGCCCTGGAGAAGCTGCTGCCGCGACTGCGGGCCGCCGCCGAGGCCGTCGCCGGGGCGCGCGACGCAGTTGGGGACCGGATCGCGGCGATGGAGCGGCGGATGCTCGACGACGACGACGCGAGCGACGTCGCTGAGGAGCTGCGAGCCTGCTCGCGCGAGGAGTACGCGATCCAGGCCGAGCTGCGGACCGCCGCCGAGGCGGTCACCGAGGCACAGGTCAAGGCGGCGCACCTCGAGGATCGCCGCGACGAGGTTCGCGCCGAGGCCGATCGGATCGGGAGCAGGCTCGGCGTCGAGATCGCGCCCGCCGAGGAGCCGGTCGGCGAGGAGGAGCGAGCCGAGATAGAGCGCAAGCTGGAGCGGCTCCAGCGCCGCCGTGAGCAGCTCGGGCCGGTGAATCCGCTCGCGGAGCGCGAGTACGAGGAGGCGCGGGAGCACGTCGCCGAGCTCGAGCACCAACGCGAGGACCTCGAGACTGCGCTGGCGGAGCTGGAGAAGGTGATCCGCGAGACGGATCGCAGGATCGAGGCCGACTTCGCCGATACCTTCGACGCGACGGCGCGCAACTTCGCGGAGCTCGCCGAGCACCTGTTCCCCGGCGGCCGCGGCCGCCTTCGCCTGGTGGAGGCGCCTGCGCCTAAGAGGGTTCTGGGCGGCGCCAACCCGGCTGAACCGGACGCGAGAGCGAGCGAGGAAGAGTCAGGCGGCAAGCTCGCGAGCGAGCTCGCCGGTGATGGCGGGTCCGCGCGAGCCGGAGCAGAGGATTTGGCCGGGATTGATTCGGGCGGAAATGAAGAAGGCGTCGAAATCGAGGTCACCCCCGCCGGCAAGGCGATGCGCAAGCTGTCGCTGCTGTCCGGCGGCGAGAAGTCGCTCGTCGCGCTGGCGTTCCTGTTCGCGGTCTTCCTCGCTCGCCCGTCGCCGTTCTACATCCTCGACGAGGTCGAGGCGGCGCTAGACGACGCCAACATCGACCGCTTCCTGCAGCTGGTGCGGCGGTTCTCCGACCGCGCCCAGTTCGTGATCGTCACCCACCAGAAGCGCACGATGGACGCCGCCGACGTGCTGTACGGCGTCTCGATGGGCGAGGGCGGCGTGACGAAGGTGATCTCACGCCGCCTGCCGCGCGACGACGAAGAGCTCGCCGAGTCCGTCGACGCGGCGGAAGCCGCCGCCTGAGCCGCGTAGCCTCCGCGCGTATGGCCACCACGTGGGATGACGTGTTCGAGCTCCCTGACGGGGCGGCGGCCCAGGCACCGGCCGCGCCGACGGAGCCCGACGAGGAGCACGGCGGCGTCCTTCGCCGCCTCCGCGACAGCCTGTCCAAGAGCCGCAAGGCGCTCGCCGACGAGCTCAGCGCGAGCCTCGGCGAGACGCTCGACGCCGAGACGTGGGGGCGGCTCGAGGAGACGCTGATCCTCGCCGACGTCGGCGCGCCGACGACCGCGAAGGTCGTGGGCCGGCTGGAGGCGGAGGCCGAGTCGGGCGCCGTCGAGGGCCCGGATCAGGCCCGCGAGCGCCTGATCGAGCTGCTCGCGGAGACCGCCGAGCCGGGGGACGGCCGCATCAACCTCACCCATCGGCCCGCCGTCGTCATGGTCGTCGGCGTCAACGGCAGCGGCAAGACGACGACGATCGGCAAGATCGCGTGGCACCTCCAGCGCGAGTTCGGACTCACGGTCGTGCTCGCCGCAGCCGACACCTACCGCGCGGCGGCGATCGAGCAGCTCGAGACGTGGGCGCAGCGGGCGGGATGCGAGATCGTCAAGGGCTCGCCGGGCGGCGACGCCGGCGCGATCGCGTTCGACGCGATCTCGGCCGCCGAGTCGCGGGGGGCGGACGTCGTGATCGTCGACACGGCGGGTCGCCTGCACACGCACGGGAACCTGATGCAGGAGCTGGCCAAGGTGCGGCGCGTGATCTCGAAGCGGCTGGACGGCGCGCCCCACGAGACGCTGATCACGATCGACTCGACGACCGGTCAGAACGGCCTGCGGCAGGCGCAGGCGTTCTCCGAGGCGGTCGAGGTCAGCGGCGTCGTGCTGACGAAGCTCGACGGTACGGCGAAAGGCGGGATCGCGCTCGCGATCGCGGGCGAGCTGGGTATTGCCGTGAAGCTGATCGGTGCGGGGGAGAGCCTCGAGGACCTGCGCCCGTTCGACGCCGGCGAGTTCGCGACCGCGCTGCTGAGCGCGTAGACCCACCCACGCTCCCGTAACCTCAGTCGTCCATGTTCGACCAGCTCTCCGACCGGCTCCAGTCGACGCTGTCCGAGGTCCGCTCGCGGGGGAAGCTGAGCGAGGCCGACGTCGACCGGGCGATGCGCGAGATCCGGCTCGCGCTGCTCGAGGCGGACGTCAACTTCAAGGTCGTCAAGGCGTTCACCGCCGACCTCAAGGAGCGCTGCCTCGGCGCCGGCGTGCTCGACAGCCTCGACCCCGGCCAGCAGGTCGTGAAGCTCGTCAACGAGGAGCTGGCGAAGCTGATGGGCGGCGCCGGACGGGAGATCGTGCTCGCGCCTTCCGGCACGACGGTGATCCTGATGGCCGGCCTCCAGGGCTCGGGCAAGACGACCGCGTGCGCGAAGCTCGCCAAGCAGCTCGCCAAGGATGGGCGCACGCCGGCGCTCGCGGCGTGCGACACGCAGCGCCCCGCCGCGATCGAGCAGCTCGTGACGGTAGGCGGCCGGGCGGGGGTGCCGGTGTACGAGAAGGGAACCGACGCCGACCCGGTCGAGATCGCCGGGTGGGCGCTGAACCGGGCGCGCGCGGAGGATCGCGACGTGCTGATCGTCGACACCGCGGGACGGCTCCACATCGACGAGGAGCTGATGGATGAGCTGACGGCGATCAAGAAGCGTGTCAAGCCCCACGACGTCCTGCTCGTGCTCGACGCGATGACCGGTCAGGACGCCGTCAACGTCGCGACCGAGTTCGCCGGGCGCACGGACTTCGACGGCGTGGTGCTGACGAAGCTCGACGGCGACGCTCGCGGCGGCGCGGCCCTGTCGGTCAAGGCCGTGACCGGGAAGCCGGTGATGTACGCGTCAACGGGCGAGCGGATCGAGGAGCTGGAGCGGTTCCAGCCCGAGCGGATGGCAAGCCGCATCCTCGGCATGGGCGACGTCCTGTCGCTGATCGAGAAGGCCGAGGAGGTGTCCGATCAGAAGCAGGCCGAGGAGCTGGAGCGCAAGATCCGCAAGCAGCAGTTCACGCTCGAGGACTTCCTCCAGCAGATGCGCCAGCTGCGACGCATGGGCCCGCTGTCGAATGTGCTGGGGATGCTCCCCGGGATGGGCGG
>DATHVJ010000225.1:0-12443 GCA_035461345.1 Solirubrobacterales bacterium | reverse complement strand
CCATGATCGAGACCCGCTCGTCCGAGAACCCCGGGCTCGTGTAGATCTGCTTCAGCTCCCGCCACTCGGTCGCCTGCAATCCGATCTCCTCGGCCAGCTCACGCTTTGCCGTCTCGATTGGACTCTCCCCCTCGACGTCGAACTTGCCCGCGGGCAGCTCGCGCAGGTGCTCCTCCCCCCCCGCCTCGCGAGGCTGGCGCACCATGTACAGGACGCGCTCGTCGTGGGCGATCATCGCCACGGCGCCGGGATGGCCGACGATCTCGCGCTCGGCCGTCGAGCCGTCGGGGTGGCGGAACCCGTCCACCCGCACGGTCGCGATGCGGCCCTCGTGCACGACCTTGCTGCTCACGCGTTCCATCACTGACCTCCGGTCGCGGCGGCCAGCGCCCGGCCGGACGCCAGCGCCGCCGCAAAGAACAGCGGATCCTCCCCGATCCCACGCCCCATCGTCCGCGCCGGCAGACCACTGGCCGCGTAGCCCTCGACGTCGACCGGGTGCACCGCGAGGTCGTGCCGCTCGCCGCACGCCTCGCGCAGCTCGTCGAGCATGCCGGGCTCGGCCCCGGCCTCCGGCCTCGTCTCCGGGGTCGGCCACTCACTCGCCTCTACCTCCGGCACCGGCACCTGGACGGGGGCGAGCAGCAGCTCCAGCACCGCCGACGTGTGGTGGCTCAGCCCTCGGTGGCGCGGCCGCGGGTCCGCGGCCGACAGCCGCGGGGAGACGAGAGTCGGCATCCGCAGGGCGAGCGCCGCGTGCGCGGTGTCCAGCGCCGCCATTCCGCCGTGCCCATAGCGCGTCTCCGACCCGAGGATCCCCGGCCCCGCTCCCGCCACGACCGCGTCCCAGCCCAGGGAGGCGGCGGCGTCGAGGGCGCCGACCAATCCGATCGCCTCGCCCTCGCCCCCGTACGCGGGGCCGGCGGTCACGTGCCCCGACAGCAGCCCGCGGGAGCGCAGCTCGGCGACGTCGCGGGACAGCGTCCCCGGCAGCGCGCCCCCGGCGGTCTGCACGTAGCCGAGCCGCAGCCCCGGCCGGGCCTGCGCCGCGGACCACGCGGCCGGCGCCAGGTGCCCGTGCAGGGGCAGCACGAGGACCGGCACGGCCGCCGTCTCGGCGGCGTCGACCGGCCGCTCGACCGGGTCGACCGGGTGCTGGAGGGAGGTGTAGTTGAGCTTCATCACGTGCGGGCTCTCAGCCCCGCCGCGATCGAGGCCACGGGTGAGGTTCACGTGCACGACGTCGAACCCGCCCGAGCCCAGCCCCAGGTCGAGCGCCTCGACGTTGACGATCACCTCGTCGCCGGCCTCGACCTCGCCGACCAGCGAGCTGTCGGCCCACGCCCGCCGCTGCCGCCCCTCGACCTCGACGACGAGCGGGTCGGTCGACGCGACCACTCCGCGGCGCAGCTTCAGCATCGCTCAACCACCGACCGCTGACCCCCGGTCCGCCGCCGCCTCGAGGATCGCCTCGCACACGTCGAGCATCTCGACGATCCGCTGTGCGGCGACGCTCTCCTGCGGGGTGTGGTTGGCCTCGGTGCCGTTGGCCAGCAACACCGCGTCGAAGCCGACGGCGCGAAGGGCGTTGGCGTCGCTGCCGCCGCCCGTCGCGCGTTGGCGCGGCTCGTGGCCGCAGCGCTCGAGGGCGCGCTTGGCGGCCGCGACGGCGGGCGAGGCGGGGCGCGGCCGGTAGCCGCGGAAGACCTCGGTCACCTCGAAGTCGACGTCGCAGTGGCGCTCCCCCGCCGCCCACGTGCAGGCGTCGACCATCGCGCCAATCGTCTCCGCCGCGCGTTCGGTGTCGATGCTGCGCGCCTCTCCCTCGATCCGGCACCGCCCGGGGACGATGTTCGTCGCAGTGCCGCCCGCGATCACCCCGACGTTGGCGGTCGTCTCGTCGTCGAGCCGGCCGAGCCCCATCTCTACGATCGCGGCGGCCGCCGCGGCGATCGCGCTCTGGCCGTCCTCCGGCCGGATCCCCGAGTGCGCCTCGCGGCCGATGAACTCAGCCGCCAGCCGCTTGTGGGTCGGCGCCGAGACGAGGATCTCGCCGATCGGGCTCGCGTGGTCGAGGACGAAGCCGTAGCTCGAACGCAGCGAGTCGATGTCGAACACCTTCGCCCCGCGCAGCCCGTCCTCCTCGGCGACCGTGAACAGGAGCTCGATCCCCACCGGCGGCGGGTCGTTCGCGTGCCGCGCCGCCAGCTCGACGAGGACCGCCACCGCCGCCTTGTCGTCGGCGCCGAGGATCGTGTCGCCGCGGCTGCGGTAGACACCGTCCTCGAGCACGACCTCGATCCGGCCGTCCTCGGGAACGGTGTCGAGGTGGGCGCACAGCATCACCCACTCGTCACCGGGGCCCGGCACCCTCGCGAGCAGGTTGCCCGCCCCGGCCCGGGCCTCCGCGGCCGCGCCGTCCTCGCTCACCTCCACCCCCAGCTCGCGCAGCTCGCCGGCGACGGCATCGGCCACGGCGCGCTCGTCCCCGGTCGGGCTCGGGATCTCGCACAGCCGCACGAAGCGCTCGAGCAGCCGCTGCTCGTCACCCATGGCGGGACAGACTAAGCCGTGGTCACCACGTGGACTCGCCCGGGGGCCGGGCCGTCCGCCAGCAGAGGCTCGATCCGCGAGCGTACGTCCGCCCGCACGGTCTCTCGCTCCTCCTCGTCGAGCTGGTCGACGGCGTCGGCGAGCGGTCCCGCGAGCCTGCGGGTCAGGCTCCAGTGCTCGTCCGCGTCGGCGTAGGGCCACGCCATGTCCACCTGCTCGATCTCGGGGTCGGCGAAGCCCGCGCCGGTGACCAGCGCGCGTATCCGCTCCGGGTCGGCCATTCCGAAGATCCCGGGCGCCTCGGGCTCGGGCGGCGGCATGTGGCCGCGCTCGACGAGCACGAGCCCGGGCACGAACGCCCACTGGTTCTCGCCGGGGGCCGTCCAGACGCCGAAGACGAGCCGCCCGCCGTCGCGCAGCACGCGGCGGGTCTCGGCGAGCGCCGCGGCAGGATCGGCCATCAGCATGTAGCCGAACCGGCACAGCACCCGGTCCACGCTCGAGTCGTCGAGGTCCATTCGCTCGGCGTCGAGGACCCGGTGCTCGACGTTGCCGAGGCCGAGCTGCGCGCTGATTCCGCGCGCCGCGTCGACCATCGCCGACGCGAAGTCGGTCGAGATCAGCCTGCCTTCGTCGCCGATGACGGCCGCGGCGAGGAAGCCCGTGTCGCCCGTGCCCGCCGCCAGATCCAGCACGGTCTCGCCGGGCTGCGGGTCGAGTCGCTCGATCATGCGCTCGTTGACCGGGGCGGTGGCGGAGTGGATGAAGGTCCGCTCCTCGTCCCAGTTGGCAGCAATCCGCTCCCAGGTCTCGTGGCTCGACCGGCGGTACTCGTCGAGGTCGACCGGCACACGCCGATTGTATTCCGGATTAGGAGGGTTCGCTGACGCGCTCGACCGACGGCTCCACCGCGGGCTCCTCGGGCGTCCGCTCGTCTGCGCGACGCTTGGCCGCACCGACGAACTCGCGGAACAGCGGCTCGGGGCGCGTGGGACGCGAGTTGAACTCGGGATGGAACTGGGAGGCGACGAAGAACGGGTGGTCGGGGAGCTCGACCACCTCGACGAGGCGTTCGTCGGGAGAGGTGCCGCTGCACACCAGGCCCTCGTCCTCGAGCCTGCGCCGGAGCATGTTGTTGACCTCGTAGCGGTGGCGGTGGCGCTTGTAGATCACCGCCTCGCCGAAGATCTCGCGGGCCCGAGTCCCGTCGTGGAGCTTCACCGGGTCGGCGCCGAGCCGCATCGTGCCGCCCATGTCGGTGACCTCCTTCTGCTCGGGCAGAAGGTCGATCACCGGGTACGGCGTCTCGGGGTCGAACTCGGACGAGTTGGCGCCGTCGAACCCGGCGATGTGGCGGGCGAACTCGACCACCGCCATCTGCATCCCGAGGCAGATCCCGAGGAACGGGATCCCCTTCTCGCGCGCAATCCGCGCCGCCAGCACCTTGCCCTCGATCCCGCGCTCGCCGAACCCGCCGGGGATCAGGATCCCGTCCGCAGCCTCCAGCTGGTCGGGATCCGGGTCCTCGGAGTTGACGAGCTCGACCTCGACGTCGGCGCCGTGGTGGTAGCCGCCGTGGCGGAGCGCCTCGACGACCGACTTGTAGGCGTCGGCGAGCTGCACGTACTTGCCGACCAGCGCGATCGTCAGCTTGCGCGTCGCGGCGTCCGCGCGGCGGACGAGCGCCTCCCACTCCGAGAGGTCGGGCGCCGGGGCGTCGATCCCGAAGTGGTCGAGGACCTGGTCGTCGATGCCCTCTGCCCGGAACACGAGCGGCACCTTGTAGGTGTTGTCGACGTCGCGGGCCGAGATCACCGCGTCCTCGGGAAGGCTGGCGAACAGCGCGATCTTGCGGCGGATGTCGCGGTCCAGCCCGCCCTCGGAGCGGCACACCAGCGCGTGCGGCTGGATCCCGATCCGGCGCAGCTCGTTGACCGAGTGCTGGGTCGGCTTCGTCTTCAGCTCCCCGGCGTGGCCGACGTAGGGGACGAGCGTCAGGTGCACGAACATGCACCGCTTCGAGCCCAGGTCGACGTACAGCTGGCGGATCGCCTCGAGGAACGGCAGCGACTCGATGTCGCCGACCGTTCCACCGATCTCGGTGATCACGAAGTCGACCGCCTGCGACTCGGCGACGATCAGGATCCGGTGCTTGATCTCGTCGGTGATGTGCGGGATCACCTGGACCGTCGCCCCGAGGTAGTCGCCGCGACGCTCGCGCCGGATGACCGAGTTGTAGACAGCGCCCGCGGTCACGTTCGAAGCCCGCGAGGTGTTCTCGTCGGTGAACCGCTCGTAGTGGCCCAGGTCGAGGTCGGTCTCGGCGCCGTCCTCGGTCACGAACACCTCGCCGTGCTGGAACGGGCTCATCGTCCCCGGGTCGACGTTGATGTAGGGGTCGAACTTCTGCAGCTGGACCCGGAAGCCGCGGCTGACGAGCAGACGGCCGACCGAGGCGGAGGCGATCCCCTTGCCGAGAGCCGACACCACCCCGCCAGTGACGAAGATGAATCGGGTCTCGCCTGAACCGTTGCTCATCGCGCTCTGCCCAGCGAGTCTAGTTGGCGCAGCAGCGGAACACGATCGATCGCGGCGGTGATCGAGCGGAACTCGCCGTACAGGTTGAGCGCGGCGATCAACGCCAACGCGATCAGCCGCGCCGGGTCGCCGAGCGTCTCCAGCAGCGCCACCCCCGCCAGGGCGCCGATCAGGTTCGATCCCGTGTCGCCGAGCATCGCCCGCTCGCGAAGCGTGAACCAGGCTCCGACCACCACCGGCCCGATGAAGATCCCCAGCAGCCCGAGCGGCTCCGCCGTCCACCCCCCGAGGCACAGCCCGGCGATCAGCGCGAAGAACACCTTCTCCACGCGGCCCGGACGCAGGTCGAGGAGGTTGAACAGGTTCGTGGCCAGCAGCAGCAGCGCGAGGTCGGCGAGATAGTCGAGCTCCTCGCGCCCCCGGCCCGAGACCGCGTACGCGGCGAGCGCGAACGCGCCGACCGCCTTGATCGCGCCGGTCGAGAACCGGCCCGACAGCAGCGCCCGGAGGTGCCCGCGCCACCCGCGCGGCGAGTCGGCCTCCCCCGCCCTCCCCAGCGAGTCGTCGAGCAGCCCCAGAAGCGCAACCCCGACCACGTACGCCATCCATCGCCGCAGGTCCGGATCGAGCAGGTCGAGGTCGGCGCGGTCGTCGAGCAGCGCGAGCGGCGCCAGCGCGACCAGCGAGACGGCCACCAGCATGGCTCCGGCGGGGAACGCGACCGTCCGCCCGCGCCAGTTCTCCCGCACGAGCCCGGCGCGGCGCATGTCCCGAATCCACGCCGGGACCAGCACGGCCGCGAGGCCGAGCGACAGGGCGAGCGCCGCCAGCCTCACGGCGCCGCGGGTGCCCCGGGTCTCATCGCGAGCCGACGGCGGGCCGGATCAGGTCGGGAAGCAGCTCGTCGGCCGTGTCCTTGACCCCGAAGCTCCCCTCGGCGCCGAGAAGGACCGAGATGAGCGCGACCTGGCCAGCGACCAGGTCGACGTCGTCGACGGTGGAGATGTCGTGCGAGGAGAACAGCTCGATCGACGAGCGCTCGGCGTCCGTCCGCTCGACTCCGACCAACGGGCGTCCCGCGTCGGCGATGCCGTCCAGCAGCCCGTCCTCGAACGTCTCGTTGGCGTCGGCGTCGTCGGGCTCGAGGTCCTGCGGGGCGTCGCGGGTCACGACGACCGCGTCCACCGCCCGCGCGCGCCCGCTGAACCTGCTCAGGAGCTGGGCCCTCACCCGGCGCACGATCCCGTCCCCGCGCACGAGCCCGCGTCCGGCCGCCTGGGCGAAGTCGAACAGGTCGTCGGGGTCCCTGCGCAGCCGCGAGTAGGGCGTGTCGCGAAGCTCGTCGGCGAGCGCGGCGAGGTCCGGAGGCTCGCGGACGACCGCGACCTGAGCCAGCTTCGCGCCAGCGGGCTCGATCGCCGCATCGACCTCGTCGGCGATCTCGTCCGACAGCGCCCCGAGCGCGACCAGGCCCACCCGCTCGCCGCGGAGGTCGCCGCCGACGAGCGCGGGATAGACCGCCTCGCCGAATGCGCGCTCACGGTTGAGCTCCCGCGAGAGCTCGTCGGTGCGGTCGCGGGCGCGCTCGACGTCGTTCTGGAGGCTCTCCTCCAGGTCCTCGGTCGTGCCGGAGACGACGTCGTCGCCGAACCCGACCCCGATCAGGATCCCGATCGCGAGAGCCAGGAACACCGCCGCAAGCGAAGCCGCGTGGTAGCGCGCGCTGTATCCCCCCATCGCTTAGATGCCGAGCCAGACCCGGATCTTGAGCCACACGAGCTCGAGCAGGTTGTCGAGCGCCGGCGACGACAGCACGACGATCACGAGCAGCAGCGCGGAGGCGGCGGCGAACAGGGCGAGCTGGGGGCCGCGGATGCCGGGGTTGTAGAGCCGGCTCACCCCCTTCGCGTCGACCAGCGTCTCCCCCACCCTCAGCCGGGTAAGGAAGGTGGACGACATCCCGGCGCGGTTCTTGTCGAGGAACTCGATCAGGTTGAAGTGAGCGCCGACGCTGACGATCAGGCCGGCGCCCTTCTCGAACGCGAGCAGCATCGCCACGTCCTGGCTCGTCCCGGGAGCCGGGATCACGGTGTGCTCGAGCCCCAGCCGGTCGAGCCGCTCCCTTCCGGGCGCGCGCCCGTCGGGATAGGCGTGCACGATCAGCTCGGCGCCCCAGCGCAGGGCCTCGTCGCTGGCCGAGTCCATGTCGCCGAGCACGACGTCCGGCTTCAGTCCCGCCTCGAGGATCGCGTCCGCGCCGCCGTCGACCCCGACGAGCAGCGGCCGCACGTCGGCGATGTAGGCGCGAAGCGCCCGCAGGTCGCGGCGATGCGTAGTCCCGCGGACGACGATCAGCACGTGACGGTCGCGGAAGCTGGTGCGCGTCTCAGGAACCTCGAAGCGCCCCGAGAGCAGGTCGCGCTCCTGGCGGATGTGCGCGACCGTGTTCTCCGCGAATGCCTCCAGGGCCTCGTCGATGCGGTCGCGCTGGCGCTCCATCTGCTCCGCGAGCTCGGCAACCTCGAGCACGCGTCCCCGGGCGAGCGCGTGGCCGTTGCTCCTCACCTCGCCGCCGTGGAGCGCGACGTGATCGCCGTCGTCGAGCTGATCGAACAGCGGCGCGCCCGGCGCGTCGACGAGGAGCACCCCGGCACGGGCGAGCAGCAGCGGGCCCGCGTTCGGGTACCGGCCGGTCGACGAGCGCGACACGTTGACCACCGCCCCGACTCCAGTCGCGACGAGCTCCTCGGCGGCGATGCGGTCGATGTCCGCGTGGTCGATGATCGCGACGTCACCGGGACCGATCCGCCTGACGAGGTCCTTGGTGCGCCGCCCGAGCCGCGCCCGCCCCTCTATCGCGGCCCCGCCGGGAGCGGCCCGTCGGGGGTCGCGCGAGCGCAGCAGCGCGCGCCTACGGGTTCGACCGGGTGATGCCATGCCCCGCGCGCATTGTGAATCATTCCGGCCGCGTGCTCCGCTTCGCGTCCGCCACGGCCGGTCTCCGCCGGGCTAGGCGGCGGCCAGCAGCTCGCGTGCGTGGCGGCTCGCGGCCTCGTCACCGCGGTCGGCCCCCAGCATGCGGCAGATCTCCGCCACCAGCTCCTCCCCGTCCACGCGCTCGACCGCGGCCCGCGTCGCGCCGTCCTCGGCCAGCTTCTCGATCCGGAAGTGGGTCGCGGCCAGCGACGCGATCTGGGGGAGGTGGGTGATGCAGATGACCTGCCGCTCGTCACCGAGACGGCGCAGGCGCTCGCCCACGGCGCGGGCCGTGTTGCCCCCGATCCCGGCGTCGATCTCGTCGAACACCAGCGTCCGCGCCCCCGCCGCGGGCCCGAGGCCCGTGAGCGCGAGCATGATCCGTGACAGCTCCCCGCCCGACGCGGCGTCGCGCAGTGGCGACACGGGCAGGCCGCGGTTGATCGAGACCAGGAACGTGACGCGCTCGTGGCCGGCGGCGGCGTGTCCGTCGGGGTGCGGCTCGAGCGACACCTCGAGCGCCGCGCCGTCCATCGCGAGCTCCGACAGCTCGGCCGCGACGCGGGGCTCGAGCTCCTTCGCGGCCTTCGCGCGCGCGGCGGACAACTCGTCCGCGAGCCCGTCGCGCCGCTCGGCGACCGCCTCGATCCGGCCCTCGAGCTCGGTGCCGCGCTCCTCGGCGTTCTCGAGCCGCTCGATGTCGGCCCGGCAGCGCTCGGCGTGCTCGAGCACCGCCTCGATCGATCCCCCGTGCTTTCGCTTCAGCCGGTCGACCGCGTCGAGCCGCTCCTCGACCTCCTGCAGCCGGCCGGGCTCGGCCTCGATCGCGTCGAGATAGGCGCGCAGCTCGCCGGCGAGGTCGCCGAGCTCGACGGCCAAGCCGCGGGCACGCTCCTCGAGCGTGTCGAGCGACCCGTCGACGCCCGAGGCCCCCACCAGGGCCGTCTCCGCGCGGGCGAGCAGCGCCGACGCTCCGCCCTCGTCGTCGTCGGGGCTGCCGGCGATCGCGCCCAGCGCCCCGCCGGCCGCCTCGCGCAGCGCCTCGGCGTGGCGCAGGCGCTCGCGCTCGTCGGCGAGCTCGGACTCCTCGGCGGGATCCGGCCTCGCCGCCTCAATTTCCTCGAGCTCGAAGCGCATGATGTCCAGGTCGCGCTCGCGGGCGCCCTCGCGCTCCCGCAGCTCGGCCAGCTCGTGCTCGAGCCCGGTGAGCTCGGAGTGGGCCTCGCGGTGGCGGCGACGGCGCTCGAGGTGGTGGGCCCCGGCGAAGCCGTCGAGCACGTCGAGCTGGGCCGACGAGAGCGTGAGCTTGCGGTGCTCGTGCTGGCCGTAGAAGGCAAGCAACCGGCCGCCCAACGTGCGCAGGTCGGCGGCCGAGGCCGCGCGTCCCTGGACGAACGCGCTCGTCCGCCCCGACAGCCCCACCCGCCGCCCGAGCACGATCTCGTCGGCGTCGTCGGGCAACCGCGCGGCGATCTCGCGCAGCTCGGGGTCGTCGAGTAGGCCGCCGGGGAGCGAGAACACGCCCTCGACGTACGCCTCCTCGGCGCCCGGGCGAACGATCTGCGGCCGCGCCTTGCCGCCCATCAAGAGGTCGATCGAGTGCGCGAGGATCGTCTTGCCCGCCCCGGTCTCCCCGGTTATCGCGTTCAGCCCCTCGCCGAACCGAAGCTCGGCGCGGTCGATCAGCAGCAGGTTCTCGATCCGCAGCTCGTGGAGCACCACGCCCGTTCTAGCGACGGGTGTGGACGGATCGCCCCATTACGCCTCCGCCTCGACCTCGTCGCCGCGCCGCAGCTCGAGCGGCTCCGCCAGGACCTCGTACTGCACGGCGGCCCCGGAGCGGAACCGCCGCGCGAGTAACCACATCGCGACCACGAACACGATCGCCAGCGCGCCGAGCACCGGGTAGATGACCCCCTGCGCCTCGGTCACGGAGATCACCACCACCGGTATCGCGATGAAGCAGGCGAGGAACAGGACCGCCATCAACGGGAGCAGCATTCCGGTCCCCCCGTCGCCGTCGTCCGGGGCGGCGCGAAGGCTCTGCGGGCCGGGCTCGCGGTCCAGCGGCAGGTGCGAGTCGCCCGGCTCGGGGATCGCGGCTAGTGCGCGAGGCGGCCGAACTTCTCGCGGATCCGCCGGTAGAAGTTGGAGCCCGGGAGCTGGGCCAGGCTTCCGGCCGCGTCGCGGAACCGGACCTCGATCTCCTCGCCGCTCGCCAGCTCCCCGACCGGAGCGCCGTCGACGGCCACCTCGACCGAATCCCGCGCTCCGTCGTTCCGCACGTGCAGGACGTCGTCAGGGGCGACGACGAGCGCCCGCGCGGTGAGCGTATGAGGGGCGATGAAGCTGACCACGTATCCCTTCACGCCCCAGGCGAGGATCGGTCCCTGGTTGGCGAGGTTGTAACCGGTGGAGCCGGCGGGGGTGGCCGCGACGAGTCCGTCGCAGCGCACGTGGCCGACCTCCTGTCCCGCGATCCGGTACGAGAGCTCGGCGACCCGGGCGTGGGGGCGGCGAATGAAGCTGACGTCGTTGTGCGCAATCCTCGGTTCGCCTTCCGAGCCGGCGAGCTCGAGGGCGGGAAGCGACATCACCTCGAACTCTCCCGCGAACGCCTTCGCGAGCCCCGCTTCCAGGTCGCTTCCCTCGGCAGCGGCGAGGAACCCGACCGTGCCGAAGTTGATCCCGAACACGGGCACGCCGGTCTCCGCGTACTCCCGCAGCGCCTTGAGGATCGTCCCGTCGCCGCCCAGCACGAGGCACAGCTCGGGCCGCTCGGGGAGGGCGTCGACCGCATGCACCCCATCCGCCGCGGCGCGGTGCTTCGCGACCTCGTCGGGGAGCGCGACGAGCTCGAACGACGCCGACGAGGCGGCCGACACGGCCGCGGCGACCGCGGCGTCGGTCTCGGGCGGGTTCGAGTGCGAGTACAGGACCGCGAGCTTCGTCGCCGCCGGGGCCTCTGTCCCGCCATCGGTCACGGTTCGACCTCCGCTGCGGCGCGCTCGATGTCTTCGATGCCCTCGCCGTCCGCGGCGAGGTGGATGAAGGTCTCGCGGTTCCCCTTCGGCCCCGGCAGTCCCGACGGCGCGTACCCCAGCACGCCCAATCCCAGCTCGCGCGCCGCCGCGCCGACCGAGATCAGCGCCTCGCGGCGGTCGCCCGAGTCGCGCACCACGCCGCCGCTGCCGATCCGCCGCCGCTCGAGCTCGAACTGCGGCTTCACGAGCGCGAGAATCTCGCCGCCCGGACCGAGGCAGTCCGCCACCGGGCCCAGCACCTTGGCGAGCGAGATGAACGAGACGTCGATCGTCGCCAGCTGCGGGGTGCACGGCAGGTCGCCGGGCTTCAGGTGGCGCGCGTTGACGCGCTCCATCACCTCGACGCGCGGGTCCTCGCGCAGTCGCCACTCGAGCTGTCCGTAGCCGACGTCGAGCGCTATCACCCGCGCCGCGCCTCGCTGGAGCAGACAGTCGGCGAACCCGCCCGTCGAAGCTCCGACGTCGAGGCAGTCGAGCCCGGCGACGTCGACGCCGAGGCGGTCGAGCGCGTGCTCGAGCTTGAGGCCGCCCCGCGACGCGAAGCGCCGCCGCCCCTCGACGACGAGCTCGGCGTCCTCGGGCACGAGCTCGCTCGGCTTCTCGGCCCGGCGTCCGCCCGGCTCGAGGCGGACACGGCCGGCCCGGACGGACTCCGCCGCGCTCGTCCGCGACTCCGCGAGTCCGCGCTCGGCGAGCAGCGTGTCGACGCGGCGCCTTGACATCGCGGGGTCAACGGTACCGCCCGGGGGAGGCAACCCGGCGGCGGGCGAGTGTGAGCACTGTGACCGTACTCACAGACGAACCGCACATACGTTCGTACCCTGGAACTCCCCGCGATGTGCACGACGCGGCGCGAGGGTAGCGACGGAGGATATGTACGAATGAGCGTCTCGATCTTCAGATACGTCCCACTCTCGGTCCACGGTGGCATCGAGACCCTGGCGGCCCCTGCGATCATGGCCGCTCCGGTGCTGCTCGGGCTCGGCGAGGCGGCGATGGTGGCCGGATTCGCGCTCGGCGCGACGCTGCTCGGCCTGTCGCTCTCCCTGTTCTCCGAGCGCCGCGTCGTCCCCCTCACCGCCCACGCGGGCTTCGACTACATGCTCGCCGCCGCGGCGGTGCTTCTCGGCCTCGTCATCGGCCTCGGGACCGGGGACGTCGCGGCAACAGTCTTTCTGGTCGGGGTTGGCGTCGCCCAGTTGGCGCTGACCGCTTCAACCCGGTTCAGCGCCCCGCGCGGCGTCCGATAGCCCCGACCTACCTCCCATAGACAACACATATCTCTCCTCCCTGTAGTACCTAGAACGCCCCGCTTCGGCGGGGCGTTCTTTT
>DATHVJ010000224.1:0-7111 GCA_035461345.1 Solirubrobacterales bacterium | reverse complement strand
AGAAGCAGTTCCGCAACTACTACGACAAGGCCAGCCGCCAGCCGGGGGTCACCGGGGAGAACCTGCTGCGGCTGCTCGAGACGCGGCTCGACAACGTCCTCGTCCGGCTCGGATTCGCGGCCTCGCGTCGCCAGGCCCGCCAACTCGTCAACCACGGCCACTGGATGGTCAACGGGCGTCGCGTCGACATCGCCTCCTACCAGGTCGAGCCGGATGTCGTGATCTCGATCAAGCCCGACTCCAAGGCGACCGACGTCGTGCGCTCCGCGACCGAGCTGACCGCCGCCGTCCCGCCGTGGCTCCAGGCCGATCACGACTCGCTGACGGCGAAGGTGCTGCGGATGCCCGAGCGCAGCGAGATCTCCACCCCCGTGCAAGAGCAGCTCATCGTCGAGCTGTACTCGAAGTAAATACCCGCGAAATGCGGATGTAACGACACCCACCTGCCTGTCGCGGCGACGTTCGTCGCCGCGTAACACCAGCAGTCCGCTTTCGCGGGGTACGCGTAGAAATGAGGTAAGGACACACCATGGCAGCGACAGCAACGACAGTTCTGACCGAGTTTCGGATCCCCCAGATCTCGAGCGAGAAGTCCGACGACACCAGCGGCACGTTCGTGATCGAGCCCCTCGACAAGGGGTTCGGCTACACGTTCGGCAACAGCCTCCGGCGCGTGCTCCTCTCGTCGCTCGGCGGCGCCGCGATCAAGAGCGTGAGGATCGAGGGCGTCGCGCACGAGTTCTCGACGATCCCGGGCGTGAAGGAGGACGTCACCGACCTGGTGCTCAACCTCAAGGACGTCGTGATCAGAATGCACACCGACGCCGACGAGGTCGAGGTGCCGCTCGTCGCGAGCGGGCCAGGCAAGGTGACCGCGAAGGACATCGACCTTCCGGCCGGCGTCGAGGTGCTGAACCCGAATGCCCCGATCGCGACGCTCGAGAAGCGGACCAAGCTCGAGATGTACCTGACCGTCGGGCGCGGGCGCGGATACTCGCCGGCCGAGGAGAACAAGACCGAGGATCAGCCGATCGGAGTTATCCCGATCGACTCGATCTTCTCTCCGATCCGGCGCGCCGCCTACTCGGTGGACTCGGCGCGGGTGGGCCAGCGGACCGACTTCGACAAGCTGACGCTCGAGGTCGAGACCGACGGCTCGATCGAGCCGGGCTCCGCGGTTCGCGAGGCGGCCGAGATCCTGATCAAGAGCCTGGCGATCTTCACCGACGCCGACCGCGTCGAGGAACTGACGAGTCGGGACGGGGCCGCCACCGCCGAGGCAGTCGCGGCGACGGCCGGCGCCGGCGCGGAGGGTGACGATCGTCTGATCGAGGAGCTCGAGATCGGCGTGCGGGCCTACAACTGCCTCAAGCGCGCCGGGATCCAGACGATCGGCGACCTGGTCCAGAAGTCGGACAGCGAGCTGAAGGCGATCCCGAACTTCGGGGAGCGGTCGATAGATGAAGTGAAGGAAGCGCTCAACTCGCTCGGGCTCTCGTTGCGGGACGAGTGACGCGTCGCTCGTAGCTCGTGGCTCGCCAATAGTCTTTCGAGCAACGAGCAACGAACGACGAGCAACCAATCCATGCGCCACCGCAAGACCCGCAACAAGCTCTCCCGCGACAGCGCGCACCGGCGCGCGCTGATGCTCAACCTGAGCCGGGAGCTGCTCGAGCACGAGCGGATCAGGACCAGCCAGGCGAAGGCGAAGGCGGTCAAGCCCGAGGTGGAGCGCCTGATCACGCTCGCGAAGCGGGGCGACCTGCACGCGCGCCGCCAGGCGCTGTCGGCGCTGGGCCAGGACAAGTTCGTGGTCCACAAGCTGTTCGAGGAAGTGGCGCCGCGGTACTCGGAGCGGCCCGGCGGCTACACGCGGATCGTCAAGCTCGGCCCCCGGCGCTCCGACTCGACCGAGATGGTCCTGCTCGAGCTCGTCTAGGGCACCAAGGACCGCCTCCCCCTGATCGTCCGGCTCACGCTCGCGTACCACGGGGGCGGCTTCAGCGGCTGGGCGGCCCAGCCCGGCCTGCGCACGGTCGAGGACGAGCTGGTGGCGGCCCTCGAGCGCATCCTCCAGGTGCCGGTGCGCCTGACGGTCGCGGGCCGGACCGACGCTGGGGTCCACGCGTGGGCGCAGGTTGCGAGCTTCGCGCTCCCGAAGCCGCTTCCAGACCGCCTCGCGCAACGGGTCAACGCCGTCGCGCCCGGAGACCTCGCGGTGCTCGCGGCGGATCGGGTGGCGGACGGGTTCGACGCCCGCCGCGACGCCCGCTCGCGCACGTACTGCTACCGCGTGCTCGCGTCGGACGTGCGCAGCCCGTTCGAGGACGGAAGGGCGCTGTGGTGGCCCTACCCGATCGAGCCCAAGCTGCTGCGCCGATGCGCCGAGCTCTTGCCCGGAACGCACGACTTCACCGCCTTCACCCCCACTCAGACCGAGCACGTGCGCTTCGAGCGCAACATCCTCCGAGCTGAATGGGTCCGTGAGCACGGCACAAACTCGCCCGGCGCGGACGCGAGAGCGAGCGAGGCTCAGGACCAGTCAGGTGAGGCCGAGCGAGCGAAAGCAGAGCAGCCGGGCGGAATTTGCTTCTGGATCGAGGCGGACGCTTTCATGCGCCACATGGTCCGGGTCCTGGTCGGGACGATGCTCGAGGTCGCGGGCGGCACGCGAGGCGTCGAGGACTTCGGAGCCTTGCTCGACGGCGCGCCGCGCGAGGCGGCCGGCGAGACCACTCCGCCGTGGGGCCTGTACCTCGCGTCGGTCGCCTACTGAGACTCGTTCGCGTCCGCGGCGAGCTCGAGCTCGCCGAGCGCCGCCGGGCAGTCGGGGAGGTACATCGACGTCCCCGTGGCCAGCGCGACCGGTTTTCCGTCGGCGTTGTCGACCTCGGCCCGGGCGATGACCAACCGCCTGCCGGCGTGAACTATCGAGCCGCGCGCGGTGAGCTCCCGGCCGTCGGGAAACGCGGGGCGCAGGTAGTTGATCTTGAGGTCGAGCCCCGCCGCTGCCGTTCCCGCCGCAACCGTGGTCTGCACCGCCGTCGTCATCGCGGTGTCGGCCAGCATCGCGAGCACACCGCCCTGGATCGTGGTGGCGGGGCTGGTCAGCCACTTGGTCGCGGGGAGGACGACCGTCGACGCGCCGTCGTCGATCCGGACCGGCCTGATGCCGGTCAGGTAGTGGAGCGGCGGCGGCGGCAGCTCGCCGCGGAGCTGGCGGTCGAGCACCTCCCTGCCGCCGAACCGGTTCCACACCTCCTGCTGGAGGATTGCGTCGCGCGGCCACGGGCGCCGGTACGGGTCCGAGTCCACCTCCGGGTCCGGCTCGACCGGCGGTGGCTCCGCGGCGGGCTCCGGGGGCGGGTCGATCGGCGGCAGCACGGCGCAGCGCGACGTCCCGTGGGCGATCAGCCTGTCGGTTCCCTCCTCGAGCAGGAACGCCTCCGAGAGCGCCACCGAGCGGCCGACGTGGATCGCCTGGCCGCCCGCGGACAGGGTGCGCCCGCTGTGCCCGGGTCGCAGGAACGACAGCGACAGCTCAGCCGTGGTGTACGGGGTCGCCGGGGGAAGCTTGGTCTCGATCGAGCAGCCGAGGGCGATGTCGGCGAGGATCGCGAGCGTCCCACCGCCGATCACCCCGGCCGAGTTGAGCAGCCACCCCGAGGCCGGCATCTCGGCGCTGGCGGTGCCGTCGCCGACGCCCGTGTAGATGGCGCCGGTGAGCCTGGACAGCGGCGGCGCCGGCGCCGCACCCCGGTTCCACAGCCTCAGCCGCTCGCGGCCGGGCAGCGCCAGCATGCCCGGATCCGGATAGCCGCCCCGCGGCTCCTGCTCCCAGATGCGTTCGTCCGGGGCGCTGCTCACGCGAGGAACCTATACGGGACCGCACCGGGGCGGCCCTAGAATCGACCCTGTGAGCGCGAGGCTCGCATCAGGATCCCGTCCTGGGCGGGGAATTTGACCATGGGCCGAGCGCGAACATCGGTGACATGAGAGTCCTGATCACCAACGACGACGGGATCCAGGCGGGGGGCCTGCACGCGGTGCGGCGCGCGTTGCGGGAGCTGCCGGACCTCGACGTGCACGTGATCGCGCCGGACTCGAACCGCAGCGCCACCGCGCGCAGCATCACCACCCGCTCCCCGTTGTGGGTCGAGGAGGTGGCGTTCGACGACGGCTCGACCGGGTTCGCCACCGACGGCACGCCCGTCGACTGCGTGCGGTTCGCGGACCTCGGGCTCCTCGAAGAGCGCCCGGAGCTGATCGTCTCGGGGATCAACCACGGCTCCAACCTCGGCGACGACATCACCTACTCGGGGACCGTAGCCGCCGCCCTCGAGGGGATCGTGCTCGGCATCCCCGCGATCGCAATCTCGCAGCAGTCGGAGGGCCGGGAGATGGACTTCAGGCTCGGTCGGCGGTTCGACTTCTCGGTCGCCGCCGCCCTGGCCGTCAGGATCGTCGAGCTGCTGGCGGAGAACACGCTTCCCGCCGGCACGCTCGTGAACGTCAACTGCCCGTCGGGCGAGATCAGCGGGATCGAGGTCACCCGGCTGGGCAAGCGGCTGTACGACGACGAGCTCAAGCTCGTCGAGGAGGACGACGACGGCAGGCGCCGGTACGAGATCTACGGGTTCGAGCCGTCGTTCGAGGACGAGGAGGGCACCGATCTGGCCGCGGTGGCGCGAGGGCGGATCTCGATCACCCCCGTCCATTTCGACCTCACCGACGTGGCTGGCCTCGAGCGCCTGCGCTCGTGGGACCTGGAGGCGATGCTGAGCGCCTCGCTGCCCGGCGAGGCGCCCGCGAGTAGTGGTGGCGCCGACCATCGGACGCGAAGCGTCCGACTGGGAGGCGAGTAGCAGGTGGGTGTCCTGATTTGAGCCGGACCGCCGCCCGGTCCGCCGAGGCGCGCGTGCGCGAGCTCCGCGAGGTGATCGAGCACCACGATCACCGTTACTACGTCCTCGACGACCCCGAGATCTCCGACGCGCAATACGACGAGCTGCTCGACGAGCTGCGCGAGGTCGAGGAGGAGAACCCCGAGCTACGTACCCCCGACTCGCCCACGCAACGGGTCGGCGGTCGGCCGCTGGACAAGTTCGAGCAGGTGCGCCACCACGAGCCGATGCTGTCCTTGGGCACCGCCCGCGGCCCGGACGAGTTCCGGGCGTGGGAGAAGCGCCTCCACAACCGGCTGCGCCAGCTCGACATCGAGCCCCGGGAGCTGCGCTTCGTGTCGGAGCCGAAGATCGACGGCCTGGCGATCTCGCTGACGTACGAGGACGGGGTGTTCGTGCGCGGCGCGACGCGGGGGAACGGCGTCATCGGCGAGGAGGTGACCCAGAACCTGCGCACGATCAAGGCGATCCCGCTGCGGATCGACGACGGCGCCGAGCTGGTCGAGGTTCGCGGAGAGGTCTACCTGCCGCGATCGGCGTTCGAGCGGTTCAACGAGGCCCGGGCGGCGGCCGGAGAGCCGACGTTCGCAAACCCCCGCAACGCGGCCGCGGGGTCGATTCGCCAGCTCGACCCCGAGATCGCGGCGTCGCGCCCGCTGTCGATCTGGTGCTACGGGATCGGCGCCCAGCGGGGGCTCGAGCTGCGCACGCACGCGGACGAGCTCGAGTGGCTGCGCGACCGGGGATTCAAGGTCAACGGGAACGCAGCCGTGCACCAGTCGGCCGACGAGGTGGCCGAGCGCGCGAAGTGGTGGGAGGAGCGCCGCGAGAACCTCGACTTCGAGATCGACGGGGTCGTGATCAAGGTCGACCAGCGGACCCTGTGGCGGGAGCTGGGCGTCGCGGGGCGCGAGCCGCGCTGGGCCGTGGCGTGGAAGTTCCCGCCGATTACCGCGACGACGAAGCTCAACCGGATCGTGTGGAACGTCGGCCGCACCGGGCGGCTGCTCCCGTTCGCGATGCTGGAGCCGGTGCACGTCGGAGGGGTGACCGTCTCGACGGCGACGCTCCACAACGAGGAGGACCTGGCGCGCAAAGATGCCCGAGAGGGGGACGAGGTGGTGGTCACGAGGGCCGGCGACGTGATCCCGCAGGTGATCTCGCCGCTCGTGCAGCGGCGCAAGGGCAAGCGCCTGCGCCGGGCGCGGCCACCGAAGAAGTGCCCGATGTGCGGGACGCCGACCGTCAAGCCCGAGGATTCGGTGTGGACGATCTGCCCCAACCGGCGTGGTTGCCCCGGCCAGACGTTCCAGCTCGTCAAGCACTTCCGCGGTGCGATGGACATCGAGGGGCTGGGGGAGAAGAACGCGGAGCGCTTCCTGTCCGAGGGGCTGATCGCCGACCCGGCGGACATCTACGACCTCACCGTGGAGAGGATCGCCGCGCTCGACGGCTTCGCCGAGACCTCGGCCCGGAACCTCGTCGACGAGATCGAGCGCTCCAAGCAGCGCCCGTTCGGGATCGTGCTGTACGCCCTCGGCCTGCCGGGAATCGGGTACGTCAACGCCAACGCGCTCGCCGAGCACTTCGGCTCGATCGAAGCGCTGCTCGAAGCAAACGCGGACCGGATCACCGAGGTCGAAGGGATCGGGCCGGTGCTCGCCGAGCAGCTCGTCGAGGAGCTGTCGGAGAACGCGGTCCGTGAGCTGATCGCGCGCCTGCGTGACCGCGGGCTGCGATTCGAGCTGTCCGAGGAGGAGCGACGCACAGAGGAGGGCCCGCTCGAGGGCACGACCTTCGTGCTGACCGGAACGCTCCCGAACCTGACCCGGGAGGAGGCCATGGCGCTGATCAAGCGCGCCGGCGGCAAGGTGACCGGCTCGGTGTCGCGCAACACCGACTATGTGGTCGCCGGCGACGACCCCGGCTCGAAGCTCGCCACGGCCGAGGAGCTCGGAACCGAGGTCCTCGACGAGGCCGGCCTCCGGGCGCTGCTTCCCTAGTAACGGGCGATCGCCGCCGTCATCCGGTCCTGGTCGACCGCGCCGCCGTCACGTCGCGGTTCATGAGGAGCGCGGGAAGGCCCGGTTGGCGCGGCTCAGCCCCGAGCCGTCGCGCGCGCGAATCTTGGCGCCGAGCTCCTGGCTGGCCGCCCAGCCTGCTATACGTTTCCCGCCCATGGGCAAGGTCGTCCCGCTCGACACCGA
>DATHVJ010000223.1:0-8272 GCA_035461345.1 Solirubrobacterales bacterium | reverse complement strand
CATCGGCATCGCGGTCATGTGGTCCACCGGCACCGTGAAGAAGCCCTGGACCTGACCGGCGTGGAGGTCCATCGTCAGCACGCGGTCGACACCGATCTCCTCGAGGCAGTGGGCGACGACGCGGGACGAGATCGGCTCGCGCGGGGACGACTTCTTGTCCTGACGCGAGTAGCCGTACCACGGCATCACCGCGATGATCCGGTGAGCCGAGGCGCCCTTGGCGGCGTCGATCATCACCAGCAACTCCATCAGCGCGTCGTTCGGGGTCATCTCGGTGGACTCGTTGGCGGCCGTGGACTGAACGAGGAACACGTCGGCGCCCCGAATCGACTCCTCGTAGCGACAGTAGACCTCCCCGTTGGAGAAGGTGCGCAGGTCGACGGCGCCGAGGTCGAGATCGAGCTTGCGGGTGATCCGGGCGGCGAGCTCGCCGGACGCGCGGCCGCCGAACACCATCAGGCGCTTGGTGTAGTCCTGCGGTATGTGGGAGAGGATCTCCCGGCGCTCCTCGATCGCGCTCACGTTGGATCGCCCCGTTTCGCCTCGTCGCCCTCTTCGGTCTGTGCCTCTCGCGCGGCCTTCTTCTCCGCGTAGCCCTCGACGTTCTGCTGCTGGGGACGGGAGATCCCAAGCGCTCCGGCGGGAACGTCCTCGACGATCACCGACCCGGCCCCAGTGTATGCCGCATCCCCGACATGTACGGGAGCGACCAGGGCCGTGTCAACCCCGATGCGAACATGGTCGCCGATCACCGTCCGGTGTTTGCGAAATCCGTCCCAGTTCGCGGTGATCGCGCCGGCGCCGATGTTGGCGTCCTCGCCGATCTCGGCGTCGCCGACGTAGGACAGGTGGGGGACCTTGCTCCCGGGGCCGACATCCGATGCCTTGATCTCGACGAAGGCGCCGGCCTTGGCGCCCTCCCGCAGGGTGGTCCGGGGACGGATGTACGCGAACGGGCCGACCGAGCAGCGGTCCAGCAGCTCGCACTCGACGAGATAGGAGTGGCGGGCGGTCGCCGCCGGTCCGATCACGGTGTCGATCAGGGTGGTCAGCGGCCCGACCACCGCGCCGCCGCCGACGCGGGTGAGCCCGCGCAGGATGCAGCCCGGCTCGATAGTCGCGTCGGGCTCGATCTCGACGTCGGCGTCGATCCACGTCGCCGCCGGGTCGACGATCGTCGCGCCGGCGAGCATGTGGCGTTCGAGCACGCGCCGCCGCGCCTCGGCGTTGGCCTCGGCGAGCTCGACCCGGGTGTTGACACCGAGGTTGACGTGCGGGTCCGCGGCGCGGTGCGCGGCCACCGTGAGCCCGGCCTCCCGCATCAGGGGAAGGACGTCGCCGATGTAGTACTCGCCGGCGGCGTTGTCGTTGCCGATCCGGGCGAGCATCTCCGCCAGCGGCTGGGCTGCGAACGCGTACGTCCCTGTGTTGATCTCGCGGATCGCGAGCTCCTCCGAGGTCGCGTCGCCGGCGTGCTTCGCCTCGACGATCCGCTCCACCTGGCCCTGTGCGTCGCGGACGATCCTCCCATAGCTGCCCGGATCGTCGAGCTCCGACGTCATCACGGTGGCGGCGGCCTCCGCGCCGCGATGGGCCTCGAGCAACGCGGAGAGGACATCGGCCGAAACGAGGGGATGGTCGGCCGAGAGCACGAGCACGGTCTCGGAGTCGCGCACGAGCTCGAGTGCCGCGCGGATCGCGCCGCCCGTGCCGTCGGCCTGGGGCTGGACGACGGTCTCGACGCCGTCCGGGAGCGCGGAGGACAGATCAGTCCCGGGCGAGGTGATGACGGCCACGCGCCCCGCGCCGGCCTCGCGGGAGGCGAGAACCGGCCACGCGACCATCGGGCGCCCGCACACCGGGTGCAGGACCTTGGGCAGCGACGAGCGCATCCGCGTGCCCTCGCCCGCGGCCATGACGAGAACGGTGGGCGCGCCGCTCACCGGGGAATCGTAGGCGTTGTCAGCACGTAGCGAGGCTCCGAGGCAGGCATCCGGCCGGCACGTTTCACGGATCAGGCGCCATCCCTGTCGCGACGCCTGTTCGGCCAAGTCCGGCGGGGGATCTCGACCACCGTCGGATCCCTCCCCTCGGCGATCGCCCGCTCGCGCTCGTACTGGCGGACCCACTTGCGGATCGCGTTGTCCGACACCCCGTACTTCCGACCCACGGCGAGATAACCGAGCTCCTCGAGCTCGGCACGAAGCTGCTCGTAGGGCGGGCGCTCCACAGTTCGCGCTTCCGGGCGCGCAACACCGAGCTGCCGCGGGCTTCCGGGGACTCGCCCCGCCCGGTCCCATCGCAGTCCACAGCCCTTCGAGCAGTAGCGATGGCGCACATGCTTTGGCTCAAAGACTTGACCGCACCCGGCGCAGTTGCGTTCACGAGGCAGGTTTCGTCCGCAGTGAGTGCTTAGCGTCGAGGCACAATTTGGGCAGACGATTCGGAGATTCTCGAGCCGGTTGTCGTCTCCGACCCCGTTGATGTGGTCGAGGATGAGCGACATCTTGCGCCCGCGCCACATCTCGTCCTGACCACAGAGCGCACACCGGCGCTCGAGAATGCCTTCGTCGTACAGCCGCTTCTTGAGGTGCCCGCGGGGATAGGTTGATGCTTCAACCACGACCTCATCCAACGGAATCCTTCGAAGCCGGCCCGCCCTGCTTCGGACCAGATTAGGATCGAAGTGGGCAGTCGAGATTCCCCACTTCACTACCCATCGTTGCAGCGTCCGGATGTTGTGCCCGACCGGGCGGTAGCCCAGCGATCTGAGTGCATCGGACCAGCAGAGTGCCTCGCTGATCGCCCCACGAGCCTCGTCCTCGGTGAATGGTGCTTCGTGCATGGATAGCGAACAGATGTTCGCTCACACGCCGGACGGCAAAGCTGGGGAGCCTGGACTTGAACCAGGTCCTGCACCTTCAAAGGGTGCTGTGCTCGCCGGTTACACCACTCCCCAAGTTGCGATCGGATTGACGATAGCCGCTGGCCTTCACCGCGGTGGGCCGCCGGAAGTAAGGTCAGCTCACGTGATCGCCGACCTCCACAGCCATTACCCGATGCACCTCGTGCCGAGCGGGCCGGACGCGGCGAGGCTCGTGCGCTCGCCGCGCGCGCGGCGCAGGCTCCTCGATCGCATCCGCGCGCTGATCGTCGGCCTCGCGAGCCGGTTCGCCAACTACGAGTCGCTCGAGGCCGGTCCCCGGGTGACGATGCCGCTGCTGCAGGCGGGCGACGTCCGGATCGTGCTCTCGGTCCTGTACTCGCCGTTCGACGAGTTCGACCTCGCGCTGCCGTACGGCTCGCCGCCCACCGACCGCTACCCGGGCGCGGTGCTGCGCCAGCTCGAGCTCGTGGAGCGCGACGTGGAGCGCAACTTCCCCGGCCCGGCCGCGATCGCCCGCGATCCGCGCGAGCTCGACTCGGCGCTCGCCGCCGGCAAGATCGCCCTCGTCCACTGCGTCGAGGGCGGCTTCCATCTCGGCGGCACGCCGGACGAGGTCGAGCGGGCCGTCGAGCGGCTCGCGCGCCGCGGCGTCGCCTACATCACGATCGCCCATCTGGTGTGGCGCTCGGTCGCCACCAACGCCAACGCGATTCCCTTCCTCCCCTCCCCCCTCTACAGCCTGCTCTTCCCCCAGCCACGCGTCGGGCTCACCGAGCTCGGCCGAGCCGCGGTCCGCGCGATGGTTCGCCACGGCGTGCTCGTCGACGTCACCCACATGAGCGCCCGGGCGCTCGACGATACCTTCGCGCTTCTCGACGAGCTCGACCCCGAGCGGAGCGTCCCGGTGATCGCGTCCCACGGCGCCTACCGCTTCGGCCGCGACCGCTACAACCTGGACGAGCCGACGGTGGAGCAGATCGCTGCCCGCGACGGCGTCATCGGGCTGCTGCTCGCCGAGCACCAGCTCACGGACGGCATCCGCCTGCGCCGAACCTCCTCGCTCGCCGAATCGCTCGAGGTCGTCTTCCGCCACCTCGACCGCATCCGGGAGATCGCGGGCTCGCACCGCCACTCGGCGATCGGATCGGACCTCGACGGGTTCATCAAGCCCACCCTCGCCGGCCTCGAGAACACCGGCGCCCTCGGCGCTCTGCGGCGCGCGCTCGCCGAGCGCTACGGCGCCGCCGACGCCGAGCTGATCGCGTCCGGAAACGCGCTGCGGCTGCTGCGCTCCAACTGGCGCAGCTCGTTGATCCGGCTGCCGAGCGGCGAGGGGTAGTCGCCGCTCAGTCCTCCTTCGGGCGGCGCACCTGGCCCGCCTCCGTGCCGGGCTCGGTCGCCGGTCCGCGCGGCGAGGAGATGCCCAGCACCCGCATCGCCTTCAGCCCCAGGCCGAGGCGCTCGCGTCCCTCGGTCGAGAAGATGTCGTGGCCGGACAGCTCGCGTACCCGCTCGAGCCGATAGCGGACTGTGTGCCGGTGGGTGAACAGCTCCTCGGCGGTCGGCGTCACGTTGCCGTCGTTGTCCAGGAAAGCGTCGATCGTCCGCAGCAGCTCAGTCTCGTACTGGTCGTCGTACGCGACGAGCGGGGCCACGGTCTCCTCGTAGAAGCGCTCCAGCTCGCCCGGGTCCTCGCTCATCGCCGGAAGCAGGAGCCGGTAGGCACCTGTCTCCTCGAACGCGATCAAGTCGCGGCCCTCGGCCTCGCCAACGTTGGCCGCCAGCAGCGCCTCCTTGCCGGCCCGGAACAGGTCGACGACGTCAGAGGTCCACCGGCTTCTCGCCACTGTGATCGCGAAGCCCGGCAGCGACGCGCTCAGCTCACGCTCCAGGATCGACGCGGCGCGGGCCATCGCCTCGTCGCCGTCGCACGGCACGATCGCCGCAACCTCGGCGGAGTCGGCGTCGCGGCCGGTGGCGAGCGATCCCCGGCTGGCGGCGCGCAGGGCGCGGATCGCGAGAGTGAGCACGCGCTCCCGCCACTCCCCGGTCTGCGGGGAGTGCGGCGTCGCCCGCGCGATCATCACCCCGGCGCCGCGGTCCACCTCGGCTCCATGCTCGGTCGCCCGGGCGACGATGTCGCCGCGGTCGGTCACCTCGCGCGACAGGACCGCGCGGACGAAGTCTCCCGCCAGCCGGTCCGCCTCCCAATCCGGCGAGCGCGACCGCTCGAGCTCGAGCGCCAGCAGCGTCGACACCATGCGCGAGGTGACGGGGTCCGGCCTCGCGCCGCGCCGGCGCTTGAAGCGCAGCTCGCCGACGACCGCGTCGGCGACGCGCAGCTCGACGGTGGCGACGCCCTCGGCGCCCGACAGCAGCTTCTGCTCGTCGGCGGTCGACGCCGCGGCCACCGCGAGCACCGCGCTCGAGCGATCGATCAACGCCACGCTGCCGTCCAGGGCGCGCGCGGCCGCGCGGGCGACCCCCGGCAGCCCGGCGCCCGACTCGACCGCCTCGGACAGCGCGTGGAGCGCGTCCGTTTCCGTCGCGGCGGCATCCCGGTTGGAGCGGCCCGCCCGGGCCCCCTGCTTCGCGCTCATCGTATGAACGACGTGATGTCGTCCCAGAAGTAGACGATCGCGACGCCGATCGCGACCCCGGCGAGAACGAGCGCGGCGAGGACGAACACGGACAGCAGCGCGGCGGTCGCCTTCTCCCACGTGCGGCCGTAGGAGCCGATGGCGGGGACGAGGATCAGGGCCGCGAACGCGAGCACGCTGATCACGCCCGCGCCGCCGAACAGCAAGTACTCGGGCGGGATGTCAGCCAGCATCGTGTGCATTCTGGCGCAAGTGCAAGTGCGTAGCGACGACCGCCACAGCGGCGCAGGCCGCGAACGCGGACACGCCCAGCCCCCATCCGGAGACCACGTCGCTGAGATAGTGAACGCCGAGGTAGACGCGGGTCAGCCCCACGAGCGCGGTGAGCGCAATCCCCACGACGATCAACGTCGTGCCGTTGGTGAGCCCCGGGCGAAGGCGGGCGACGACCGTGATCGCGAGCCACGCGTAGATCACCGAGTACGCGGCGTGGCCGCTCGGGAACGCGTACCCCTCCGCGTCCCCGGGGCCGTTCGAAGGCCGTGGCCGCTCGACCGCGTCCTTGATCTCGTGCACCGCTATCACCGTGATCGCAAGCGATACGACGAGGACGGTCAGCTCCGCCCAGCGGCGGTTCGCAGCCAGCGCAACCCCCGCGACGAAGGCCGCCGGAAGCACGACCCCCAGCGACCCGAGCGCGGTCAGCACGTCCGCGACGTCGGTCAGCCACCCGGCCGTCAGCTCCCGCGCCACGTCGTGCGCCGTCATGTCCCCGGTAGTGGGGCCCGGATCGCCCGAGATCACGACCGTGTACGCGATCAGCGCGTAGAGGCCGATCGACAGGGCGGCCACCAAGCCGGTGAACTCCAGGCCGAGTCCGCCCGGCGTGAGCCGGTCCCAGACGAAGCGCGCCTGGGGCTGAACCCGCCTGCCCAAGACGACCAGCAGGCGCAGCAGCGGCCGGCGCTCCA
The DNA here is from genome assembly GCA_035461345.1 of Solirubrobacterales bacterium. GTDB lineage: Bacteria > Actinomycetota > Thermoleophilia > Solirubrobacterales > 70-9 > DASPWW01. The sequence goes on along the minus strand of DATHVJ010000223.1, from coordinate 1,814 downwards.
TCCCCGAGACGAGACGGGCGCGGTTCTCGTGCTCGCGCAGGAAGCGGACCGCGACGACGATCACGACGATCGCCACGACCACGGTGCCGAACAGGAACGTGCCCCGCCCGGCGAGCTCGGCGGCGCGATCGAGGCTGCGGGCGGCGAAGTAGCCGAGCAGCGCGAAGGTCGCCGACCACAGCCCGGTCCCGAGAATGCTGTAGGGGACGAACTGCCCGTACCGCATTCCCGAGCTGCCGGCGATGAACGGCGCCAGCGCCCGCACCAAGCCGACGAAGCGCCCGACGAGGATCGTCTTGCCGCCGTGGCTGGAGAAGTACGACTCGACCTGGGCGAATCGCTCCGGGGTGATCCGGAAGCGCGGGCCGTGCCGGATCACGAACCCACGGCCCAGGCGCCGACCGATCATGAAGCTCACCGAGTCGCCCCCCCACGCGCACGCCCACACGATCGCGATCGTTAGGTACAGCGACGTCGCGCCCTGCCCCGCGACCGCGCCGCCCAGGATCACGACGGTCTCCCCCGGCGCGACCAGGCCCACGAACGCCCCCGTCTCGAGGAACGCGAACACGCCGATCAGCAGGTAGGTCCACGCGCCGAGCGTGTTCGAGACGTCGTCGAGCAGGTCCTGGAGCCGGATCTCGGGCAGCCACTCGCGAACGAGGAAGTAGACGGCGACCGCCGCGACGACGATCAGCGCCGCGCGAACACGGTGGTCTCGCAGAGCGACCCTCATCGCCCCTCAAACGGCGCCGCGACGAGCGCGTCCCCGAATCGCGGCGACAGGGCTGCGGCGGCCCGCTCGGCGCGCGCGAACTCCTCGAACAGCCCGAACGCGGCCGGGCCCGAGCCCGTCACCAGCGCCCGTGCCGCGCCCACCTCCTCGAGGGCATCGAGCGCCTCGGCGACCTCTGGACGCAGCGAGAGGGCGGCGTGCTGGAGATCGTTAGCCAGCAGCTCCGCGTACGCGAGCGGCGACGTCCCGGGGAGTGTGACCGCCTGCAGGCGCTCGCCGAGCTCCTCGAGCTCGGAGCTCTCGCGCCCCAGGCCGAGCCGGTCCGCCTCGGCGTAGACCTCCGCCGTGGCGAGCCCGTTGCGCGAGGGGATCAGCACGACGCCGTAGCGCGCCGGAGCCGGCAGCGGCTCCACCCGCTCGCCCGCCCCGCGCATCAACGCCAGCCCGGGGTCGAGCTGCGACGGCACGTCAGCCCCCAGCTCGCGCGCCAGCTGTTCGAGGCCGTCCACCTCGTCGCGCGCCAGGCGCAGCACCGCCGCGGCGTCCGCGCTCCCGCCGCCGAGGCCGGCGGCGACCGGGATCCGCTTCTCGATCTCGATCCGCAGCGGGGGTCGCGACCAGCCCCGCGCGCGCAGGGCCTTGAGCGCGCGGGAGGCGAGGTTGACCCCGTCGATCCCGGGGCACACCACCGAGTCGGTGTCGGACCGGGCGACCGTCAGCGTGTCGGCCAACGTCAGCGACTGGGTCAGCGAGCACAGCTCGTGCAGCCCGTCGTCTCGGCGGGGCCCGAGGTACAGACACAGGTTCAGTTTCGCCGGCGCACGAAGGATCAACGCGCCTGCAAGCTACCGGCGAGGCGGACGAAGTCCTCGGGGGCGAGCGCCTCGGCGCGCGCGTCCTCGGGGAGCCCGGCCTCGCGAAGCGCGGAGCGCGCCGCGTCGCGGCCCCCGGGCGACGCCAGCTCGAGCGAGCGGGCGAGCGACTTGCGCCGGTGCGCGAACGCCTCGTGGACGAGGCGCCTGACCGGCTCGGGCGCCGCCGGCCCGCGACGCCGCAGCGCGAGCAGCGCCGAGTCCAC
>DATHVJ010000222.1:0-3929 GCA_035461345.1 Solirubrobacterales bacterium | reverse complement strand
GCGGCGCGGCTGTATCGCGCCTCGTGGGAGACGGCGGGGCCGCGCAGCTTCGGGCGCCTGATCGGGATGCTGAAGGCGGCGGTGCTGGCCGGCGGCGGCGAGGCGGAGGCCCGCTACGTGCGCGAGCAGCTCGGCGACGAGGCCGATTCCGCCGCGAGCCGCTACGCGCTCGCGCTGGCGGCGCTCGTCGACGGCGACGACGGGCTCGCCCAACGCGCGGCGGCCGACCTGCGCGCCGACGGTGACCCCTTCGAGCGGACCGCGGAGGCGATCGACGCCCTGGCGGTCAAAGACGGGCCGCGCTACGCACGGGCGGTCGCGGCGATCGTCGCTGACGCCGAGGCGCGCGACGCGCACCTCACCGGCGTCGCGATCGCGGACACGGCGCTGGTCCTGTCCCGGGTCGCGGCGCGCAGGGGGGTTGCCACCGACGTGGATTCGCCCCTGCTCCCGCTCGATCTCGACTAGATGACCGATCCCCAATCCCCCCACACCCGGATGCCCCGGGCACACGCGGATTTGGAATCGATCATCTAGGCTCGGCGGCGGTGAGCCCGGCCCAGGACGACCTCGGACCGCCCGCCTCCTACCTGACGCTGGAGGAGGGGGCCGCGGTGGTGTCAAGCGACGGGGAGCGCATCGGCCGGGTCGAGGAGGTGGTCGCCGACACGCAGGCGGACGTGTTCGACGGGATCGTGATCGGGAAGGGCCCGCTCGGCCTCGATCGCCGCTACGCCGACGTCGAGCACATCGACCGGATCCACGAGCGCGGTGTCGTCCTGTCGATCACCGCGACCGAGGCGGCCGCCTTGCCCGAGCCTCGCCGAGAGGCTCCGGGCGGGCGCTAGCTGGTAGCTTCGCGCCCGCAAGAATCGACCTGGAGGTCACGGACGATGCCGATTGGGACTGTGAAGTGGTTCAGCGCCGAGAAGGGATACGGGTTCATCACCCCCGACGATGGCGACAGGGACGTGTTCGTCCACTTCAGCGGCATCGTCGGTGACGGCCACCGCTCCCTCGACGAGGGCCAGCGGGTGTCGTTCACTGCCGAGGACGGCGAGAAGGGCCCGCGCGCGGTCGACGTCAAGCCCGCGGAAGCGGAGGCGGCCGGGCCCACCCCCGCCGCGGAGGCGGCCGAGGCCGAGCCGGCGGGCGACGCCGAGTAGCCCCGCCCGCGCCAGCGCCGCCCCGGCGCCGGTAGGCAGATGACCGACTTCACCCTCGAGGCGCAGGAGATCCTGCGCGACCCGAGCAACTTCGGCTGGTACACGGTCGCGCTGCTGGCGCTGGTGCTGTACGTGTACGCGGTCGAGGTCGAGCGGCGCCGGTTCGACGTCGTCTTCGCCGGCCTCGCGGTGTGGCTCGCCGACTGGATCAACGAGATCGCGAACGCGCTCGTCCTTCATTTCACGGACCGCGCCGCGGTGTGGACGGTCACCGGCGACACCAGCTATCTGATCCTGATCGGGCTCACGATCGAGATCTCGTTCATGTTCGCGATCTCGGGGATCGTGTACGTGAAGCTGCTGCCGCCCGACCCCCGCACCCGCATCCTCGGCGTGCCGAACCGGCTCGCGGTCGGGCTGGCGCTGTCGCTGGTGGCGGTCGGCGTCGAGGTGCTGCTCCACGACGCGGGGGTGTTCCACTGGGAGTACTGGTGGTGGAATTGGCCGTTCTTCCCGGCGATCGTCGTCTTCGGCTACCTGTGGTTCTTCCTCCTCGCCGGGTACGTGTACGACATGCGCGACGTGCGCCGGCAGGCGCGGCTCGTGGGCGTGATGGCGGCCGTGGTCGCGGCCGCGGTTCTCGTGTTCGGCGTCGTGCTGGAGTGGATCTGAGCCGGGGCGGGTAGGGAAGGCGACATGCGCGCGGCGATCCTCGACGTCGACGGGACGCTCGTCGACACCAACTACCACCACGCGATCGCGTGGCACCGCGCGTTTCGGCGCCACGGGGTGACGCCGCCGCTGTGGCGAATCCACCGCCACATCGGGATGGGCGGAGACCAGCTCGTCGACGCGGTCGCCGGGCACGGGGTCGAGCAGGAGCACGGCGACGACATCCGCGCCGTAGAGGGCGAGCTGTACATGGAGATGATCGACGAGGTGGCGCCGTTCGATGGCTCGCGGGAGCTGATCGAGGAGCTGAAGCAGCGCGGCCACGCGGTCGTGCTGGCGAGCTCGGCAAAGCAGCACGAGGTCGACCACTACCTCGACCTGCTCGACGCGCGCGAGCTCGCCGACGGGTGGACGACATCAGCGGACGTCGACGCGACGAAGCCCGAGCCCGACCTCGTGCGCGCGGCGCTCGACGCGGCGGGAACGGACGACGCGGTGATGGTCGGCGACACGACGTGGGACGCGAAGGCCGCGGCGCGGGCGGGGATCGAGACCATCGCCGTGCTGACCGGCGGGTTCTCGGACGCGGAGCTGCGCGAGGCCGGCGCGGTCGCTGTGTTCGACTCCGTGTTCGAGCTGCGCTCGTCGCTCGACGGCACGCCGCTGGCCGGGTAGCGCACCGAGGTCACCGCGGCCGGGCGATACTTCGTCGCGATGGCGAACCGGTGGCTGATCGACGGCATGAACCTGATCGGGTCGCGGCCCACCGGCTGGTGGAGGGACCGGGCCGGGGCGATGCGCGAGCTCGTCGACGAGCTGGAGCGCTTCGTCGACGCCACCGGCGACGAGGTGACGGTGGTGTTCGACGGCCGGCCCGGCGACGACCGCCCGGCGCCCGGCGGCCGCCGGCGCGGGCGGCTGTGGGTCGCGTTCGCCCCCGGCGGCCGCGACGCGGCCGACGACCAGATCGCGGAGCGGGTGGGGCGGCTCCGCGATCCTCGGGCGGTCAGCGTGGTGACGTCCGACAAGGGGCTGGTCGAGCGCATGCGCGACAGCGGAGTGGGGGTGGTCCCGGTGGGCCGCTTCCGGGGCCTGCTCGACTCCGCATAGGATCGCCGCTATGGGCCGGCTCGCGGTGATCGGAGGCCACAGCATCATGGACTCCGGCTTCCCGGCCGGCGGGGAGCGGCGCGAGATCGAGACTCCCTCCGGCACGGTCGACGTCGCCGACGCCGGCGCGTTCGTCGCCCTGCAGCGCCACGGCCTCGGCTCCTACACGCAGCCGCACGCGATCGACTACGAGGCCAACCTCCGGGCGCTGGCGGAGGCCGGGTGCGACCGGGTGCTCGCGATCTGCTCGGTCGGCGGCCTGCGGCGCGAGCTCGGCGTCGGCACGATGCTCGCGCCCGACGACTTCATCGCGCTCCACCTCGGCCTGTCGACGTTCGACGACCAGCGCGGCCACCGCGTCCCCGGGATCGACCCCGAGTGGAGGCGCGCGGTCGTCGAGGCGTGGTCCGCCGCGACCGAGATCCCGCTCGCCGACGGCGGCGTCTACTGGCAGACGATCGGGCCGCGGCTCGAGACCGCGGCCGAGATCCGGCTGATCGCCGCGCACGCCGACGTCGTCGGGATGACGTTCGGCTCCGAGTGCGTCGTGGCGGGGGAGCTGGGGCTCCCCTACGCGGCGATCTGCGTCGTCGACAACCTCGCCAACGGCGTCGCCGAGCGGCCGCTCAGGGCCGCCGACATCCGCGCCGGCGCGGAAGAGAACCGGCGCCGGCTCATCCCGGCGCTCGAGGCCGTGCTGCCTCGGCTCGTCGGGGCGGGTTGATGGCCGTCGCGGCGACGCTCCTCGCCCTCGGCGTGATGCTCGGGGCACGTGTTCGGGGGCAGTCGTGCTCGCCCGCTCCGAGCGCGCCCGGCACGAACCGGACGCCCCCGGCGTCGGCGGCCCGTCAGTAGTAGTAGCGGCGTCCGAACACCGGCCGGTCGAGCGCGCCCAGGATCCAGAAGATCACTCCGACGACGATCAGGATCACGCCGATCGTCACCAGGATGCCGATGTCCAGAAGCGCGCCGACGATCGCC
>DATHVJ010000221.1:0-26486 GCA_035461345.1 Solirubrobacterales bacterium | reverse complement strand
CGCTGCTGCGACAGCGCCTGCGCCGGCTCGCCGCAGGCCCGCGCGCCGCGCTCCGGCGAAGCGCCGCAGGCCCGCGCGCCGCCGCGAGCCCGCCCGCCGCGCCGCGGACCCGCACCTGATCCCCTCCGCCGCGGCCCGAACTGCCGGCGCGGTCGGCGACATCGCCGACTCGGGGTTGATGGTGCGCCTGACCCGTGGCCGGCTGTGGATCGCGGTGCTCGCCACGCTTCTCGCCGGCATCGTGGCCCTGAACGTCGTCAGCCTCAGCTTCAGCAGCTCCGCGAGCCGCGTCGCCGAGCGCAGCGAGCAGCTCAAGCAGGCGAACTCGGTCCTCGAGGCCCGGCTCGCGAAGAAGCTGTCGAGCCAGCGGGTGAAGTCGATCGCCGCCGGGCTCGGGTTCGAGATCCCGAAGCCGGAGGACATCGTCTACCTGAGCCCCGACGGGCGCGATCCGCACGTCGCCGCGCGCCGCATCCAGGCGGGCGAGGTGGGCGGCCCCGCCGACCTGGCCGAGGCCCCGGTCACGCCAACCGACCCGCCCGCCGCTCCCTAGCGGCGGGCGAGGAGCGGCCGGGGCCGTGAGGCTGATCGAGAGGCGCATAGGGCTCCTTTTCGCCTCCTTCCTGCTGCTGTTCGCGCTCATCCTCGCCCGCGCCGTGTGGCTGCAGGGAGTGCGCGGGTCGGAGTTGCGCGCCGACGCCCAGAGCCAGCAGACCGAGACCGTCACCGTCCCCGGGTACCGCGGCCGGATCCTCGACCGCAACGGGGAAGCGCTCGCGGTGTCCGAGGAGGCCGCGACCGTGTTCGCGACGCCGTACCAGGTGCGCGACGCCGCCGACGCCGCGCGGCGGCTGTCGCCGCTCCTCGACGTGCCCGAGAAGAGCCTCGTCGAGACCTTGTCGAACCGCGAGTCCGGGTTCGCCTACCTGCGCCGCGAGGTGGACCTGGTGACTGCCCAGCGCGTGAAGCGGCTGCGGATCCGAGGCGTGGGAATCCTGCCGGACAGCCGCCGCACCTATCCGCAGGGCGAGCTCGCGTCGCAGGTGATCGGGGCGGTCGGGACCGAGAACGAGGGCTTGACCGGGCTCGAGAGCCATTACGAGGACCTCGTCGGCGGGACGGACGGGGAGGTGAAGATCACCCGCGACGCGCTCGGCGACACGATCGAGCGCGAGACGATCGAGGGCCAGACGACCGGCGAGGAGCTGAAGCTGACCCTCGACGCCGAGCTCCAGGCCCGGACCGAGGAGGTGCTGGCCCAGGTCGGCGAGACCTACGACCCGGCGGGCGCCACGGGGGTGGTGATGGATCCGCGCTCCGCGGAGGTGCTCGCGCTCGCCAACTGGCCCGCGGCCGACCCGAACGACGTCACCGACGCGTCGCCCGAGGAGCTGATGAACCACGCCACGGGGTTCACGTACGAGCCGGGATCGACGTTCAAGGCGTTCACGGTGGCCGCCGCGCTGGAAGAGGGCGCGGTCGACCCCGACACCGTGTTCGAGCTTCCTCCGTCGATCCAGGTGGCCGACCGCACGATCGAGGAGTCGCATCCGCGCGGCACGGTCAGCCTCACCGTCGCCGACATCCTCGCCCAGTCGTCGAACGTCGGCGCGGTCAAGGTCGGGCTCGAGCTCGGGGCGACCAAGTTCGACCGCTGGGTGCGCCGGCTCGGGTTCTCGGAGCCGACCGGGATCGCGTTCCCGGGCGAGGAGCGAGGAATCGTCCCGGAGCTGGACGCCTACTCGGGCTCCACGCTCGGGAACATGGCGATCGGCCAGGGGCTGTCGGTGACCCCGATCCAGATGGCCGCCGCCTACTCCGCGATCGCCAACGGCGGAGTGCTGCGCCAGCCCAGGCTCGTGATCCGCGAGGGCGGGGCTCGGGTCGGCGAGCCCGCGGGCGCCAGGGTTCTCGACAAGCGAACCGCCTCCCGGGTCCGTGAGATGCTCGAGGGCGTCCTGGCGCCCGGCGGAACCGCATCCGAGGTCGAGCTGCCGGGGTACACACTCGGGGGCAAGACGGGGACGGCCGAGAAGGCCGAGGACGGCGGCTACTCCGAGTCCGACTTCGTCGCCTCGTTCGTCGGCTTCGCCCCGGTGAGCTATCCGAAGCTGCTGGTCGCGATCGTCGTCGACGAGCCGAAGGGCAGCTACTACGGCGCCGACGTCGCGGCGCCCGCGTTCGGCGACATCGCCGAGTTCGCGCTTCCTCACCTCGGCATTCCCCCGAGCTGATCATTCCCGCCAAATGCTCCGCTTTGGCGGGGTTCCGGGCAGGACGCTCCTAGAATTCGCGCGCGATGAAGCTCTCACAGCTGCTTGAGGGCCTGAAAGTCGAGACCGTGCGGGGCGACGGCGACGCGGAGATCGCCGATCTGACCAACGACAGCGGCGAGGTGGCGCCGGGCACGCTGTTCTTCTGCGTCCGGGGGATGAGCGCCGACGGGCACGCGTTCGCCGCCGACGCGCTCGATCGGGGCGCGGTGGCCCTGGTGGTCGACCACGAGCTCGACGTCCCCGTGCCGCAGGCTGTGGTCGACGACGTTCGCGCGGCGATGTCGCCGCTCGCGGTCCGGTTCTGGCGCGATCCGACGGCCGAGCTCGGGATGGCCGGGATCACGGGAACGAATGGCAAGACGACGACGGCGTTCCTGCTGCGAGGCATCCTCGAGGACGATGGCCGGCGCACGGGCCTGCTCGGCACCGTGAAGCGGGTCGTCGGTGGGCGCGAGGAGGAGGTGGTGCGGACCACCCCCGAGGCGATCGACCTCCAGCGCACGTTTCGCCGCATGCGCGACGGCGGCGACGAGGCATGCGTGATGGAGGTCTCCTCGCACGCGCTCGTCCTCGGCCGCAGCGCCGGGATTCGCTTCGACGTCAAGGTCTTCACCAACCTGACCCAGGACCACCTCGACTTCCACTCCGACATGGAGGACTACTTCGCCGCGAAGCGGACGCTGTTCGACCCGGGTGGATCCGGGGCCGAGGTGGTGAACGTCGACGACCCGTACGGTCGGCGCCTCGCCGATGAGCTTGCGGCGGCGAGGGCCGAGCCGGTCACGTTCTCCGCCGCCGGGGCGGGCGCCGACTTCCGCGCCGAGTCGGTCGAGTTCGACGCGAACGGCGCGCGTTTCCGCTGCATCGGTCCGCAGGGCGAGGCGGAGGTCGAGATCCCGCTCCCCGGGCACTTCAACGTCGAGAACGCGCTAGCCGCGCTCGCCGCTGCTGACTCGCTCGGGGTCGACCTCGCTCACGCCGCGGCGTCGCTGCGGCGGGCGGACCGCGCGCCGGGACGGTTCGAGCCCGTCGACGAGGGTCAGCCGTTCGCGGTCCTGGTCGACTACGCGCACACGCCCGACTCGCTCGACAACGTGCTCCGGGCCGCGCGCCGGATCACCCAGGGACGGGTGATCTGCGTCTTCGGTTGCGGAGGCGACCGCGACCGGGATAAGCGCCCGCGGATGGGCCGGATCGGCGCCGAGCTCTCCGATCTTTGCGTCGTCACGTCCGACAACCCTCGCTCGGAGGCGCCGGAGGCGATCATCGCCGAGATCCTCGACGGGATCCCGCGGCGCGACGACGTCGAGATCGAGCCGGATCGCCGCGCCGCGATCGCACTCGCGCTCGATGCCGCCCGGCCGGGTGACACGGTGGTGATCGCGGGCAAGGGGCACGAGCAGGGGCAGGAGTTCGAGGACGGGCGCAAGATCCCGTTCGACGACCGCGAGGTGGCGGGCGAGGAGCTCAGGCGGTTGAGGGCCACAACCGCGTGATCCGGCTCGATCCCGAGAGGATCGCCGCGGCAGCCGGCGCCGAGATCGTGCGCCGGGGGACGGCGGCGCACCCCGAACGCGCCGTCACCGACTCCCGCGAGACGCGCCCGGGCGACCTGTTCTTCGCCCTCCCCGGCGAGCATCGGGACGGCGGCGAGTTCGCTGCACGGGCGCTCTCGGCGGGCGCGTGGGGCGCGGTGGTCGCCCGGCGGCGGGCCCGGGAGCTGGTGGACACCGGGGCCGGTGGGTGGGTACTCGCCGCCACGGACCCGCTGCGGAGCCTCCAGGGCCTGGCGCGCGAGTGGCGGCGCGAGATCGGCTGTCCGGTGGTCGGGATCACCGGCTCGACCGGCAAGACGTCGGTCAAGGACATCTGCCGGGCCCTGCTCCCGTTCCGGGTCCACGCGAGCCCCGAGAACTACAACACCGAGATTGGGCTGCCGCTCGCGATCCTGTCGGCGCCCGAGTCGCCCGAGACCGAGCTGATCGTGCTCGAGATGGCGATGCGCGGGATGGGGCAGATCGCCGAGCTGTCCGAGATCGCGGAGCCCGACGTCGGCGCGATCACGAACGTCGGCCCCGTCCATCTCGAGCTGCTCGGCACCCTCGACGCGATCGCGGAGGCGAAGGCGGAGCTCCTCAAGGGCCTGCGGGCGCGCGGACGAGCAGTGGTGCCCGCCGAGGCAGAGGCGCTCGAGCCCCACCTGCACGAGCGACTGGTGACGATCGCCTTCGGCCCCGGGGGCGACGTGTTCGCGCTCGACTCACGGGTCGAGGGCGCCGCGACAGTGGCGCTCGTCGGGACGCCGCACGGCTCCCACGAGTTCCGGTTCCCCTTCACCGAGGCGTACAACCTGACCAACGCGCTGGCGGCGATCGCGATCGGCGTCGCGCTCGACGCAAGCCTGCCCGAGATGGCGGCGCGGGCGCCGGAGGTAGTCTTCTCGCGCCTTCGAGGCGAGCTGCTCGAGCTGCGCGACGGCGTGGTGATCCTGAACGACTGCTACAACGCGAACCCGATCTCGATGCACGCCGCCCTCGAGCACCTGGCGGCGCGTGGGGCGCCCGGCCGCCGCGTAGCGGTGCTGGGCGAGATGGCGGAGCTCGGCCCCGACGGTCCGGGCTATCACCGAGAGGTCGGCGCCCTCGCGCGGGAGCTCGGGGTGGCGCCGATCGTCGGGGTCGGGGAGCTGGCGCAGCACTACGCGCCCGACGAGTGGGTGCCCGATGCCCGCGCCGCCGTCCCCACCGTCCACGCGCTGCTCGAGCCGCAGGACTCGGTCCTGGTCAAGGGCTCGCGCTCCGTGGGCCTCGAGCTGCTCAGCGACGAGCTCGCGGCGATGCGCGCGCCGCGGCCGCCGAGAGAGCCGGCCTGATGTCCGAGGTGCCGCTCCCCGCCGCTCAGATCACGGGTGCGGCCATCGACCGCGGCGAAGTGCTGATCGCGGGTATGGCCGCGATGCTGATCTGCATCTTCCTGGGGCCGAAGTTCATCGAGTGGATCCGGGTGCGCGAGTTCGGGCAGCAGATCCGCGAGGAGGGGCCGGAGGAGCACCACGCCAAGGCGGGCACGCCGACGATGGGCGGCCTGATCGTGTTCGTGGCGATCGCCGTTCCCTACCTCGTGCTCTCGGACCGCGACACGCAGAGCCTCGCGGTGTTCGGAGTGGCGATCGCAAGCGCCGCAGTCGGGTTCGCGGACGACTGGATCAAGGTCTCGAAGCGACGCTCGCTCGGCCTGCCGGCGCGGTGGAAGCTTCTGATCCAGATCGCGCTCGCGCTCGCGCTGTGGTGGGTCGCCACCCAGGAGGTGGGGCTCGACCCGCGGATCGAGGTGAGGATCTTCGACGCCCAGCTCCACGTCGGGCCGGTGCTGTACGTGCTGCTGATCTTCCTCGTCATCGCCGGGACGAGCAACGGCGTCAACCTGACCGACGGGCTTGACGGGCTAGCGGCGGGGTCGTGCGCGATCGTACTGCTCGCCTACACGGCGATCACGATCACGAACGGCCAGGAGGGGCTCGCGGTGCTGGCGGCGACCCTGGTCGGGGCCTCGGTCGGCTTCCTGTGGTTCAACGCCTTCCCCGCGTCGGTGTTCATGGGCGACACCGGCTCACTCGGGCTCGGCGGCGCGATCGGCGCGCTCGCCGTGATGACCCAGACCGAGCTCCTGCTGGTCGTCCTCGGCGGGATCTTCGTGATCGAGGCGCTCTCGGTCGCGCTGCAGGTGCTGTTCTTCAAGCTGTTCCGCCGCCGCGTGCTGCTGATGGCCCCGATCCACCACCACTTCGAGCTGCTGGCGTGGTCGGAGACGAAGATCATGCTGCGGTTCTGGATCATCGCCGCGGTGTGCGCCGGGATCGGCTACACGCTCTACCAGAGCTCGCTGAGCTGAAACAGAACGCACTATCTGCAAGCAGATAGTGCGGTCGCGGGCGGGATGGGGCAGCAGGCGGGACGGGACATGGCGCGAAACTAGCCGTGTGAGCACGGATGGAAAGCCGCGGCCGGCGCTTCCCGAGGGCCCGTTCCTCGTCGTCGGGCTCGCCCGCTCGGGGAGCGCGGTCGCACGCGCGCTGACCCGGCGCGGGGAGGAGGTCATGGGAGTGGACTCCGGTCATCCCGAGGAGGCGGAAGGGCTTGCCGGCGCCGGCGTCGAAGTGAAGCTGGATGCGGAAGGCGTCGATCTGGTCGAGCGCGCGCGCTGCGTGGTCAAGAGCCCCGGGGTCCCCGCTGAGGCTCCCGCGGTCGAAGCCGCGCGGGCTCGCGCCGTCCCGGTTCTCGGCGAGCTCGAGCTCGCGTGGCGGCTGCTCCCTAACCGCTTCATCGCGGTCACCGGCACGAACGGGAAGACGACCGTGACCGAGCTCATCGGCCACATCCACCGCCGCGCGGCGCTCCCGGTCGCCGTGGCGGGGAACGTCGGCACCCCGCTCGCGGCGCTCGTCGGCGAGGCGACCCCGGACGCGACGCTGGTCTGCGAGTGCTCGAGCTTCCAGCTCGAGGACACCGACGCGTTCGCGCCCGAGTGCGCGGTGTTCCTCAACCTCGCCCCCGACCACCTCGACCGCCACCCGACGCTGGACGTCTACCTCGCCGCGAAGCTGCGCATCTTCGCCAACCAGGGCAACGATGACGTCGCGGTGTACGACGGCGACGAGCCGGCGCTCCGCGACCGCGACCTCGGAGGATGCGCCAGGCGGGTGGCGTTCTGCGCCGCCGAACGAGGTCCCGACTGCGCGGTAGCTCTGGACCAGGACGTCGTCTTGTGGAGCGACGAGCCGCTGATCGAGGTCGACCGCCTGCGGTTGATCGGGAGCCACAACGTCGCCAACGCGATGGCGGCGGCGGCCGCGTGTCTGACGACGGGCGTCGCGGAGGACGCCGTCCGCGACGGGCTGGCGAGCTTCCCCGGCGTTCCGCACCGGCTCGAGCGGGTGGCGGAGATCGACGGCGTCGCGTTCGTCAACGACTCGAAGGCGACGAACGTCGCCGCCGCGGCCGCGGCGCTGCGGTCGTTCCCGGGCGGCGTCCACGCGATCCTCGGCGGGTCGCTGAAGGGGGAGGGCTTCGACGGTCTGGTCGAGCCGGTCGTGGAGCGATGCGTGAGCTGCCATTTGATCGGGGACGCCGCCGAGCGCCTCGAGCGCGACCTCGCCCCCGCGCGTGACGCCGGGATCGAGGTGCATCGCGCCGCGGGCCTCGAGCAGGCGGTCCGGGCCGCCGCGAGCGCCGCCTCGCCGGGCCACGTCGTTCTGCTGGCGCCGGCGTGCGCGAGCTTCGACGCCTACCGCGACTTCGAGGCGCGGGGCGACCACTTCCGGGCGATCGTCGAGGGGCTGCGGTGAGCGTCGCGTCGGTCGCCCACCGTGCCGGCGCCGCTCGCCGTGGCCCCGCCGCCCGCAAGCGCTCCCGCGCCGCGGCACAGCCGGTCGAGTACTCGCTGCTGCTCACGGCGACGCTGTGCCTGCTCGCGTTCGGGGCGGTGATGGTGTTCAGCGCCAGCTCCACGACCTCGGTGCTGGGCGAGGGAGGGGACGGTGCCGAGTACCTCAAGCGCACGCTCCTGTTCGGCGGGCTGGGCCTGGTGGCGATGCGGATCCTGTCGGTCAAGGGGCTCGCCGCGGCACGCTCGCTGACCCCGGCACTGCTCGTGGCCTCTCTGGCGCTGCTCGTCGTCGTGCTGGTCCCCGGGGTGGGGCTCGACGCGAACGGCGCCCGGCGCTGGATCGGCGTCGGCCCGATCCAGGTGCAGCCGTCCGAGATCGCGAAGCTCGCGCTGATCCTGTACGGCGCCCACCTGATCGCAATCCGACCGCGCCTGGTCCGCGACATCCGCTCGATGGCGCCGTACCTGCTCGTGGTCGCGGTCGCGTGCGCCCTCATCGTGGTCGAGCCGGACCTCGGCAGCGCGCTGGTCGCCGCGTTCGCGGTAGCGGCGCTGCTCGTCGCCGGGGGCGCCCGGATCCGCCACCTGGCGGTCGTCGCCGCCGGGCTGGCGCTGGTCGCGATCGTGGCGATCGTGATCGAGCCGTACCGGCAGGACCGCGTAACCGGCTTCCTCGATCCCACGGGCGACGCGGGCGGCGCGGGCTTCCAGGGGATACAGGCGTCGATCGCGCTTGGGTCCGGCGGCGTGCTCGGCGTCGGGCTCGGGGAGAGCGTGCAGAAGGCCTTTTATCTGCCCGAGGCCCACACGGACATGATCGCCGCCGTGATCGGGGAGGAGCTGGGCCTGCTCGGGATGACCGTGCTCGTCGGACTGTTCACGCTGTTCGGCTACGCGGGCTTTCGCACCGCGCAGCGCGCGCGAGACGGCTACGGCAAGCTGCTCGCCGCCGGCCTCACCGCGCTCGTCCTCGTGCAGGCGGTCGTCAACCTGTTCGCGGTCATGGGGATGGCACCGCTGACCGGGGTGCCGCTGCCGTTCGTCTCGTACGGCAACAGCAATCTGCTCGTGATGCTGGCGGCCGTCGGGTTGATGCTCAACGTCGCTCGGGGAGGTCGCGCCCCTGCTCGCGCCCGCCCGGTGCGGCCGCGAGCGGCGGCGCCGCGCAGGGCCTCTGGCCGTCCGGCCCGCAGTGGCAGACTCCGGGTCGTTGATGGCGGCAGCTCACCGACAAGAATCACACGCCACCAGCCAGTCGCCTCAAAGTCGTGGGCTTCGCCCCCGATGCTCGGCGCCAGGGCAAAGCCCAGCGACCGTCGTGATCGCGGCCGGCGGGACGGCCGGGCACGTCGTGCCGGCACTCGCCGTCGCCGACGCGCTGCGCGCTAGCGGCGCGACCGTCTCGTTCCTGGGCACCCGCGACCGCGTTGAGGCGAAGCTCGTCCCCGAGGCGGGCTACGAGCTCGACTTCCTCGCCGTGCACGGGCTCGACCGCCGCAATCCGCTCAAGGCGCTAGCCGCGGTGGGGCGCGCCGCTGCCGCCGTTCCCGCCGCGCGCCGAATCCTGCGCCGTCGAGGCGCCGACGTGATGATGGGCGGGGGCGGCTACATCGCCGGCCCGGCGGGGCTGGCCGCGCGCTCAGCGCGGATCCCGCTCGTGCTCACCGAGGCCGACAGCCACCTCGGGCTCGCCAACCGGCTGCTCGCTGGGACGGCGCACCGCGTGTGCCTCGCGTTCCCGATCCCCGGCCTCGACGGCGACCGCTACCTGGTCACGGGGCGCCCGGTCCCGAACGCCGTCCTCAAGGCCGATCGCTCCGCGGCGCGGCGCCGGTTCGAGATCGCCGCCGACGATCGCTGCCTGCTCGTCTTCGGCGGCAGCCTCGGCGCTAGGTCGATCAACGAGGCGGCCCTCGACGCGCTCGCGGACCGAGGCGATCGCGACTTCCACGTCCTGCACATCGCGGGCAGCCGCGACTATCCCGAGGCCCGGCGCCGGGTGGAGGCGGCGGGCGCTACGCGCTACACGCTGCTCGAGTACGAGTCGTCGCTGGGCGACGCGCTCGCCGCCTGCGACCTCGTTCTCGCCCGCGCCGGGGGCTCGGTGTTCGAGCTCGCGGCCGCCGGCCGGCCCGCGATCCTCGTGCCCTACCCGCACGCGACCGCCGGCCACCAGGACGCCAACGCGGCTTGGATGGCCGACGCGGGTGCGGCGGCGATGGTCGACGACGCCGAGCTGACCGGGGAGCGGGTTTGGAGCGAGGCGGCGGCGCTGCTCCACGACCCCGGCCGCCTCGCGGCGATGGCCGCTGCGTCGGTCTCGCTGGCCCGCCCCGACGCCGCGCGCAGGATCGCGGACGAGGTCCTCGCGGCCCGCGGCTGAGATCCTTGACGTCGTGAGCGCGATCGACTGGAAGGCACGCAGGCTCCACTTCGTCGGCATCGGTGGCGCGGGAATGAGCGGCCTTGCGCTCGTCTGCCGCCAGCTGGGTGCGGAGGTGACGGGGACCGACCGCGCGGAGTCCTCCTACCTGCGTCGGCTGCGCGCGGCGGGGCTCGAGCCGCGGATCGGCCACGACGCCGACGCGGTTCCGGAAGGCGCCGAGGTGGTGGTGTCGAGCGCGGTGGCAGAGGACAACGCGGAGCTCGGGCGCGCGCGGGGGCGGGGGCAGCCGGTGATGCATCGCGGCGAGCTGCTCGCGGAGCTGTGCGCGGAGCGGCGCCTCGTCGCGGTCGCCGGCACGCACGGCAAGACGACCACCGCCGGAATGATCGTCCACGCGCTGCGCGCCACCGGCGCCGATCCCGCGTTCCTGCTCGGCGGCGAGCTGCCGCTCGACGGCGGGCAGGCGACCAACGCGGGGTGGGGGCACGGTGAGTGGATCGTGGCCGAAGCCGACGAGAGCGATGCCAGCTTCCTGCGGCTGCGGCCGGAGGTGGCCGTGGTGACGAACGTCGAGCTCGACCACCACAACCGATGGTCGTCGCAAACCGAGCTCCTCGATGCCTTCCCCCGCTTCTGCGAGCCGGCGCGCGGCGTGGCGCTCGGCGCCGACCCCGCGCTCGACCGGCTCGCGAGCGGGCAGCGGACGGTGCGCTTCGACGCCGACCGGCCCGGCCCGGAGCTGCGGCTCGCGGTCCCCGGCCGCCACAACCTCCTCAACGCCCGCGCCGCGCTCGCCGCGATCGAGCTAATGGGAGCTCCCCCCGTCGACCCGGCGGCCGACGCCCTGTCCGCGTTCCCGGGGATGCGCGGCAGGCTGCAGCCGATCGGGCGCCGCGACGGCGCGCTGATCTACGACGACTACGCGCACCATCCCACCGAGGTGTCTGCCGCGCTGGCGGCCCTGCGCGAGCTGCGGCCCCGGCGTCTGATCGCGGTCTTCCAGCCCCACCTGTACTCGCGCACGAAGCTGCTGCGGGAGCGGTTCGGTGCGGCGCTGGCGGCGGCCGACGAGATCGCCGTGCTCGAGGTTTACCCGGCGCGCGAAGAGCCGGTTGGGGAGCTTGCCGGCGTCAGCGGGCGCGGGATCGCGGACGCGGCCGCCGACCGCGCCGGGGGCCGACGGGTGTGGTGGCTGCGCGACGTCGAGCTCGCCGAGCGCGCCCTCGCTCCGCGGCTCGGCGACGGCGACCTGCTCGTCACCCTCGGCGCCGGCGACGTCCACCGGCTCGCCGAGGCGCTCGTGGAGGACGGGGAGTGAGCATCCCGCAGGGCGTTGAGCTGGGTGCTTCCCTGGCCCGCCTGACCACGGTCAGGACTGGGGGCGACGCCGACTACCTCGCCCGCGTCGCCGCCGAGGAGCGCCTCGTGGAACTGCTCCGGTGGGCGCGAGAGGAGGGGATCGGGGTAGGAGTGGTCGGCTCGGGATCGAACCTCCTGGTGGCGGACGATGGCTTCCGAGGACTGGTGATGAAGCTCGAGGGAGAGCTGGCGACGATCGAGCGCGACGGCGACCGCGTGCTGTGCGGGGGCGGCGCGAGGCTGCCGTCGGCCGCCGCCAAGGCCGCCGCATGGGGTCTGTCGGGGCTCGAGTTCGGGATCAACATCCCGGGCACAGCCGGCGGCGCGGTGAAGATGAACGCCAACGCGTACGGGGGCGAGCTGGCGCGCACCCTGGAGTGGGTCAGCGTCTGCACGGCGGAGGGCTCCGAGCACCGCACCCCGGACAGGCTCGGATTCCGCTACCGGCGCTCCGACCTGCGCCCGGGCGAGGTCGTGTCCCGCGCCAGCTTCCGGCTCGAGAAGGGCGAGCCGGCCGCGATCAAGGCGACGCTGGCCGAGATGCGGGGCATGCGGCGCGAGGCGCAGCCGTCCGGGATCAAGACCTTCGGCTCGACGTTCACGAATCCCGACGACCCGCGCGCCGACGGTCGCACGGCGGGGCAGCTGCTCGAGGCCGCCGGGTGTCGTGGGCTCGCGCATGGCGGCGCCAGGTTCTCCGACGTGCACGCGAACTTCGTCGAGAACGCCGGCGACGCAACAACGGCCGACGTGCTCGCGCTGATGGCCGAGGGTCGCCGGCGGGTCCAGGAGCGCTTTGGGGTCACGCTCGAGCCCGAGGTCCAGGTGCTCGGCGACGTCGAGTGGCCGGCGGACTGGGAGCTGGGGAAGGGCTGATGGGCAGGGCGGCGGCTCACGCGGCGCCGCGCCGCGGCGCAACCTCGCGACGGCGACGGCCGAGCGATCAGGGCGGTCGCGCGGCGAGACGCCCGAGCGCCCGGTCGAGCTCCCGGCTGCGGGTGGGAATGCGCAGGGTGCTTGCGCTCTCCGTGGTCGCGGGGATCGCGGCCGTCGGGTACATGCTGTGGCTTCGGGACTCCTCGATTGTGGCGGTCCGCGACGTGAGCGTCACCGGGGTGAGCTCCGGGGACGGCCGCGAGGTCCGCGCCGCCCTGACCGACGCCGCCCGCGGGATGACGACGTTGCACGTGCGCGACGACGAGCTGCGCGCCGCCGCGGCCGCGTTCCCGACCGTCGAGTCGGTGAGCGTCGACGCGCGGTTCCCGAACGGGCTTGCGATCGAGGTCCGGGAGCGCGAGCCGGTCGGTGTGCTCGAGGCGGACGGACGCGATATCCCGGTGGCGGGCGACGGCACCTTGCTGCCGGGGATCTCGACCTCGGGCCTCGACCTGCCGGCAATCGAGGCCTCCCGGGTGGATCCGTCCGCGGACCGGGTCGGCGAGAAGGCACTCGACGAGGTGCGTATGCTTGGGGCCGTCCCCGATCCGCTGCGTCCGTTGGTCGAGCGCGCGTCGGTCGACGAGCGCGGGGGCGTGGTCGAGCTCTCCAACGGGATCGTGCTCGTGTTCGGCGACGCGAGCGAGTTGGAGGCCAAGTGGGCATCGGCGGCGAGGATCCTCGCCGACCGCGAGCTCGGCGGGCTGTCGTACATCGACCTGCGGGCGCCGGACCGCCCGGCGGTCGGGGGGGCGAGCGCCCCTGCGGGCGCCCTGTAGGGCCGCGTTGGGCGAAAATTCCCAGGCTCGCAGCGGCGGCGCGACGCGTATGGGCGGGCGTCCCCCCAGGGCACATAATCCGCCGCAAAACCGGCTTTCGCAAGCGTGATCCGAACCCTAAGGTCAAGCCTTAGGTCGCCTCAACACTCAAGTCGTAGTTGAGAAATCGGGCTTGCAACTGGTCGAAGTGGGCGTTGACACGGATCGCCTTTTCCCCTACTTTCGGTGCGCTCCAGGCGATTCGCCATGCGGAACCCTGAACTCCCGGTTCAGGCTCCGAGGGGGCGGCCGGGGGCTGAGAGACGATGGAAACCTCATATCTGGCAGTCATCAAGGTCGTCGGCGTCGGTGGTGGCGGGAACAACGCCATCAGCCGCATGGTCGACGCCGGCCTCAAGGGGGTCGAGTTCGTCGCCGTCAACACCGACGCGCAGGCGCTGCTGGCCGCGGACGCCGACATCAAGCTCGGGGTCGGCCACGAGCTGACCAAGGGCCTCGGCGCCGGCGGCAACCCCGAGGTCGGCGCGGGCGCGGCGGCCGAGTCGCGCGACGACATAAAGGAGGCGCTAAAGGGTGCCGACATGATCTTCGTCACCGCGGGCGAGGGTGGGGGCACCGGCACCGGCGCGGCGCCGATCATCGCCGAGATCGCCAAGGAGGAGGTCGGCGCCCTGACGGTCGGCGTGGTCACGAAGCCTTTCGCGTTCGAGGGCCGGCGGCGGATGCAGCAGGCCGAGGACGGGATCGAGAAGCTGCGCGCCGAGGTCGACACGCTCCTGGTTGTCCCGAACGAGAAGCTGCTCCAGGTCGTCGAGCGGCGCGAGAGCGTGCTCGACGCGTTCCGCAAGGCCGACGACATCTTGCGCCAGGGCGTGCAGGGCATCACCGACCTGATCACGGTCCCCGGGCTGATCAACCTCGACTTCGCCGACGTCGAGATGGTGATGCGCGACGCCGGCTCGGCGCTGATGGGGATCGGCGACGCGACGGGCGAGAACCGCGCCGCCGACGCTGCGCGCCAGGCGATCACCTCGCCACTGCTCGAGTCGCAGATCGAGGGCGCAACCGGGATGCTGATCAACGTCACGGGCGGCGAGGACCTGGGGCTGTTCGAGGTCCACGAGGCCGCCGACCTCGTCGTGCAGACCGCCGACTCCGGCGCCAACATCATCTTCGGCGCCGTGATCGACCCGGCGATCCACGAGGAGGTCCGGGTGTCGGTGATCGCGACCGGATTCGAGGGCTTCGAGCTGCTGGCGCGCCGCCCGGCGGAGGTCCGCCGTCGTGGTCGCCGCCGCGCCGAGCTGTCGATCGGCGACCGCGAGCGCCGCGAGCTCCAGGTCTCCGAGGACGAGATCGACGTCCCCTCGTTCCTTCGCCGCAGGTAGGCCCAGGCGTTAGCCTGCGGCGGGTGACGACCGCTGCCGCGCTGAGGCGAACGCCGCTCTACGACGCCCACGTCGCCGCCGGCGCCCGCCTGGTTCCCTTCGCCGGCTTCGAGCTGCCAGTCCAGTACGAGGGGGTGCGCCCTGAGCACGTCGCTGTGCGCGAGGGCTGCGGCGTGTTCGACGTCTCGCACATGGGGGAGATCGAGACCTCGGGTCCGGGTGCCGAGGCGCTGCTGCAGCGGCTGCTCAGCAACGACGTGTCCGCGATCGCCGTCGGCGGCGCGCAGTACTCGTGCCTGTGCCGCGACGACGGCGGCGTGCTCGACGACCTGTTCACCTACCGGCTCGGCGACGACCGCTACCTCACGGTGACGAACGCCGCCAACCGCGACGCCGACTTCCGCTGGTTCGCCGACCACGCGGGCGATCTCGATGCCGAGGTCCGCGACGTCGGCGACGAGTACGCGATGCTCGCCGTCCAGGGGCCGCGGGCGAGAGCGCTGGTCGGTGGGCTCGCCGAAGGCGAGCTGCCGGCGCGGATGCGGACCGCCGCGATGCGGGTCGCGGGGGCGGACGCGCTGGTGTGCGGTACCGGCTACACCGGTGAGGACGGGGTCGAGCTCCTGCTCCCGCCCGACGACGCGGCCGCGGCCTGGGACACCCTCGTGGCCGCCGGCGCCGTTCCGGCGGGCCTCGGCGCCCGCGACACCCTGCGGCTCGAGGTCTGCTTCCACCTGTACGGGAGCGACCTCACCATCGAGCGGACGCCGATCGAGGCGGGGCTCGGGTGGTGCTGCAAGGAGGACACGGGCTTCATCGGCTGCGAGGCAGTGGTCCGTGTGCGGGCCGCCGGCCCCGAGGAGAAGCTCGTCCCCTTCGTGCTCACCGAGCGCGGGATCCCGCGCCCGGGCAACCCGGTGGTCGACGGCGAGGATCGGATCGGGGAGGTGACGAGCGGGACGCTGTCCCCGTCGCTCGGCGTCGGCATCGGGATGGCCTACGTCCCGGCCACGCGCGCCGCGCCCGGCACCGAGCTCGAGATCGACGTGCGCGGCAAGCGCCGCGGGATCAGGGTCGAGACGAAGCCCCTCTACGAGAAGGAGGACTAGGTTGGCGGACGAGAGTTACCCGGACGGGCTGCGATACCACCCCGAGCACGACTGGGCCCGCGTCGAGGGCGACTCGGCGACCTTCGGGATCACCTGGTACGCGCAGGACGCGCTCGGGGAGGTGGTGTTCTTCGACCCGCCCGAGGTCGGCACCGAGGTGAAGAAGGACACGCCGTACGCCGAGGTCGAGTCGGTCAAGGCGGTGTCCGAGGTGTACGCGCCGCTGTCGGGCGAGATCACGGTGGTGAACGAGGCCGCGAAGGTGAGCCCGGAGAAGATCAACGACGACCCCTACGGCGACGGGTGGCTGGTGGAGGTGAAGCTCTCCGACCCGTCCGAGGCCGACGGGCTGATGGACGCCGCCGCGTACCGCAAGATGCTCGAGGACGACGAGTAGCCTCAACGGCAGCTCGTGACCCGCTACACCGCAGCCACGGACGCCGACCGCCGGGCGATGCTCGCGGAGATCGGCGCCGCCTCGATCGAGGAGCTGTTCGCGGAGCTTCCCGAGGAGGTGAGGCTCGGCCACGAGCTCGAGCTCGCGGCGGGGATGGCGGAGAGCGACGTCTACGACCGCCTCGCGGTGCTGGCGGCGCGGAACGCCCACGCCGAGGACCAGGTGTGCTTCATCGGCGCCGGGATGTACGACCACTACGTCCCGGCGATCGTCGACGCGATCACGCAGCGGTCCGAGTTCCTCACGCCGTACACGCCGTACCAGCCCGAGATCTCCCAGGGCCACCTGCAGGCGATGTTCGAGTTCCAGACCGCGATGTCCGAGCTGACCGCGCTCCCGGTCTCGAACGCGTCGCTGTACGAGGGTCCGTCGTCGGTGGCGTCGGCGGGCTACCTGGCGATCGGGGCGACCGGCAGGCGGCGCTTCGTCGCCTCCCGGGGGCTGCATCCCCACTCGCGCGAGACCCTCGTCACGTACTCCCGCGGGTTCGGCGCCGAGGTCACCGAGGCCGGCCTGCACGACGGGGTGACGGACCCCAGCGAGCTCGAGCGTGCGATCGACGACGACACCGCCGCCGTGTTCCTGCAGACCCCGAACTTCCTCGGCGCGATCGAGGACGTCGCCGCACTCGCGGCGACCGCGAAGGAGGCCGGGGCACTGGTGGTGGTCTCGGTTGACCCGATGACGCTCGGCGTCCTGCGCCCGCCCGGGGAGTGCGGCGCCGACATCGCGCTCGGCGAGGGCCAGCCGCTGGGAGGGCGACTCGACTTCGGCGGCCCGTCGTTCGGGTTCTTCTGCGCCACGGAGGAGCACCTGCGCCGCATGCCGGGCCGGATCGCGGGCGAGACCGTCGACGTCGACGGTCGGCGGGGGTTCGTGCTCGCGCTGCAGACCCGCGAGCAACACATCCGGCGCGAGAAGGCGACGCACAACATCTGCACCTCCCAGGCCCTGAACGCGCTCGGCGGGATCGTGTACCTGAGCTGGCTCGGGCGCCGCGGGCTGGTCGAGCTCGGGGAGCTGATGGCGCGGCGGACCGCGTACGCGCGCGAGCGGCTCGCGGCGCTCGACGGGGTCGAGCCGCTGCACGGGGCGCCGGTCGTGCGCGAGTTCGCGCTCGCACTCGACGCCCCGGTGGACGCCGTGCTCGACCGCTGCGCCGCCGCCGGGATCGCGGCCGGCTACCCGCTGGGACGCGAGTACCCGGAGCACGAGAACGGGCTCCTCGTTGCGATCACCGAGCGACGCAGCAGAGAGGACATCGATCGTCTCGCGGACGTCCTGTCGAGAGCGGTTGCCGGGGCGGACAGCAGACAGCAGACAGCGGGGGCGGTGTCGTCGTGAACGAGACCCCGATGCAGAAGGACCGCGCCGTGACCATCTTCGAGCGCTCGAGGCCCGGCCGCAGGGCCGCGACGCTGCCGTCCCTGGACGTCCCCGAGCGGCCGCTCGACGAGCTGATCCCGGAGCGCCTCCGGCGCGAGCGGCCGCCGCGCCTCCCCGAGGTCTCCGAGCCGGAGATCGTGCGCCACTACAACCGCATCTCGCGACGGAACTTCGACCTCGACACCGGCCTGTATCCGCTCGGGTCGTGCACGATGAAGCACAACCCCCGCCTCAACGAGCGTGTCGCGGCACTGCCGGGCCACGCGCGCCTGCATCCTGCCCAGGACCCGAGGCGGGCCCAGGGGGCGCTGGAGCTGATGTGGCTGCTCCAGGAGTCGCTGGCTGAGATCTGCGGGCTCCCGCTCGTATCGCTGCAGCCGTCGGCCGGCTCGCACGGCGAGCTCGCCGGGCTGCTCCTCACCCGCGCCTATCACGACGACCGCGGGGAGCAGCGGACGAAGGTGCTGACCCCCGACACCGCCCACGGCACCAACCCGGCGTCGGTGACGATGGCCGGCTACGAGGTGGTCAAGGTGGCGACCGACGAGCGCGGCGGGGTGGACCTCGACGACCTCCGCGCCAAGGTGACCGACGAGATCGCGTGTCTGATGCTCACCAACCCCAACACCCTGGGGCTGTTCGACGAGAACATCCGCGAGATCGCGGCGGTGGTCCACGGAGCCGGGGGGACGCTGTACTACGACGGCGCCAACCTCAACGCGATCATGGGGCACTCCAGGCCCGGCGACATGGGCTTCGACATCGTCCACGTCAACCTCCACAAGTCGTTCTCGCAGCCGCACGGAGGGGGAGGGCCGGGGTCCGGGCCGATCGCGGTCTCGGAGCGGATCGAGCCCTACCTGCCGGTGCCTCGCGTGGTCAGGCGGGAGGGGGGCAACGGCGCCGCGCCGGAGTTCGACCTCGACCACGATCGCCCCAAGTCGATCGGGCGGCTGCGCGGTTTCCAGGGCAACTTCGGCGTCTTCGTGCGCTCGTACGCGTACATCCTCAGCCTCGGGGGCGACGGGCTCGCCGAGGCGTCCGAGACGGCGGTCCTGAACGCGAACTACCTGCTGGCGAGGGTGCGCCGGGGGCGGGCCGGCCGCTACCTGCCGGTCGCGTTCGACCGCCGCTGCATGCACGAGTTCGTGCTCAGCGGGCGGCCGGCGAAGCGCGAGCTGAAGGTGGCGACCCTCGACGTCGCCAAGCGGCTGCTCGACTTCGGGTTCCACCCGCCGACGATCTACTTCCCGCTGCTCGTCGACGAGGCGATGATGGTCGAGCCGACCGAAACCGAGACCAAGGAGTCGCTCGACGCGTTCGCGGACGCCGTCGACGAGATCCTCGCCGAGGCCGAGAAGGACCCCGGGACGCTCGAGCGGGCGCCCTACACGACGCCGGTACGCCGCCTCGACGAGGCCGGCGCCGTCCGGCGACCCGTCGTCCGCCAGCCGCTCGGGTAGGCGCGCTCGGACGCTCAGGCGGTCCTGCGATCGAGCTTCGGCGGCGGGAACCGGAGCCCGATTCCCGGCGGCTGCGGTGCGGGCGAGCGTCGCCGGCGGCCGCCGCCGTTGAGCTGCCTGGCGCGCATCGCGAGCAGCTCGACGAGCTCCGCGGTGCGGCGGAAGGGGTTCGCGATCGCGCGCCGCTCGCTGACCGAGTACGCGGCCCGGAACTCGTCTCCTACCTTCCCGACCAGAATCAAGCCCGAGTTTCCTGAGTGAGATTCGGGGTCATCGAAGGGTCTGGTCGAATCGAGCTGCGCGAGGCGCTCTAATTTGGTCCGGTCATCCGCCGTCGCGGGCCGGATCGTCACGTCGCTGGGTAGTACAAATTCGTGGTCTGTGTGACGTGTGTTTGACATCCCTTGGGCCTCCTGTAAGACTGTGATACCGATCACAGTGATTTGATGTACTACGATATCGAGGGTAGGCGCACATTTCGGCAATGTCAATGTCCTACAAAAAGCAATTGTCTGATCTCGATCGCGACGGCTCACGCTCGGTCACCGCGCAGATCGTCGACGTGTTCGCGCACGCGATCGAGCGCGGCGAGCTGTCGGCGGGCGACAAGCTCCCTCCGACACGCGAGCTCGCCGAGGTCGCGGCGGTCAACCACCTGACGGCCGCCCGCGCCTACCGCCGCCTCGCCGAGATGGGGCTTGTCGCGGGGCGAGTCGGGAGCGGCACCTACGTGCGCGGTGGAGCGTCAACCGGCGCCGACCCGGATCGGTCGCCCGACGACGACTCGTGGCAGCACTACGCGCTCCCCGACGACGACTCGAGCGCCGGTGATCGGGTGCTCGCCGACATGATGCGCGCGGCCCAGCGCAGCGACGGCCTGCCGTTGTCCGTCGGCTACCCGGGCGCCGGCCTGCTCCCGACCGACGAGCTGGCCGCGATCACCGCCGAGGTGTTCGAGGCCGAGGGGCCGCGAGCGCTCCAGTACGACACAGCGCAGGGCGTGGCGGAGCTGCGCGAGCAGCTCGCCCTGCTCGGCGGCAGGCGCGATTGCCCCGATTCGGCCGACCACATCGTGGTCACCGCCGGGGCGCGCCAGGGGCTGACGCTCGTGACCCGCGCCGTGCTGCGCCCCGGCGATGCGGTCGCCTGCGAGTCGCCCACCTTCTTCGGCGCCCTGGAGGCGATCCGCGCCGCGGGAGCCGAGGCTCTCCCGGTGCCGACCGACGACGACGGTCTCGACACCGAGGCGCTCGAGGCGCTGCTGCGACGTCACGAGATCAGGCTCGTGTTCCTGCAGCCGCAGATGCACAACCCGACCGGCCGTGACCTGTCGCGGGACCGGGCGGAGCACCTGATCGCGCTCTCCCGCCGCCATGGGTTCTTCGTCTTCGAGGACGGGGTGTACGCCGACCTGCGGATCGAGGGCTCCGCGCGTCCGCGGCTGCGCAGCCGGGCGCCCGAGCGCGTGATCTACGTGGAGTCGTTCTCGAAGACGCTCGGCGGCGGGCTCCGCCTCGGCTGGGTCGCGGCGAGCGGGCCGGTGCTCGAGCGGATCGCCCGCGAGAAGCGCCGCGACGACATCCACTGCGTGACCCTGACCCAGCTCGCGATCGCGCGCTTCCTGGCTCGCGGTCGGTACGAGGCCCACCTCGAGCGGGCGATCCCGTTCCACGCCGAGCGGCGCGACGCGCTCGTCGACGCCGTCGTGCGCGAGCTCGGCGCGGTGGCGTCGTTCGTGCGGCCGCTCGGCGGGGGCCACATGTGGGTGACCCTCGACGAGGCGGTCGACGAGCGCGACCTGTACGAGGCCGCCGCCGAGCAGGGAGTGGACTACGTGCCGGGCATCGCGGTGATGCCGGAGCGCCCGCGCGCGACACACATGCGGCTCTCGTTCAGCTACCTCGACCCCGACGAGCTGCGCGAGGCGGTGCGGCGGCTCGGTGTCGCTGTGCGCGCGGCGCGGCGGCGGTCAAGCGCCGCCCCCGCGGCCCTGCCCCTGGCCTGAGGAGCTACTCGCCGGCGAGGTCGTCGAGCCCGGGGAGCTCCTGCTCCAGCTCGAGCACGGGGGCGAACAGGTCGCCCCTCCCCTCGACGCGCTCCAGTACCTCACCGGTCTCGAAACGGATCGGGTCGGGGTCGCCCGACTCGGCTGCCGCGGCGACCTCGTCCCATTCGACCGGTGTCGACACCGTCGGACGCTCCCTGGCGCGGAGCGAGTACACCGCGACCGTCGTCTTGCTCGCGGTGTTCTGGCTCCAGTCGACGAGCACCTTGCCCTTGCGCAGCCGCTTGGTCATCCGCGACACGATCTCGCCCGGGTGCATCTTCTCCAGCAGCTGGGCGACCGCGCGGGCGTACGGCTTGGTCGTCTCGTAGGTGATCGCGGTGTTCAGCGGGACGTACACCTGCAGCCCCTTGCCGCCCGACGTCTTGGGGAAGCTCTCCACCCCGAGCTCCCCGAACAGCTCGCGCACCCGCAGCGCGACGCGGGCGCAGTCGATGATGTCGGCGGGCTCGCCGGGGTCGAGGTCGAACGCGAACACGGTGGGGCGCTCCATGCGCTCCGCGAGCGACAGGGAGGGATGCAGCTCGAGCGCCGCGAGCTGGGCCATCCACACCAGGGTCGGCTTGTCGTCGCAGACGCAGAACTCGATCTCCCCGTCCTCGCGCTCGCTCCAGATCGCGGCCGTCGTGACCCACTCCGGCCGATGCGTCGGGCAGCGCTTCTCGAAGAAGCTGCTCGAGTCGACACCCTCCGGGAAGCGGCGGAGGGTCAGCGGGCGTCCGCGGAGGTGGGGAAGGATCACGGGGGCGATCCGCGCGTAGTAGTCGATCACCTCTCCCTTGGTGAACCCGGTCGACGGGTACAGCACCTTGTCGAGGTTGGTCAGCGACACCTCGCGCCCGTCGACCTCGACGAGCTGGGAGCCGGCCAAGGCTGGGAACTACTCCGACTACGAGCGCGACTTCGCCGCGCTCTTGCGCTTTGTCCCCGACCCCGACCTCGAGCGCGACCGCGAAGTCGACTTCGACTTCGACTTCGACTTGCCCTTCGCCTTCGTGCCCGAGCCCTTGCCCGAGCTCGACTTGGCGGGCTTGCGCGCCTTGTCGCCGTCCTCGGCGCCGGCGCCGGCGAGCTCCTCGCCCTTGACCGCCGCGAGGCTCTCCTCGAGGGCGGCCATGAGGTCCGGCGCCTTGGTTGGCTTCGGCTCCTCGCTCGGCTTGGCGACGATCTCCTCGCCCTGCGCCTTGCGCTCGATCAGCGACAGCAGCTCCTCGCGGTACTCGTCGCGGTACTTGTCCGCCTCGAAGTCCCTGCTCAGCGAGTCGATCAGCTCCTTCGCCATCTCGAGCTCGCGCTTCTCGAGCTTGCGCCCGTCCGCGGGCTCGACACCGTCGAGCTGGTCGGGCGGCACGACCTCGTCCGCGAACCGCATCGTGGTCAGCGTCAGCACGCCGTCCATCGGGCGGATCGCCGCGAGGTGCTCCTTGTTGCGCAGCACGAAGCGGGCGATCGCCACCTTGCGCTCGTCGCGCATCGCCTTGGCGAGCAGCGCGTACGGCTTCTCGGCGCCCTTGTCCGGCCCGAGGTAGTACGGGTGCTCGAAGTAGATCGGATCGATGTCGTCGAGGTCGACGAAGTCCTGGATCTCGATCGCGCGCGTCTTCTTCGGATCGAGCTCCTCGAGCTCGTCGCGGGTGAGGATCACGTACTGCTCGGGCGTGACCTCGTAGCCCTTGACGATCTTCTCATACGGGACCTCCTTGCCGTCCTCCTCGGCGACGCGCTTGTGCCGGATTCGGGACTTGTCGTCCTCGCGAAGCTCGCGGAACCGGATCGTCTGCTTGGAGACGGCGCTGTACAGCTTCACGGGCACGTTCAGTAGCCCGAAGCTGATCGATCCACTCCAGATCGCTCTAGCCATGATCCTTCACTACGGGAGGGTACCTCCGGTTCCTTGTCGACAAACTCCCGTCGAACGCGATCTTGCGTTCACGCCCCATAGACCGGGCCGCGTAGCGGAACTCATCGCTCACTGGTCGCCATCAAGCGCGCGACGTGCTCCGCTTCGCGTCCGCCGTCGCGCGGTCACTGCTGTCTGATCACCGCTTTGGGGTCCTTGTCCTCGCGCAGCCCCTTGTACGACGGCTGGCGCAGGGTGCCCTCGTGGGTCCACTCGCTGAACTGCACCTCGCACACCAGCTCGGGATCGCAGAACCGCGCTTCGGGTCGCTTCGGTCCGCCGACGTCGAATGGCGTCTCGTCGCGGCTGCGCGCGGTCAGCATCCGGGTCAGGCGCTCGATCTCGTCGTTGGTGAAGCCGCTGCCGACGCCGCCCGCGTACACCAGCAGCGGCGGCCGCTCGAGGTCCCGCGCCTCGTTCGGCGTCGAGTCCCAATAGCCGACCAGGAGCGAGCCGATGAGCCCGCTGCGCCCGCCCTCGCCCGGCATCCAGCCGCCGATCACGAGCTCCTGCCGGCGCCAGTTGCGGACCTTGATCCACTCGCCGGAGCGCCGCCCCGGCCGGTAGGGGCTGTCCACTCGCTTGGCGACGACTCCCTCGAGCCCGCGCGCCCGCGCGGCCTCGAGCAGCGCCCCGCCGTCCCCGAGCCGGTGGGCCGGCGTCTGCCAGCTCGGACCGTCGAGCTCGAGCCCCCGCAGCAGTCGCCGCCGCTCCTCGTAGGGACGATCGAGGGTCGGCTCGCCGTCGAGCATCAGCAGGTCGAAGATCTCGTACGTCACCGGGCAGCTCGGAGCCCGGCGCTGGATCGACATCGGCGACGTCAGCCCCATGCGCAGCTGCAGCCGCTGGAAGCTCGGTCGCCCGTCCTCGTCGAAGGCAACGATCTCGCCGTCGAGGATCGCCTCGTGTCCCTCCAGCGTTTCGCCGAGCGCAGCCAGCTCCGGGTAGCGCACGGTGATGTCGTCTCCGCGGCGGCTCTCGATCCGCAGCCCGCCGCGGCCGTCGGCGTGGGCCAGCGCGCGAACCCCGTCCCACTTGATCTCGAACGCCCATCCGCCGTCCTCGGGCGGCGTGCTCGCCTCGGTCGCGAGCATCGGGCGCATGGTCCGTGACTTTGGCGTCGTGGCCATGCCCTGATTATCGAGGTCGGGCTCCCGCGCCGAGTGGACGTTCAGGTAGGCCATGGCGTACCTAACTGTCCACTCGGCCGGTGGGGCGGTGGGGCGGCGGCGCCCCACGCCCGCACCGATAATGCCCCCGTGCTGTTCGAACTCGACTCGGTGACGATGTCGCGCGGGGGGAGGGAGGTGCTCGGCGACCTAACGGCGTCGCTCCCCGAGGGCGCGTCGTGCGTGGCCGGGCCGTCCGGGTGCGGGAAGTCGAGCCTGCTGCGGCTGCTGAACCGGCTCGCGGACCCGGCCAGCGGCTCGGTGATCTACCGGGGGACCGACGTACGCGAGCGCGACGTGCTCGAGCTGCGGCGCGAGGTGTGCCTCGTTCCCCAGCTTCCCGCGTTGCTCGAGGGAACGGTCGCCGACAACGTGCGCTTCGCGGCGGCGCTCGCCGGGCACGAGTCCGCCGTCGAGCGGCTGCTCGACCTCGCGGGGCTCGACTCCTCGTATGCCGACCGCGACAGCTCCCGCCTCTCGGTGGGCGAGCAGCAGCGGGCGATGCTCGCCCGCGGGCTCGCCCTCGAGCCCGACGTGCTGTTGCTCGACGAGCCCACCTCGGCGCTCGACGACGAAGCGCGCGGCGCGGTCGAGGCGACGCTCGTCGACCTGCGCGAGCGGGTCGACGTCTCGATCGTGCTCGTGACCCACGACCTCGACCAGGCGCGGCGGATGTCGGACTGGGTGGTGCGGCTTCAGGACGGGCGGGTCGTCGAGCAGGGCCCCGTGCGCGAGATGCTCCCGGCGTGAGCACCGGGATCGACGTCAGCCTGGGCCAGGTCGCCGCGGCGCTCGCCCTCGTCGCGGTCGCGGTCGCGGTGTCGTTCTGGCGGAGGGCTGGCCTCGAGGGTGACATCGGCATCGCGGTCGTACGCTCCTTCATCCAGCTGACCGCGATCGGGTTCGTGATCCAGGTGATCTTCGACGAGGACCGGATCGTGTTCGTGATCGCCCTGATCGCGGTGATGGTCGGGTTCGGCGCGCTGACGGCCAGGCATAGGGCCGACAAGGTCCCCGGCGCGTTCTGGCCCCTGGTCGTCGCGCTGGGGGTCGCGGCGACGGCAACTCTGGGACTGGTCGTGGCCCTCGGCGTGTTCGAGCCCGAGCCGCGCTACCTCGTGCCCGTCGGCGGGATGGTCGTCGGCAACTCGATGACTGCCGCCGCGGTCGCTCTGAACCGGCTCGGAGACGATGTCCACGACTCCGTCCGGCGCATCGAGGCGACCCTCGCGCTCGGCGCGACCTCCACCCAGGCGGCGGCACCGGTCGTGCGGCGAAGCCTGCGCTCGGGGATGATCACGCTCGTCGACTCGACCAAGACCACGGGGCTGATCTTCTTCCCCGGGACGATGGTCGGGATGCTCCTCGCGGGCGCCGACCCCGAGGACGCGGTGCGGCTGCAGCTAATCCTCCTGTACACGTTGCTCGGCAGCGTCGCGCTCGCCGGCTTGATCGCGGTCGGCCTCGCGTACCGCAACTTCTTCACCCCGGACCACCAGCTCCGTGAGCCGCCCGAGCCGTAGCGGTCGGCCGGCCCGGGTTGTCAGACTGGTCTCGATGAGCGACTCACGCCGCGGCGCCCTCACCCTCGTCGCGACGATCCTGGGCTCGACGATCGTCTTCCTCGACGCGACGGTCGTCAACGTCGCGCTGCCGGCGATCAGCGACGACCTCGACGCGGGGCTCGCGGACCAGCAATGGGTGGTCGAGGCCTACCTGCTCGCGCTGGTGGCGCTGCTGCTCGTCGGGGGCTCGCTCGGCGACCAGTTCGGGCGCCGGCGGATCTTTCTCATCGGGCTGGTCGGGTTCGGGATCACCTCGGCGCTGTGCGCGATCGCTCCGAATTCGGAGCTTCTGATCGCGGCTCGGGCGGCGCAGGGCCTTGCCGGGGCGCTTCTCGTTCCGGGATCGCTGGCGATCCTCGCGGCCACCTTCGAGGGCCCGGCGCGGGGCAAAGCGGTCGGGACGTGGACCGCGTGGAGCGGGATCGCGACCGTGATCGGCCCCGCGGGCGGCGGCGCGCTGATCGAGGCGCTGTCGTGGCGATCGATCTTCTGGGTCAACGTGCCGATCATCGTCGTCACGATCGCGCTCACGCTGCACGCCGTCGAGGAGAGCTCCGACCCGGAGGCGGACCGCGCGATCGACTGGACGGGGATCCTGCTGTCCGCCGCTGGTCTCGGCGGGCCGGTCTTCGCGCTGATCGAGCAGCCGACGCACGGGTGGGGGGACCCGCTCGTCTACGTCCCGCTGGTTGCCGGTGTGCTCCTATTCGCCGCCTTCCTCGTCTGGGAGGCCCGCTCCCGCCACCCGATGCTCGACCTGGCGCTGTTCCGGATCCGGAACTTCCTCGTCACCAACATCGAGACGCTGCTCGTCTACGCCGGGCTCTACGGGGCGTTCTTCTTCATCACCCTGTTCCTCCAGG
>DATHVJ010000220.1:0-4418 GCA_035461345.1 Solirubrobacterales bacterium | reverse complement strand
GCTCGACGAGTGGCTGCGCGAACGCGGGCTGCGCGACTCCACCGAGCTGTCGGCCACCACGCTGCAGCCGATCCTGCTCCCCAACGCCGGCAAGGAGGGATCGGCGTGGATCGGCGAGCAGCTCGACGAGCGCGGGATCGCCCACGCCACGGGGCGCAAGGTCGACCATGTCGAGGAGGGCGAGGTCGCGTTCGAGGACGGCGAGCTCGAGTTCGACCTGTTGATCGGGGTGCCGCCCCATCGCCCGCCGAAGGTCGTCGCCGAGTCGGCGCTCGGCGGCGAGGGCGGCTGGATCAAGGTCGACCCGGGGACGCTCGCCACCGGCCATGACGGCGTCTACGCGGTCGGCGACTGCACCGCGATCAAGCTCGCCAACGGGCTGCCGATGCCGAAGGCCGGGATCATCGCGGAGCTCGAGGGCGCCCGGGTCGCGGCCGCGATCGCCGCCGATCTGCGCGGCGATGCCGACCCGCCTCCGTTCGACGGGCGCGGCTACTGCTTCATCGAGATGGGCCGCGCGAAGGCGAGCCTCGTCGAGGGCGAGTTCTTCACCGAGCCGGAGCCGAGCGTCAGCCTCCGCGACCCTTCGGCGGCCAATGCCGAGGAGAAGCACCGCTTCGAGGCCGAGCGCCTCGAGCGCTGGTTCGGGTCCTAGCCTCCGCCGCCCTCGACCGTCTGCATCACCTCGAGCTCGGTCGGCGAGAACTCGGCGACGTGCTCCTGCACGCGCGACATGTGCGGCTTGAAATTCGGACGAGTCCTTCCACCCGCGGACGGCCTCCATGCTCTCCCACGGCACGATGCTGACGAAGGTGCCCTCGTGTAGGTCGCGGTCATCGCTCCTCCTCTCCTCCACTTTCCCCAGCCAATTTGCGCGACACGAGTTTCAACCGCCTTGACGCGGGTATTCGCTCAGCCACCGGACGACAGGGTCGCATGGCAAGGAGGTCCCTATGGCGAAGGCCAGCAACTCCAAAGGCCGCAAATCGGACGCGAAGTCTCGCCAGGACGGCGCCGAGAGGGAGATGCGCGATCCGAGCGTCAAGGAGACGCGCAACATACGTCCGCGGCCCGAGGCCAAGCCCAGACGCGCCCAACGGCGGCGCTCGCAGCGGAAGTCGAAGGAGTATCCCGACTACGCGGTCACCGATCCGCAGCAGATCGCGGACGGGCCCGACGTCATCCTCGACGTCCCGGTCGCCAAGGTCGACGAGATCGACATCGAGGTCGAGGACCTGCGAGCCCAGGTCGCGATCATCGCCGAGGTCCGCAAGATCCTCATGCTGAGCGTCGGAGCGGACGCCAGGCTCGGCCAGGTCGAGCTCAAGATCGAGGGCGTCGAGGCCCAGGCGCTGGTCAAGGCGCGACTGAAGAACGTGCACGCGATCCTCGAGCGCGTCGCGGTCACGCTCGATCGCAACCCGCAACTTCTCGCCGCGCTCGGCCGTGGCGTCGAGGAGATCGGCCACGGTACCGGCGAGATGCTCGCGGACACCGGCGAGGGCGTCGAGCAGGTCGGAGAGGGCGGCGAGGAGACGCTGGAGGAGGTCGGCAAGGGAGCCGGCGAGGCGGTGGGCCATGTCGGAACCGGCGCCCGCCGCGGAGTAGGAGAGATGGGCAAGGGAGCGGGAGGCGCCGTGGGCTCGGTCGGCAGAGGCGCCGGCCAGGCGGTGAGCGACGTGGGAGGCGGCGCCAGACGCGGCGTCGCGGGCACTGGCCGCGGCGTCAAGCAGGGCGTTGCAGGCGTGACCGGAAAGAGGCGATGACGATGGCGCGGCGGAGCACGAACCGAAACAGGAGCAAGGCGAGCTCGCGGAACGGCCGCAGTGCCTCGGAGAAGCCGGAGCGGTACCGGTTCGCCCACAACGTGGGCGGCGAGGGAACCGTTCCCGAGCAGGAGTACCTCGAATACGCGCAGAACGGCGCGGGGCTCGACGAGGCCGACCTGATCCTCAACGTTCCCGAGCTCAAGATGGACTCGATCCATCTCCAGGTGGAGGACGTGGAGGCCCACGTGGCGCTGAAGGCGCAGGTGCTCGACCTGCTGAAGCTGAACGTCGGGATCGACCTCACGCTCGGCACGGTGAGGGTCGACCTGAAGGGCGTCGAGGCGCAGGCGCTGCTCAAGGCCCGCCTCGACTACGTCGCGGCCTCGATCGACCGCGTTCTCAGCGCCCTTGATCGCAATCCCGAGCTGCTCGAGAGCGTCGGCTCGGCGCTCGAGGACGTCGGCTGGGGAGGCGGCCACACGATGGCCGAGACGGGCGAGGGCTTCGAGCACTTCGCCACGGGCGCCGGAGAGGCCCTCGAGCACCTCGGACCGGGCGCCGGGCAGGCCGTGTCGCAGATCGGCGCGGGCGCCGGCGAGGCGGTCGGCGACGTCGGCGCGGGCACCGGCGAGGCGGTCGGCGAGGTCGGCCAAGGCGCCGAGCAGGCGGTCGGCGACATCGGGGCGGGCGCAGGCGAAGCTGTGGGCGATATCGGCGAGGGCGCCGGCGAGGCGGTCGGGAACCTCGACCAGGCGCTGGCCGCGGTCGCCCACGGCAATGGCCCGGCCGAGGGAGTCGACCCCGCAGCGGTCGCCAAGTACGCCGCCAGCTCCACTGCGAAGCAGCTTGGCCTCACCGCCGCCGAAGGCGCCAGGGTGACGGCGAAGGCGCTCGGGCAGGCGGCGCGGCGCAAGGGGCGGGAGATCCGGGAGAACCGACGCCAGCAGAAGGCCGACGAGCACGATGCCACGGAGGCCGCGGTGCGGCTCGCGGAGGAGCTCGACATCGACCTCGACGAGGTCGAGGGAACCGGCGCCGAGGGCCGGATCACCATCAACGACGTCCGCGCCGCCCGAGACGGCGACCAATGACGGTCCGCAAGAAGCATCCCGACCGCGTCGACGCCCCGGCCATCGACATCCAGGCCGACGTGAAGGCGAAGGCGGTGCGGTTCGAGGAGGAGCCGGACGCGAACGTCGAGGTCAGCGGCGAGGTGGTGGACGAGACCGGCGAGATCCAGCCCGAGGTCGAGGGCGGCTCGGCGACCGAGCGCGAGAACCTTCCCGACGAGGTCGAGCCCGGCGTCACCTACCGCGACGTGCGCGTCCGCTGGCACGCGGCGGCGGAGATCACGGAGCGGGACGACTAGCCAGAGCGGTCGGGCCCGGCGCGCTCGAGGGTGATGCGCACGAGCACGCGGCGCTCGCGCCTCATCCGGGCGCGGTAGTCGTCCCAGTCGGGGTTCTCGTCCGGGAAGCGCTTGTAGTAGTCGATCAGCGGATCCATCGCCTCGGGCAGCGACAGGACCTCGGCCGTGCCCTCGACGTAGAGCCAGCGGCCGAAGAATCTGTCGGTGAACGCGCACACCTGGGCCCACGGGTCGCGGCGCAGGTTGCGGACCTTGTACGCGGTCTCGCGCGAGCTGATGATCGCCCGCCCCTCCCCATCGATCGCGACGAGCACCGGGCTCTGCTGGATCCCGCCGCTGGGGCGGCGCGTCGCCAGCACCCCGTGGTGGTTGTCGCGCAGGAACTCGCGCGCCTCGTCGAGGTCCATGGCGTCAGCCTCTCACGACTCCAGCCGGCGCACCTCGCGCAGCACGACCTGGAACCCCTCGCGGTAGCCGCGCAGGTACTCGGAGTCGCCCTCGTCGATGAACCGCCGCGGCTTGAGGCTCTCGAGGCAGTAGTTGCGCAGGTCCTCGATCGTGCGGTCGAGCCGCGCCGCCTGCGCCTGGGCGCGCCACAGCGCGGCGCGGCGCCCGCTCGCGACCGAGTCCGACGGCGCGTCCTCGAGCTCGGTGAGCTGGCGCTTGATCAGGGGGATCGCCTCGATCGCAGGGGTACGCACAACTCGAGTGTGTATCGCCCGCGCGTGGATTTGCCAAGCGGCAAGCGGGGATACTTCGGCCGAGATGTCACGTGAGCAGGACGCACGCGTCCCGGGCGGGCCGCTGGAGGCGTTTCGCCTCGACGGGCGGGTCGCGGTCGTGACCGGCGCGTCGTCCGGCCTCGGGTCGCGCTTCGCCGAGACGCTCGCGAGCGCCGGCGCGATGGTCGTGGCCTGCGCCCGCCGCGAGGACCGTCTCGAGGAGCTCGTCGGACGCCTGCGCGGTCTCGGCTCAGAGGCGCTGGCGGTACGCTGCGACGTGACCTCGAGCGAAGACGCCGAGCGCCTCGTCCAGGCGGCGCTCGACGCGTACGGCGGGATCGACGTGCTGGTCAACAACGCGGGGATCGCGCCGCCGGAGGACGCCGAGATCGAGTCGTCGACGTCGTTTCGCCGCGTGCTCGAGACGAACACGACCGGCGTCTTCCTGTGCGCGCGAGCGGCGGGGCGGGCGATGCTCGAACGGGGGCGCGGGTCGATCGTCAACATCGCCTCGATCAGCGGGCTCGTCGCCGGGGACGGCGCCGACACCCCGTCGTA
>DATHVJ010000219.1:0-2404 GCA_035461345.1 Solirubrobacterales bacterium | reverse complement strand
AGGCGCTCGGCCTCGACTGGGATCCGGCGACCGCGGGGAGCGTCGAGGACGAGCTTGGGGGCGTCGAGCTGGCGGCGGTCGAGGACGCGATCCTGCATCGGCTGCGCGCGGCCGGCCACGAGCTCGTCGACGGCGCGCTCGATCCCGACACGCTCGCGCTCGCGGAGCGCCTCCAGGCCGACCACGACCCGGAGCGGTGATCGCCCGACGTCAGCGCCGCTTTTCCTCCTCTTCGCCGGTGCCGGGCGCGGCGCCGGCCCGGCGGTTAGCTCACTGCCCGAGCCTGAACGGCGGGTACTTGTCGGTGACGAGCAGGTACGCGTACGCGGTGACGCGGTTGTTCCACCTGATCACGCCCTCGACGTAGTCGAACAGCCCGCGCGGGTAGCGACCCGTGGACAGGATCGCGAACCACGCGAACACGACCGCGAAGAACGCCCCGATGTGGAGGAAGAACAGCACGATGTAGTGCGGGATCGCCAGCAGCCACTTGACGAGCGGCATCCCGCGCCCCAGCTCCGTCTCGGCGTTGGGGTAGCGATAGTCCAACCGCACGGACTGGTGCTCGTCGGTGGACGGATACCGGTCGTCCATCAGCGCCACGTAGATCGCGACGCGGTTGGTGAACCGCAGCAGCTCCTGGTTCCAGTCGAACCACCACCGCGGGTACTTCTTGCGGAACAGGATCATCAACAGCGGCGGGAGGAACAGGAATCCGACCCCGCCGATGATGTACGTCGTCGTCTCGCCCCCGTAGGTCCAGTTCCACGAGTACCCCATCACGAGGTTGAGCACGATCGCGATCGGGATCACCGTGAAGATGCGAAAGAACGTCGTCAGCCGGTTGAGCGACCGATCCGGATAGTCGACAGAGAACTGCACCGGGTACCGCTCGTTCATCTCTCGCTCCCATGGTTGGCCGTTGGGGGCACGTGACCCGAGGCCCAATCGGACGTATTCTGCGCCGGGCTTGAAACTCCTCGCGTTCAGCGACGTGCACACCGACCTCGACGCGGCGGGGCGCCTCGTGGAGGCGGCACGGGGCGCCGACGTCGTCGTCTGCGCCGGCGACCTCGCCTCTGTCCACCGCGGGCTCGAGCCGACGGTGGAGGCGCTGGCCGCGATCGAAGCTCCGACCGTGTTCGTCCCCGGGAACAACGAAACCGACGCGGCGCTGCGCGAGGCGTGCTCGGGATGGGAAGCCGCAACGGTCCTCCACGGCGAGGCGACCGAGATCGACGGCCGCGCCTTCTTCGGGCTCGGTTCCGGAGTCCCGGTGACGCCGTGGGAGTGGAGCTTCGACCTGACCGAGGACGAGGCGGCCGCGATGCTGGCGGGGTGCCCGCCCGAGGCGATCCTGGTCGTGCACTCGCCGCCGAAGGGCTACGTCGACCTCAGCGACGGTGCGCACCTCGGCAGCGCGGCGGTCCTTCGGACGATCGAGGAGACCGCGCCGGTGGTGGCCCTTTGCGGGCACATCCACGAGAGCTGGGGCGAGGAGGCCACGATCGGCCCCACGCGCGTCGTCAACCTGGGGCCCGAGGGCCGCGTGATCGATCTGTAGCGCGGCGTCAGCGCATGGAATGAGGGGGGCGCGCCCGGAGGGGGTACCGGACACGCGCCCCATGGGGGAGGGGCGCGCAGCCTTAGGGGGGAAAGGGTGCGCACCCGTCGTGACGCAAGGCCGGGGAGATCATCTCCGCCGGTCAGGCCCCCAGTCTTGCCCTTATTTCAGAAGCAAACCCTCATTCCTTGCCCCGCCGGCTCGCGCCGGGCAAGGGCAAGTACGTAGTACGACCGTACGCTCATTTCATCGGCACCCGGACGCACATCCTTTAGCCACGGTTCGGACATACTTCCGTCGCTCGATTTGCCGCTTCGGCCAACTGTTCAGGCCGCGACGACGGGCCGCGGTCGCCCGATCAAAAACCCCCTGGACGAGGCGGTCGAGCCGCTGGTCGAGGATCGGCTGGGTGTGCGCGAGCAGTCGCCCGCCGGTGAGCGAGTCGCGCAGCCGGCCCTCCCCGGGCGACGTCAACCCGCAACGATGCCGCGCTAGGCGTCCGCGGGGGTCGGAATTACCGCGTGCCACACTCCCTCCATGGCGGTCGCCCCCGAGACCGAGGTCGGCGCGGTGCGGCTGGCGGTCTCCGACCTCCCCACCGCGCGTCGGTTCTACGAGCGCGTCGTCGGGTTGCGCGAGGTCGATGCGGCCGACGGCATCGTGCGGCTGGGAGTCGACGACGCGCTGGTCGAGCTCGCCGACGAGCCCGCGGCCGGCCCTCGGCGACCCTCGACGACCGGCCTGTTCCACCTCGCGATCCTGGTCCCGAGCCGGGCCGAGCTGGCGCGCTCCCTGCGGCGGGTCGCCGACGCGGGATGGCGGCTCGCCGGCGCCTCCGAC
>DATHVJ010000218.1:0-9382 GCA_035461345.1 Solirubrobacterales bacterium | reverse complement strand
ACTACGGGATGAAGCGCAACATCGCCGTCAACCTGTCGCGGTACGGCACGGTCGAGGTCGTGCCCGCCACGACCACGGCAGCGGACATCCTGGCTCGGCACCCCGACGGCGTCTTCCTCAGCAACGGCCCCGGCGACCCCGAGGTCCTCGACTACGCCGCAGCAGAGATCCGCCGCCTGCTCGAGGACCCCACGCCGCTGTTCGGCATCTGCCTCGGCCACCAGGTGCTCGGTCTGGCGGCCGGCGCCCGCACGGTGAAGCTGCCCTTCGGGCACCACGGCGGCAACCACCCGGTGCGCGACGTCACCTCCGGCCGCATCGACATCACCAGCCAGAACCACAACTTCGCGGTCGACCCCGACAGCCTCGGCGGCATCGCCGAGATGACCCACGTGAACCTCAACGACGGCGTGTGCGAGGGCATGCGCCTCACCGACGCCAACGCCTGGTCGGTGCAGCACCACCCCGAGGCCGGCCCCGGCCCCCACGACGCCCGCTACCTGTTCGACCGCTTCCTGGAGCTGGCATCCGCATGACGAGCGAAGGCAACCTGGAGACCCTTGGCAGGTGGTACGCCGCCTATGAGGCGGGCGGGTTCGAAGCGGGCGACGCGTTGATCGAGGAGGTCTTCGATCCGCAGGTCGAGTTCTCGCCATGGCTCGCGAGAGAGGTCGAACAGCGCACCTACCGCGGGCACGAAGGGCTGCGCTCCTTCTTCCGGGAGCTCGGAGGGACCCTGGAGGGGCTTCGCTATGACCCCCCGGAATACCGCCCCGTGGGCCACGACGTGATCGTCGTCTTCACACGCCTCGCCGGCGCCCCTCGAGAGGGTGCCGTCGCGATCGGCAACGACCTCGGCCTCGTGTACGAATTTCGCGATGGGCTCGTCCGCCGCCTGACCGCGTACGGCTCTCACGAGGAGGCACTCTTGGCCGCAGAGGAGCTGGAGCGTGCCCAGGCGTAACGACATCCACAAGATCCTGCTGATCGGGTCGGGGCCGATCGTGATCGGGCAGGCGGCGGAGTTCGACTACTCCGGGGTCCAGGCGTGCAAGGTGCTGCTCGAGGAGGGGTACGAGGTCGTGCTCGTGAACTCGAACCCGGCGACGATCATGACCGACCCGGAGTTCGCCGATCGCACCTACGTCGAGCCGCTGCTGCCCGAGACGGTCGCCAGGATCGTCGAGCGCGAGCGGCCCGACGCGCTGCTGCCAACCCTCGGCGGCCAAACGGCGCTCAACCTCGCCAAGACCCTTCACGACGACGGCACGCTGAAGCGGTTCGGCGTCGAGCTGATCGGAGCCGACTACGACGCGATCCACCGCGCCGAAGACCGGGAGGCATTCCGTGCCACGATCGAGGGGGCGGGGCTGCGGGTTCCGTGGTCCGAGATCGTGACCAGCGTCAGCGACGCTGAACGGGCCATGGCGGAGGGACGGATCAAGCTGCCCGCGATCGTGCGACCCGCGTTCACGCTCGGCGGCCACGGAGGCGGCGTGGGGCACACCGAGACCGAGCTTCGCCAGGTGGTTTCCGAGGGGCTCGCCACGAGCCCGATCAACCAGGTGCTCGTCGAGGAGTCGGTGCTGGGCTGGGGCGAGTTCGAGCTCGAGGTGATGCGGGACCGCAACGACAACGTGGTCGTGATCTGCTCGATCGAGAACGTCGACCCGATGGGAGTGCACACCGGCGACAGCGTCACCGTGGCCCCGGCGCAGACGCTGACCGACCGCCTCTACCAGGAGCTCCGCGACCAGGCGCTGCGGGTGATCCGCGCCGTGGGCGTCGAGACCGGGGGGTCGAACATCCAGTTCGCCGTCGAGCCGCGCAGCGGCGAGATTGTCGTCATCGAGATGAACCCGCGCGTGTCTCGAAGCTCTGCTCTCGCGTCGAAGGCGACCGGGTTCCCGATCGCCAAGATCGCCGCCAAGCTCGCGGTCGGCTACGCGCTCGAGGAGATCCCCAACGACATCACCCGGGCAACGCCGGCGTCGTTCGAGCCGACGATCGACTACGTCGTCACCAAGGTGCCGAGGTTCGCGTTCGAGAAGTTCCCGGGTGCGGAGGGCCGGCTGTCGACGCATATGAAGTCCGTCGGCGAGGCGATGGCGATCGGGCGCACGTTCCGCGAGTCGTTCGCGAAGGCGATGCGCTCGCGCGAGCTCGACTCGCCTGCCGAGATCCCCGACCAGGTCGGCGAGATTTTCGACCGGCTCGAGACTCCCTCGTCGGACCGCTACGACCTCGTGCTCGAAGCTTTTCGCCGCGGCGTTCCGGTCAGCGACGTCCAGGGGCGAACGAGCATCGACCCGTGGTTCCTGCGCGAGCTCGAGGCGCTCGCGACCGACGGCGACGGCACCGAGGGGCTGGTCCGCACCTATCGGGCGGTGGACACATGCGCGGCCGAGTTCGAGGCCGCCACGCCGTACTACTACAGCGCCCACGAGCGCCCATCCAGCGACGAGCAACGAGCAACCAGCAACCGTGGTGAGGTTCGGCGCGGCGACCGGGAGTCAGTTGTAATTCTCGGCTCGGGGCCGAACCGGATCGGGCAGGGGATCGAGTTCGACTACTGCTGCGTGCACGCGGCGATGACGGTGCGCGAGTCGGGGCGCGACGCGGTGATGGTCAACTGCAACCCGGAGACCGTCTCGACCGACTACGACACCTCCGACCGGCTGTACTTCGAGCCGCTGACCGCCGAGGACGTGCTCGCCGTGATCGAGGTCGAGCGGCCCGAGGGCGTGATCGTCCAGTTCGGCGGCCAGACGCCTCTGCGGCTGGCGCGATCGCTGGAGGAGGCGGGGGTGCGGCTGCTGGGGACGCCCGTCGACGCGATCGACCTCGCCGAGGACCGCGGCAGGTTCGCCGCCCTGCTCGGCGGGCTCGGCATCGCGCACCCGCCCTACGCGACGGCGCTGTCCGCCGAGGAGGCGGTGGCGATGGCCGACAAGGTCGGCTTCCCGCTGCTGGTCCGCCCCTCGTACGTGCTCGGCGGCCGCGCGATGGAGATCTGCTACTCGCCCGAGGCCCTGGCCGCGTACCTCGAGGCGAACGTCAAGGCCGACCAGGAGCACCCACTACTGCTCGACCGCTTCCTCGAGAACGCGATCGAGGTCGACGTAGACGCACTCTCAGACGCCGAGGACGTCCGCGTCGCCGGGATCATGCAGCACGTCGAGGAGGCCGGCGTGCACTCCGGCGACTCCGCGTGCGTGATCCCGCCGATGAGCCTCGGCGAGGACATGCTCGACGCGATCCGGAACACGACGCGCCGGATCGCGCTCGAGCTCGGCGTCGTGGGGCTGATCAACATCCAGTACGCGGTGGCCGGCGGAGACCTGTACGTGATCGAGGCCAACCCCCGCGCCTCGCGCACCGTGCCGTTCGTCAGCAAGGCGGTCGGTGCGCCGCTGGCGAAGATCGCCTGCCGCCTGATGCTCGGCGAGCGGCTCGCCGACCAGGACCTCCCCGCGCCGCCCGCGGAGCAGGTGAGCGTCAAGGAGGCGGTGATGCCGTTCGCCCGCTTCGGCGGCGTCGACGCCGTGCTCGGCCCCGAGATGAAGAGCACGGGTGAGGTGATGGGGATCGCCGACGACTTCCCGACGGCGTTCGGCAAGGCGCAGGGCGCCGCCGGCGTCGGGCTGCCCACCGAGGGCACTGTGTTCATCACGGTCACCGACACGGACAAGGCCGCTTCGACCCAGATCGCGGCCCGTTTCCACGACCTCGGCTTCCGCATCATCGCCACCGCCGGCACCGCTCAGGCGATCTCGCGGATGGGGGTCCCGGTGACGGCGATCAACAAGATCGCCGAGGGCTCGCCGCACGTCGTCGACTACATCACCCGCGGGGAGGTCGACATGGTCATCAACACCCCGACCGGCGGCGGCGCCCGAAGCGACGGCTACGAGATCCGTACAGCGGCGGTGCGGTGCGGGATTCCGTGCCTGACGACGATGACCGGCGCCTCGGCGGCGGCACGGGCGATCTTCGCGCAGCGGGCGGGCGGGGCCGCCGTGCGATCGTTGCAGGAGCTGCATGAGGAATCGGCGCAGGGCAGACACCAGACCGCGGTCAGCAGGGCCGAGGAATCGTGAGCGCCCGGGCGGCCGCGGCCGCATCAGCCCGGAGCGGAGAGGACGGGAGGGTGCTGGCGCCGTTCGGGCGGCGGCTTGCCGAGGTGACGCGAAACGTACCCTCCGGCGGATACAGGATCTTCAGCGCGCTCGACCGCGAGGGGCCGGAGCCCCGGGCGGGGCAGTTCTACATGCTGTCGGCGGCCGAGCGGTGGTCGGCGCGCGACGAGCGCCCGTTCCTCGGCAGGGCATTCTCGGTCGCCGAGGCGCGGCCGCACTGCGAAGGGGTGGCGCTCGACTTCCTGCTCGCCGGCGTCGGCCCGGGGACCGAGCGCCTCGCCGGCCTCGAGCCGGGTGAAGGCCTGTGGCTCGCCGGCCCGCTCGGACAGCCCTTCTCGGCTCCTGCCGAGCTGCGGGCGGCCA
Organism: Solirubrobacterales bacterium; assembly: GCA_035461345.1. GTDB lineage: Bacteria > Actinomycetota > Thermoleophilia > Solirubrobacterales > 70-9 > DASPWW01. The sequence continues at coordinate 4,880 of DATHVJ010000218.1, read as the reverse complement.
CCGCCGGTGCGATCCTCGTCGGCGGCGGGATCGGCGTCGCCCCGCTCGCGATCTGGCGTCGCGCTCTCGCCGCCGCCGGGGTCCCGACCCGAGTCCTGCTCGGATTCCGGGACCGCGAGCACTCCGGCGGGCTCGACCTCTTCGCATCTGAGCGCGAGGCTCCGCAAGGGGGGGGTGCGGCGGGGCAACTTGATTCTGGGCCGAGCGCGAAGCTCCAGTTGTGCTCCGAGGTCCGGCTGGCGAGCGAGGACGGCCACGCGGGCCACCGGGGCTACGTCACCGACCTGCTCGCCGTCCTGCTCGAGGGCGACGACGCCGCCACGGCGGCGGTCTACGCGTGCGGGCCGCCTCCGATGCTCGAGGCCGTGAGGCGATTGTGCGGGGAGCGCCGGGTCGCGTGCGAGCTGGCAATGGAGGCGCCGATGGCGTGCGGGTTCGGGGCCTGCATGGGATGTGCGGTCCCGCTGGCTGAGGGCGGGTACATGCGCCTGTGCCTCGACGGCCCCGTGGTCGACGCGTCCCGGATCGAGACCGCGCTCGTGCCGGGCTCGGAGCATTGACCGATCTCGGCGTAGAGCTCGCCGGCCTGCGCCTCGAGCATCCCGTCCTCAACGGCAGCGGGACGTTCGACGCGATCGCGGCGCAGCGGGCGTTCGGCCGCGAGGTGCTCGAGCGGTTCCCGTTCTCCGCCTTCGTCTCGAAGACGATCACCCCGCGGCCGCGTGACGGGAACCCGCCGCCGCGCCTGTTCGAGACCCCCGCCGGGATGATCAACTCGATCGGGCTCCCGAACAAGGGGCTCGACGGCTTCCTCGCCTCCGATCTCCCTGCGCTCGCCGAGCTCCCGGTGCCGCTGATCGTCTCGGTGATGGGCCGCAGCCAGGCGGAGTTCCGCGACCTCGTCGAGGGCGTTGGCCCCCGCGACAAGGTCGCCGCGCTGGAGCTCAACGTCTCGTGCCCGAACGTCGAGTCCGGCCTTATCGTCGGCGAGGATCCCGACGAGACGCGATCGCTGGTCTCGGAGGTGCGCTCGATCACCGACAAGCCGCTGGTCGTCAAGCTGACCCCCAACGTCGCCGATCCCGCCACGATCGCCTCCGCGGCCGAGGAGGGCGGCGCTGATGCCGTTTCGCTGATCAACACCCTGAAGGCGTCGGCGATCGACCCGACCACGCTGCGCCCGTGGCTCGGAGCGGGCAGGGGTGGGCTCTCGGGGCCCGCGGTGAGGCCGATCGCGCTCGAGCAGGTGCGGTCGGTGGCCGACGCGGTCGCGGTCCCGGTCATCGGCATGGGAGGGATCGAGACCGGCGCCCACGCGCTCGAGTTCGTCGCCGCCGGCGCGACCGCGGTCGCGGTCGGGACCGCGAGCTTCCGCGACCCGCTCGCGGGCGAGCGCGTCCGCATCGAGCTCGCCGCCGCGCTGCAGCGCGCGGGAGCGAGATCGCCGGCGGAGATCCGAGTTCGACCGGCGGCATAGACGTCCGGTCGAGGTCGATGCGATTTCGCCCGAAAAACCGGCCAACCCCCTTGCACCCAGCGACACCGTGGATATACTCGCGCCCCGCTGATGGCCGGTCCCTCCGTCCAAACGCCCTCCTCCGCCGCTGTCCCGGAGAGGACCCACGACCAGCGGATGAAGGCCCTCAGGCGGGCGAACCAGATCCGGACCAAGCGGGCGCAGCTGAAGCGGGACCTGAAGGCCGGCAAGGCGAAGATCGAGACGCTGCTGCTGGACCCGCCCGAGTACGTGCTGTCCGCGAAGGCGTTCGACATGATCCTCGCGGTGCCGAAGTACGGGCGCGTGAAGGCGAACCGGATCCTCGGCCAGTGCAGGATCTCGCCCAGCAAGACGATCGGCGGCCTGTCGGAGCGCCAGCGCGCGGAGCTGGTCGGCCAGCTGCGCCGATAGCCCTCCTGAGGCCGGGGCGCCGGCTCCCGGTTCAGGCTTAATCCCTGCAAATGGCGAAGGTCTTCGTCATCACGGGCCCCAGCGGGGTGGGGAAGGGGACGCTGATCTCACGGCTGCTCGAACGGGTCCCCGGGCTCGAGCTCTCGGTCTCGGCGACGACGAGGCCGCCGCGTCCCGGCGAGGCCGATGGGCGCAACTATCACTTTCTGGACCCGGCGGAGTTCGAACGCCGGGTCGAGGAGGGCGCCTTCCTCGAGCATGCGGCGTACAGCGACCACGACTACGGGACGTTGCGCTCGGAGGTCGAGGAGCGTCTCCCACGGGGGACCTCCGTGGTGCTGGAGATCGAGGTCCAGGGCGCGCGCCAAGTGCGCTCCGCGATGCCGGAGTCAGTCCAGGTGTTCATCGCGCCGCCCGACCCCGCCGACCTGCGCCGCCGGCTCGAGGGGCGGGGCACCGACGACCCCGAGGAGATCGAGCGGCGGCTCGCGACCGCCGAGTCCGAGCTCGCCGCCGAGGACGAGTTCCAGCACGTGGTCGTCAACGACGACCTCGACCGCGCGGCGGCCGAGCTGGAGGTAATCGTGCGCGCGGAGCTCGAGGCGGATCCGTAGCGACCGCCGCCCACTACAATCGTCGCGATGATCAAGCCCAGGGTCGACGAGCTGCTGGCGCAGACGGACTCCCATTACGCGGCGGTAGTGGTCGCCGCGAGGCGCGCCCGCCAGCTCAACAGCTACTACCGCGCCCTCGGGGAGGGCACCTACGAGGAGTACACGCCGCCGATGGTCGAGACCGAGACCGGCAGCTACCTCACGATCGCCCTCGAAGAGCTGGCCCAGGGCAAGATCAAGTACCACTACCGGAGCTAGCCGCAACCGGAGGCCAGGCCGATGGCCCGCATCCTGCTCGGCGTCAGCGGCGGCATCGCTGCCTACAAGGCGCTGGAGCTGGCGCGGCTCGCGACCCGCGCGGGGCACGGTGTCCGCGTGCTGATGACGCCGACCGCGACCCGCTTCGTGGGCGCCGCGTCGTTCCAGGGGATCGTCGGCGCGCCCGTGCTTGTCGACGAGTTCGACCCCGACCCCGCCCGCGGCGCCTTCCCGGGGGACGAGCCCCCGCGCCACGACCCGATCGGACATCTCGAGGTTGCCGCGAACGCAGACGCGTACCTCGTCGCGCCCGCGTCCGCGAACACGATCGCCAAGCTCGCGGCCGGGATTTGCGACTCGATGGTGACGACCGCATTCGTCGCATGCACGGCGCCGCGAGCCGTGGCCCCGGCGATGAACGACCGCATGTACGAGGACGCGGCGACCCAGGCAAACCTGCGCATGCTGGCGGAGCGCGGAGTGCTGGTGATCGATCCCGAGTCGGGGCCGCTCGCCTCCCGGGGCGAGCACGGGACCGGCCGGCTCCCGGACCCCGAGCGTCTGCTCGAGGAGGTCGTGGCGCTGCTCCCGGCCACGCCCGGTCCGTGGGACGGGATGCGGGTCCTCGTCACCGCCGGGGGTACGCGCGAGCCGATCGACGCGGTGCGGTTCGTGGGCAACCGCTCGAGCGGGCGAATGGGGTTCGCGCTCGCCGAGCGCGCCGCCAGGCGCGGGGCCGACGTGACGGTGATCGCCGCCAACGTCGCGCTGCCGACGCCCGCCGGTGTGCGCCGGATCGACGTCGGCACCGCGGCCGAGCTCGCGGAGGCGGTTCGGCGCGAGTTCGGGGCCGCTCACCTGCTGCTGATGGCCGCGGCTGTGGCCGACTTCCGTCCCGCGCGGGCCGAGCCCGAGAAGATCGCCCGCGAGGGCCGTGAAGGCCTCGAGCTCGACCTCGAACCGACCGAGGACGTCCTTGCCGCCACGACCGCGGACCGGCGCCCGGACCAGGTAGTGGTCGCGTTCGCTGCCGAGCACGGCGGCGACGCAGTCGATAGGGCGCGCGACAAGCTGCGCCGCAAGGGCGCCGACGCGATCGTCCTCAACGACGTCTCCCGCGAGGAGATCGGGTTCGAGAGCGAACACAACGAGGTCGTCGTGATCGACTCCGAGGGAGAGCACCCGGTGCCGATGGGCTCGAAGCAGGACGTCGCCGATGCGATCCTCGATCGAGTTGGCGGCTTGCGCCCGTCTTACACTTGAGGCGTGGCTGAGGACCAGGGGCAGCGTCCGGAAGACGAGTCGACGTACTGGCTCTACCAGCGCGGGATGGAGCTGCTGGAGAGCGGCGAGTTCTTCCAGGCCACCGTGCCGCTGCGCAAGGCGGCTCGCCTCGACCCCGAGAAGAGCTCGATCCGCGAGGCGCTCGGGCGCGCGTACTTCCGCAGCCGCCGCTACGCCGAGGCGGCCGAGGAGTTCGAAGCGGTCGTCGAGCGCTACCCGGTCAACGACTACGCCCACTTCTGCCTCGGGCGGGCGCTGACCAAGACCGGCCGCCCGGATCGCGCGCGCCGTCATCTCGCGATCGCCGCCAACCTGCGGCCGGAGCGCCGCGACTACCGCATCTACAGGGAACGTCTGCTAGCCCGCGGCTGATTTAGTTCGCCCATGCGGGCGCTGGTGCAGCGCGTCAGCCGTGCCTCGGTCTCGGTCGACGGCGAGGGAATCGCCGAGATCGGTCCCGGGCTGTTGGTCCTGCTCGGGGTGGCGGAGGGTGACTCGGAGACCGAGGCCGACCGGCTCGCCGACAAGGTGCGAGCGCTGCGGGTCTTCGACGACGCGGACGGCCGCATGAACGAGCCGCTCGGCGAGCGCGAGGTCCTGTGCGTGAGTCAGTTCACGCTCTACGCCGACACCCGCAAGGGAAACCGTCCCAGCTACGCGGGCGCGGCGCCGGCGGACGTGGCCGAGTCGCTGTACGAGCGCTTCTGCGATCGGATCGGCGCGAAGCGCGGCTCGTTCGGCGCCCGGATGGCGGTCGAGCTGGTCAACGACGGCCCCGTGACGCTGATGCTCGAGGCGTGAGGCTGCAGTAACCC
>DATHVJ010000217.1:0-1757 GCA_035461345.1 Solirubrobacterales bacterium | reverse complement strand
CCGATCCCCGCCAGCGGGGCGAGCAGAACGCGGTTGGCGACCCTGACGCCGCCGATCTCGAACGGCTCTGTCAACTCCGGCCTCATCGATTTCGATCGTAGATCAGCCGCAACCCGGTCAGCGTGAGCAGGTCGTCGACCTCGTCGATCGTGTCGCAGAAGGGAACGATCGCCGCCGCGAGGCCGCCGGTGGCGATGATCCTCGGCGCGTCGCCGACCTCCGCCGCGACGCGGCGAACGATCCCGTCGACCAAGCCCGCGAACCCGTGCACCACCCCGGCCTGGATCGCCTCCTGCGTGTTCTTCCCGATCGCCCTGCCGGGCTCGGAGAGGTCGATCCGCGGCAGCTTCGCCGTGCGCTCGGTGAGCGCCTCCATCGAGATCTCCACCCCCGGCCCGATCACCCCGCCCAGGTACTCGCCGCCCGCCGAGACGACGTCGAAGTTGGTCGAGGTGCCGAAGTCGACCGCGACGCACGCCCCGCCCACGCGTTCGTATGCGGCAACCGCGTTGACGAGCCGGTCCGCTCCGAGCTCGTGCGGGTTGTCGACCTGGATCGGCATCCCGGTGCGCACGCTCGGGCCGACCATCAGGCACTGCCGCCCCAGGTGGCGCTCGCACATGCGGCTGTACTCGGGTCCGAGCTGGGGCACGACCGTCGACGCGATCGCGCCGTCGACCCGCCCGAGCTCGATCCCACGCAGGGAGAGCAGCCCGAGAATCGTGATCGCGAGCTCGTCGGAGCTCGCGCTCGGCTCTGTCGCCAGGCGCCAGTGCTCGACCAGCTCGGAGTCGTCGAACACCCCGAGGTGCGTCTGCGTGTTTCCCACGTCTATCGCCAGCAGCACGGCAGCGGATGCTGGCATAGGATTCGAGCCGTGGCGGCGACGCTGTACGTGTTCCCCGGCTCGCACCCGTCGATGGCGGTCCGCCTGATGCTTCAGCTCAAGGGGATCGAGTACCGGCGCGTAGACCTGATGCCCGTCGTCTCGAAGGCCGTGCTGAAGGCGCTGCGATTCCCCGGCGTCACCGTCCCGGCGCTGAAGATCGACGGACGGCGGATCCAGGGCTCGCGCGAGATCGCTCGCGAGCTCGACCGCATGCGCCCCGAGCCGCCGCTGTTCCCCGGCGACGCCGAGCGCCGCACCGCGGTCGAGGAGGCGGAACGGTGGGGCGAGGACCAGCTCCAGGGGATCGCGCGGCGCATCCTGTGGAACGCGATCCAGCGGGACCGCGGCTCGATCGGCAGCTACGCGGAGGGCGCGCGGCTGGGCATTCCGATCGGCCTCGCCGTGAAGACGGCCGCGCCGATCATCGCCGCCTCGGTGCGCTTCAACCGCGCCGACGACGACAGCGTCCGCGCCGACCTCGCCGCGCTCCCGGGCGTGCTGGAGAGAATCGACGACTGGATCGAGGAGGGCGTCCTCGGGGGCGAGACCGTCAACGCCGCCGATCTCCAGGTGGCGACCAGCCTGCGGCTGCTGATGACGCTCGACGACGTCCGCGGCGCGATCGCCGATCGTCCCGCCGGGGAGCTCGCAACCCGGGTCGTCCCCGAGCTCCCGGGGCACGTCGAACCGGTGTTCCCCGCCGCGTGGCTCGAGCCGCTGCGCGAGACGGCGCCCGCCTAGGCGAGCGAGCCGCCGCGCTCGACGCGCTGGCCGGGACCGAGCCCGGCGAGGGCGTCGGCGAGCCGGGTGCCGTCCGGCAGCTCGAGCTCGGGATCGAGCTCGAGCAGGGGCGCGAGCACGAAGCGCC
>DATHVJ010000216.1:0-9390 GCA_035461345.1 Solirubrobacterales bacterium | reverse complement strand
CGGCGAGCTCGTCCACCGTCGCCCCCGCGCGCTCGAGCTGCGGCCACGGCCCGGTGTAGGTGTCCAGGCCGGAGGAGCCGGTCAGGAAGTCGTCCTCGTCCCCGGTCCGATCCTCGAACGGCGCCTCGCCGACCGCGGCCTCGAACAGCACCGCGCCGATCCCCCACACGTCGGCGGCGTGACCGAGCGACCCGCCGCTCGCCTGCTCGGGCGCCATGTAGCACCATGTGCCAATCCCGGCGCGCGCGGACCCCGGCGGCCGCGCCACGCTGAGGTCGATCAGCCTCGCCCGTCCCGCCTCGGCGACCACGTTCGACGGCTTGAGGTCGAGGTGCAGGACGCCGTTCGCATGCAGATAGCGGACCGCCGAGCCGAGCTGGAGCCCGAGCTGCGCAGCGTCCTTGATGTCCAGCGGCCCGTCCGTCTCGAGCATGTGGGCGAGGGTCTCCCCGCCGAGCGTCTCCATCACGACCAGCGGCCCCGGTTGCTCGAGCACCTGTAGCCGCGACGACCGCCCTCCACTGGGAGCTCTGAAGGTCCCGTTGGAGAGCTCTCATCGCTCCCCGCTCGCGACTCCTCGCCACGCGTCCCCACCTGAGGGAGTTCTCAGGTGAGTCTCAGAGCCACCTCAGGAACCGGGGGCATCCTGGCGCCATCCAACCCCCTCGACCGCGAGGGACAACCAAAAGGAGACAGGATGCACGACGATGCACACACGACGGCCTGGGATCGCGCAGGAGTCGCCGCGGTGATCCTGCTGCTGGCGGCGTTCGTGCTCGGCGCGATCACGCCGCTCGCCACGACCGCGGGCGCCGACGACTCGGTCTCGGCGACGCGCGACGACGACTCCCGTGAGCTCGTGGGCGTCGAGGACGACGATGACGATGACGACGACGGCACCGATGGTGGCGCCGGCACGAACGGTGGCACCAACGACAGCGTGGAGGGCGACACGAGAAGCGACACGAACTCGGGCGAGCCGAGCATCGGCACCAACAGCGCCACCACGAAGACCGGCACGACCCGCGGGACGGGCGTGTCCAGGTCGGTCTCGAACAGCAGCGACCGCAGCAAGAACACGAAGACGGGCACGACCCGCGGGACCGGGAAGTCGAAGTCGGTCTCGAACAGCTCGTGACCGTCCGCGCTAAGGACATCGCCGGCCTCGACCGTTCGGGGTCGGCGATGTCCGATCCCCATGAGTCGAGGTGGGACCTGCGCGAGGGCGACGAGATCGTCCCCGGGCGCAGCGCGATCAAGCGTCTCGGGGGCGGACTCCGGTACGAGGCCTACCTGGCATGGGACGACCATCTGCGCTCGCTGGTCGTCGTCAAGGTCGTGCGGCCGGGGCTCGTCGAGGACCGCCACACGCTCGAGGGCCTCGAGTCGGAGGTGAAGCTGCTCGAGCGGCTCGCCCACCCCGTCCTGCTGCGCGGCTTCGGCGCCGAGCTCGACGGTCCGCGGCCCCACGTCGTCCTCGAGCACCTCGAGGGACCGCGGCTGTCGACGCTGCTGCGCAAGTACGGCCCGCTGCTCCCCGAGCAGCTCGTGCCGCTCGCGGTCCAGCTCTGCTCCGCGATCCACTACCTCGGACGAGAGGGCGTCGTCCACCTCGACGTCAAGCCGTCCAACATCATCATGGGCGGGCCACCGCGCCTGATCGATCTCAGCGTCGCGCGCACGCTCGAGCAGTGCGGCCGGCTCAGCTCGGCGGTCGGCACCGATGGCTACATGGCTCCCGAGCAGTGCCGCCCCGACGCCGGCGTCCCGGTCGGTGGCGCGGCGGACGTCTGGGGCCTCGGCGTGACCCTGTACCGGGCGGTCACCGGCGAGCGCCCGTTCACCAAGGGGGACCCCGGTTCGAACGAGCCGAGCGAGCGCTGGCCGCAGCTCGTCGAGGAGCCGGCGCCGCTCGACGACGGCGTGTCGAGGGCGATCGCAGATCCGATCATGGCCTGTCTGACGCACGACCCGGCGGACAGACCGAACCCGGGCGAGGTCGCCGACGCGCTCGAGCGGGTGCTCGAGACGCTGCCGAGGCCCCGGTTGTCGCGGCTCAAGCCTCGGGTGGCGAGATCATGAGTCCGATCACCGCCAAGATCCTGTCCGTAGTGCTGGCGACCGTGCTGGTCGTCGCCGGCGGCGTGGTGATCGCCGATCTCGTGTCGGCGGACGACCCGGACCACGTGTCCGCGATCGACATCCGCAAGGACGACGCGGGTGCCGACGCCGAGCTCGTCGACGACGACGAGAGCGAGGGCGACGGCGACGACGCCCGCGGCGATCGCGACGACACGCGCAGCGACAACACGCGCGGCGGGCGCGACACGCTCAGCGACTACACCGCCGCTCCCGCCACGGGGCCGGCACCGGCGCCGGCGCCGGCACCCGCGCCCGCCTACTCGGACGACGGCGGCTACAGCGGCGACGACGGCGGGTACAGCGACGGTTGAGCGGATGAGCCTCCCGCGGGTGCTGATCGCCCTCGGAGTCGTGGGGGCGATCGCGGCGCTGATCTCCCTCCCCGACCTGCTGCGCTCCGATCGAGCGGCGTCGGTCGCGCCGATCGAGATCGAGACCGACGGGCCACGCGAGCCCAACCGTTCCAAGGACGACCGTCGCGACACCCCACGCAAGCGCGGCGGGAGGCAGGCGCGTTCGGGAGAGGGCGGGGAGCCGCAGGCTTCTCAGGGCACGGCGACCGAGGACGCGCCGGCAAGCGCCCCCGCGCCCCAGGCGGGATCGCCGCCGTCGGGCTCATCGCCCTCGCCTGCCCCGGATCCCTCGCCCAACCCTCAGCCGGCGCCCACGCCTCCGACGGCGCCGGTCCCCGACGACGATGATGACGACGACTTCGAGGACGAAGGTGACGACTCCGTGGATGATGGAGACAGCGATTGACCGCCTCTCCGCATAGACAGCGGTCCCCGGGCCCCTTTCGCGAGCTGCGCAGCGTCAGGGTTCGCATCCTCGCCTCGTACGTGATCCTGCTCGCGGCGGCGAGCCTGGTATCGGTCTTCGTCGCCCGCCAGGTCCTGCTCGTGCGCCTCGACGACCGGATCCAGGACGACCTCGCGCAGGAGGTGCGCGAATTCCGCACTCTCGCCCTCGACGGCACCGACCCGGCGACGGGTCGCCCCTTCGGCGACGACGTCGGCCGCATCTTCTCGGTCTTCCTCAGCCGCAACGTCCCCGGGGAGGGCGAGGAGCTGATCACGGTCCCGCGCCGCGGACAGGCCCGCTACCAGCGCTCCGAGCCCGCCGAGTACGTGATCGAAGAGCCCTACGTCTCGCGGTGGCGCCGCCTGGAGAGCGAGGAGCGCGGGGAGATCGACACGCCCGCCGGGCCGGCGGAGTACGTCGCCGTCCCGGTGAGGGTGAACGGCCGCTCGCTGGGCGCGTTCGTGGTCGCGATCTTCACGCAGCAGGAGCGCGATGAAGTCGCGGAGGTGGTGCGAATCGTCGCCGCGGTCTCGGGCGGCGTGCTGCTGCTGGCGAGCGTGATCGCGTTCCTCGCCGCAGGACGGGTGCTCGCGCCTCTGCGCGGGCTGCGCGACGCCGCTCGCTCGATAACCGCGACCGACCTCACACAGCGGATCGACGTGCAGGGCAACGACGAGATCGCTGAGCTGAGTCGCACCTTCAACGAAATGCTCGACCGCCTCGACGACGCGTTCACGAGCCAGCGCGAGTTCATCCGCGACGCCGGGCACGAGCTGCGCACCCCGATCACGGTCATCCGGGGCCACCTGGAGCTCCTCGCGGCCGGCCAGGAGGACCCGGCTGAGCGAGCCGAGACGATCGCCGTCGTAACCGACGAGCTCGACCGCATGAGCAGGTTCGTCGCGGACCTGATGCTCCTGGCGAGGGCCGAGCGCCCCGACTTCCTCGAGTACGAGATCGTGGACATGGGTGAGCTCAGTCGCGAGCTGCTCACCAAGGCGCAGAGCCTCGCCCCCCGCAAGTGGACGCTCGAGGAGGCCGGCCGCGGGCGAATCGCCGCCGACCGCCAGCGACTGACCCAGGCGGTGATGAACCTCGCCGACAACGCCGCGCGCCACACCGACGAGGACGACGCGATCGCGATCGGCACCTCGGTCAACGCTCACGAGGCGCGCCTGTGGGTCCGGGACTCCGGACCGGGGATCGAGCCCGACGAGCGCGAGGCGATCTTCGAGCGGCTGGCGCGCGGGCGCCGCGCCCGCGGCAGTTACGAGGGCGCCGGCCTCGGGCTTGCGATCGTGCGCGCGATCGCCGAGGCCCACGGCGGGAGAATCGAGCTGCGAAGCGACCCCGGCGAGGGCGCCGAGTTCGAGGTGGTCGTCCCCGTCGACCAGCAACCGATCGAGGAGGAGACGTGAGTCGGATCCTGATCGTCGAGGACGAGACGAGGCTGGCGAGCTTCCTCGAGAAGGGGCTGCGCGCGAACGGCTACTCGACCAAGGTCGCCCCCGACGGGGAGTCGGCCCGCCGGCTCGCCGACGACACCGACTTCGACCTCGTCATCCTCGACCTCGGGCTCCCCGACATCGACGGGCTGACGGTCCTTCGCGAGCTCCGGGATCGCGGCATCCGGTTGCCGGTGATCATCCTCACGGCGCGCGACGAGCTCTCCGACAAGGTCGAGGGGCTCGACGCCGGCGGCGACGACTACGTCACCAAGCCGTTCGGGCTCGAGGAGCTGTTGGCGCGGGTCAGGGTCCGGCTGCGCAGCGACGCTGAGCGCGAGCCGACCGTGCTCGAGGTTGGCCGCGTCACGCTCGACCTCAGGACCAGGCGGGCGGCGGTCGACGGAAGGACCGTTGAGCTGACCGCGCGCGAGTTCACGATGCTGGAGACGCTGATGCGCCACAGCGACCAGGTGCTGAGCCGGGAGCAGCTCCTGTCGCACGTGTGGGGGTACGACTACGAGCCGGGCTCGAACGTGGTCGAGGTGTACATCGGCTACCTGCGCCGCAAGCTCGGCGAGGCCGTGATCGAGACCGCGCGCGGGATGGGCTACCGGCTGCGGTCCTGAGACGATCGGACGTTGCCCTATCGTTCCCGGATCGCCAACGCGCAAGGAGGAAGCAGATGACGGCGTCGACGGACCTCGAGCAGGTGAAGGAGAAGCAGCAGGCGACGTGGAGCAGCGGCGACTACGGCCGGATCGCGTGGCTCACCGTCCCGCTCGGCGACGTGCTCTGCGAGGCGGTCGACGTGCGGCCCGGATCGAGGGTGCTCGACGTGGCCACCGGGACCGGCCACGTCGCGCTGGCGGCGGCGCGGCGGTTCTGCGACGCGACCGGCGTCGACTACGTCCCCGCGCTGATCGAGACCGCCCGGCGGCGTGCGGAGGCAGAGGCGCTCGAGGTCGACTTCCGCGCGGGGGACGCCGAGCGGCTTCCGTTCGACGACGGGTCCTTCGACTACGTGCTGTCGGCGATCGGGGTGATGTTCACCGCCGACCACGAGCGCGCTGCCGGGGAGCTGACCCGCGTGTGCCGCGCCGGGGGCACCGTCGGCCTCGTCAGCTGGACGCCGACGGGGTTCATCGGGCGGATGCTGAAGACCGTCGGCAGCCACGTCTCACCGCCGCCCGGGGTCGAGCCGCCTCCCCGCTGGGGCACCGAGGAGTACGTGCGTGAGCTGCTCGGCGATCGCGTCGCCGATCCGTCGTTCAGCACCGGGTCGATCACGCAGCGCTTCCCCTCGCCCGAGTTCTTCGCCGACTTCTTCATCGAGCACTACGGGCCAACGAGGAAGGCGAGCGAGGCGCTCGACAACGAGGGACGGGCGGCGTTCCGCGCAGATCTCGTCGAGCTGGCCACGCAAATGAACCGATCGGGCGACGAGACGGCGATGCTCGACTGGGAGTACCTGGTGACCGTCGCGCCGCGCGCCTAGCGCCCCGATGCCGCCAGTCAGCGGACCGCGTCGCGGATCGCGGCCGCGGTCAAGGTCGCCGCGATCGTCCCCACGGCGATCGAGGTGAAGCGGTCGGTCGGGGCCGGGGCGTAGCCCGACGCAAGGCAGAAGACCACGTCGCCGTCGGCGATCGAGAACACCGGGTCGACAGCGCGGGCCACGCCGCCGCTCGCCATCCGCGCCACGCGGGAGCAGGCGGGCTTGTCGAGCGCCGCGTCGGTCATCACGCAGACCAGGGTCGTGTTGCGCTCCTCGACGCGCGCCCAGTCCGGCATCGCCTCCATACGCGCAATCAGCTCCGCGGTCGACGTCCTCTCGCCATCGTCGTCGCGCGGCCCGGCGAGGATCTCGCCAGCCTCGATCACGTCGCCGAACGCGTTCGCGACCGCGAGCACCGCGACAGTCTCCCCGCGGCCGCTGCGAGCCGCCGCATACCCGACCCCGGCCAGCGTGGCGCGCTCGCGACCGAGGATCTTGCCGACCGCGACGCCCGCCCCGGCGCCCACCCGGCCGCGCTCCGGTACCCCGCCGGTCGCCGCCTCGCAGGCCGCGTAGCCGGCGTCGGGGCCGGGGCGCGCGCCGGCGTCGCCCTCGGCGAGATCGTAGACCACGGCCGCGGGAACGATCGGGACCAGACCGGCGTTCGTCGGGTACCCACGGCCGCGCTCCTCCAGCCAGCGCACGGCGCCGTCCGCGGCCGCGAGCCCGAACGCGCTGCCCCCGGACAGCACCACGGCGGTCACCTCGGAGGTCCCCGCGAGTGCCCCGATGACGTCGGTCTCGCGTGTGCCGGGCCCCCCGCCCCGGACGTCGACCCCTCCCCGCGTCCCGGGAGGCGCCAGCACCGCGGTGCACCCGGTCGCGCCCTTCGAGTCGGTCCAGTGCCCGACCTCGAAGCCGTCGGGCGGCGGCGCGAAATCACTCATCGGCGGGCGGACACCCGCGATCGACGCCGCGCGCCGCGCCGCCGCGGCCGTCGCCGGAGCCGCCGCTGGCACCCGGGGCAGAAGTACGTCGAGCGACCGCCGACGACGATGCGGCGGATCCCGGCGCCGCAGCGGTAGCACGGAAGCCCCTCGCGGGTGTGGACGAGGAACTCGTCCTGCATCGACCCCTCCGCCCCGCGCGCGTCGCGGTAGTCGTCGATCGACGCGCCGCCGTTGTCGAGCCCGGCCTCGAGCGCGCCGACGATCCCCTCGCGCAGGCGCTCCCAGTGCTCGGGCCGCATCGAGCCCGCCGGGGACAGCGGGTGCAGCCGCGCCCGCCACAGCGCCTCGTCGGCGTAGATGCTCCCGATCCCGGCGATCCCGCTCTGCATCAGCAGAAACGACTTCAGCGGCGCGCGCCGCCCCTCGGCCAGCTCGCCGATCCGTCCCGCGGTCAGCGCCTCGGTCAGCGGCTCGACCCCGGCGCGCAGCGCCATGTAGTCGTCGAGATCGTCGTCGTCGAGGACGACGGCGGTGCCGAAGCGGCGCGCGTCGGTGAACAGCACGCCGCCTCCCCCCTTGATCCGGATCACGGCGCGCAGGAACCGGACCTCGGGGCCCGACGCGCCGAGGACGACGTTCCCGGTCATGCGCAGGTGCATGACCAGCCACCGCCCTCCGTCGAGGCGCAGCATCAGGTACTTCCCGCGGCGCTCCACCGCCTCGATCCGCCGCCCCGCGCACGCGCGCTCGACCGTCCGCGGATCCTCGGGCCGCGTCAGGCGCTCGTCCAGCACCTCCATCGCCTCGATCGTCCGCCCGACCAGCTCGGGCTCGAGCTGGCGTCGGATCGTCTCGACCTCGGGAAGCTCCGGCACGCCTCCCGTTCTACCAGGCAACTAGTGGCGGCTACTTCGCCGTCGCCCTCGGGTGGGCGCGGAAGTAGACCTCCTTGATCTCGTCGTTCGAGAGGTGGGTGTAGAGCTGGGTCGTCGACACGTCCGCGTGCCCGAGCATCTCCTGCACCGAGCGCAGGTCGCAGCCGCCGGACAGGAGGTGGGTGGCGAAGGTGTGGCGCAGGGTGTGCGGGCTCATCTTCCCGTCCAGCCCCGCCGCCTTCGCGTGTCCCTGGATGATCTTGTACAGCCCCTGCCGGGTCAGGCCGCCGCCGCGGAGGTTGACGAACAGCTTCGCCTCCGCGGTGGCGCCGACCAGCTCGGGCCGGCCCGACTGCAGGTAGCGTCGCACGGCGGTCGCGGCCTGACGGCCGAGGGGGACGATGCGCTCCTTGGAGCCCTTCCCGTGCGCGCGCACGAACCCGCGCCGCAGGTCGACGTCGGTGACGTCGAGCCCGACGACCTCGGAGGCACGCAGCCCGCACGCGTACATCAGCTCCAGCAGCGCCCGGTCTCGAAGCGGCGCCGGCTCGGAGCCGCGCGGCGCCTCGAGCAGCCGCCGCACCTCGGAGTAGCTGAGCACCTGGGGAAGCTTGCGCCCGCGCCGAGGCGGGCTCAGTGTCGCCGTCGGGTCCTCGTCGACGACCTCCTCGCGGCGGAGGTGGCGGTAGAAGGAGCGAAGGCACGCGGCCTTGCGGTGGATCGTCGCCGCCGAGCACGGGGGCTGCCCGTTGCCGGTCGCGAGCCCCGCGAGGAACTCGGAGACGTCGGCGGCGCGCGCCTCGGCCGCGCCGGTCCCGCGCTCGGCGAGAAAGACGCCGAACTGGAGCAGGTCGGTGCGATACGCCTGAAGCGTGTTTCGCGACAGCCCGCGCTCGAACTCGAGGTAGGCGAGGAAGTCGAGGACCAGCGCCTCGAAGCGGGCCTCGGGGCGGGCCTGCGTCTCGGTTGCCATGACGCCACGGGGTTCGCCCCGCGGCATCCGATCCCTCTAGGTGGGAGGCGCCTCCCGCAGGCTCCGGAACAGCAGCAGGCCGACCAGCGACTTCGCGTCCTCGCACTCCTCGATCGCCGCGTCGAGCTCGTCGAGCGGCCATTCGACGACCTCGAGCCGCTCCTCTGCGTCGGGCTCGCCGTCGGTGTCCGAGAGCCCCGTGGCGAGATAGATCCACACCTCCTCGTCGGTGAAGCCCGGGCTGGTGTAGATCCGCTTCAGCTCGCGCCACTGCGCCGCGGCCTTGCCGATCTCCTCCGACAGCTCCCGCTTCGCCGTCTCCAGCGGCCCCTCGCCGTCGACGTCGAGCTTGCCCGCGGGCAGCTCGAGCAGCGCCTCCTCCCGCACGGCCTCGCGCGGCTGGCGCACCAGGTAGAGGACGCGCTCGTCGTGGGCGATCATCGCCACCGCGCCGGGATGGCCGACGACCTCGCGCTCGGCTGTCGAGCCGTCGGGGTGGCGGAACTCGTCCACCCGGACGGTGGCGATGTGGCCCTCGTGGACGGTCTTGCTCGAGATCCGCTCGATCATGCACCTTCCGCGGCCGCCGCCAGCGCGCGCCCGGACGCCAGCGCCGCCGCGAAGAACAACGGATCCTCGCCGATCTCGCGCCCCATCGTCCGCGTCGACAGGCCGCTGGCCGCATACCCCTCGAGATCGACCGGCT
>DATHVJ010000215.1:0-1518 GCA_035461345.1 Solirubrobacterales bacterium | reverse complement strand
CGCGTTCCGTGTCCTCGTGGAAACCGTCATCGATCCACCTTCGGTGCTCCGTCCGTCGCGAGACTCTCGTTCGCGTATCGCGTGTTCCCGGTCAACTCGCGGCCAAACCACTCCGGGGGCTCGAACTCGGCGCTGTCCCGGTCGGAGTCGAACTCGACCTCGGCGACCGCGAGCCCGTCGAGAGGGCCCTCATAGACGTCGACCTCCACCGTGCCTCCCTCGTGCGGCACCGAGTAGCGGCGTTTCTCCAGCCGCGCCCCCTCGGTCAGCGGCCACAGGGCCCGAAACTGGTCATCCGCGAGCTCGATCTCCTCCTCGCGCCGGACCTCGCCCTCCCCGCGCTTCACCGTCAGTACGGCGCCGTCGTCGGTCTCCCGCACCCGCACCTCGACCTCACCCAGGACGATCGCCACGTACCCCTGCCGGATATGGACCGAGGGGTGATCGCCGAGCCAGCGGGGTCGCTGGTCAAGCAGGAACTTGCGCTCGACCTCGAGCTTCTCCCCGCTCGCGGGGCCCCCGCCGTCGCGGCTCTCAGTCACGATCGCCTCGGTCCCTGGCGTCGCGGATCCGCTCCAGCTCGCGGCGCAGCTCGCCGAGGAACGGGAGGTCGGGATGGGTGCGGCCGAGCAGCGCGACCGTCGCCAGGTAGTGGTGGAGCCGGGCGTCGGGGACGGAGGCGGGGCTTTCGAGCATGTCGCGCGCCCCTGCGAGCTTGTCGGCCGCATAGATCGCCGCCGCGTTGCGGTCGCGAGTGATCCGCGCCCGGTGTTCCGCCTTTCGAGCCTCGTACGGCTCGATCCGCTCATTCTCGGTCATCGCCGACACCAGCCGCGCAACCTCGAGCCCGAACTCGTTCTCGATCTCGGCCGGGTCGATCGTCGTGTCCTCGACCACGTCGTGAAGCAGCGCCGCCGCGACGACCCGGTCGTCGCATCCGGTTTCGCTCAACAGCTCCGCCACCGCGAGCGGATGGTCGACGTCCGTGTCGCCTGCGCGGCGTGGCCCGTGATGGGCATCCTGGGCCATCCGGTAGGCCCCCTCCACCAAAGACGAACGGCGTGCGATGTTCGGAAGGGTGTGCGAGGTCATACGAACCTCCTCGGGCCGGGGATCGCAGGCATCCTGCCGTCGATCTGTTCGTTCCCCATCTCGGCTTCCCGGCCGCGGGGCCTCGGAAACGTCCCGCCGTCGCAGCACGCGCTCGACCGGGGGGGCGAGCGCGATCGCGTATCGTCCCGGCGTGGCCGATCCCAGCCTGTCGATGGTCGAGTTTCCCGCCGACGACCCAGAGCGCGCGCGGCGCTTCTGGGGCGGGCTGCTCGGAGTCGAGTTGGACGCTCGGGCCGAGGACGAGGGGGAGGGGTGGCAGACCCCTTCCGGGGACCCGGTCGTGGGCGTCCACGCCCGCGGGCGCGGGCCGGGGGATTCGTTCTCGCTGCCCTACTTCGCCGTCGCCGACATCGCCGCGGCGCTGACGCGCGTCGAGGCGCTGGGCGGCAGCGTCATCCATCCGGG
>DATHVJ010000214.1:0-7734 GCA_035461345.1 Solirubrobacterales bacterium | reverse complement strand
CGCTCAGGCCAGCGCGTCGCGGAGGTCGAACACCCTGACCCCCTCGGAGCCCGCGTCGGTGCAGTCGAAGAAGCGCGGGTTCACGCACTCGTAGTCGGGGCCGTCGCCCTCGTACGCGGGCTCGACCCGGAACTGGCACTGGGGAAGCGGGTCGCCGGTCATCTTCAGGCCGCCGTATCCGCCGGCGCGCTCGGCCGCCTCGAACGCGTCCATGTCGACCTCGCCCTTGAACACCTTTCGCATGCAGCCCATGTAGCGCAGCCCGGTGAGCTCGTCGTCATAGCTGTACAGGAACCCGCACCGAAGCTCGAGGCAGCCGCGAGGCTCGATCAGCTTGTCGCAGAAGGTGCGGCACTGTCGGCACTCGCCGGCCTTCGCCGTCTCCTCTCCTCTCTGCGTTAGCGCCATCAATTTCGCAGTCTAGGTGTTGCGTCCAGCGGCAGAGGAGGGCGATTCCGGAAAAGGGTGGCACCCCGGGGTGCGATGTGATAGCGCCTACGCAGCGAGCGCGTGGGGGCCAAGCAACGAGTCGAGCTCGGCGCGCAGCCCGTGGGAGGGCGCGACCCGGTACTCGCGGCCGAAGCGCAGCTTGCGCGAGCCGGACCGGGTCTGCATCACCAGCATGACCTCGGTGTCGCCGGGGAAGTTCGCGAACACCGACTTCAGCTCCTCGAGCAGCGCCGGCCCGAAGTCTGCCGCGTTGACGTTGATCACAACAGGGCCTGTCGCGTGCTCCGCTGCGCGTCCGCGCGCGACCGGGTTGGCGCCGGGACGAGCTGCCCTTCGCTCCGCGTCGGTGGGCTCGAACGCCTCGGCCTCCTGGACCACGAGCTTCGTCTCGCCGCGCTCCTTGTGGTCGACCCGGCCTCGCACCAGCACAACCCGATCGAGCTCGATGTGGCTGGCCGAGGTCGCGAAGGCTGAGTTGAAGACCAGCATCTCGACCTGGCCCTCGAGGTCGTCGAGGGTCGCGAACAGCATCTCGTCGCCGCGCTTCGTACGGACCTTCTTGCGCTCGGTGACGAGGCCGCCGACGGTCACCCACGACCCATCCGCCTTCGAGCCGAGCTCGGCGAGCGAACAGTCGACGCGGGCGCGGAGCGCATCGCGCACCTCCGACAGCGGATGCTCGGAGAGGAACGTGCCGAGCGTCTGCTTCTCGAGCCGCAGCAGCTCCCGCGAGTCGAACTCCTCCCCGATCAGCGGCGGGTGCTGGCGACCGCCCGGCGCTGCTGCGCCGGGAGCGGCGTCGCCGCCGAGATCGAAGATCGAGGACTGACCGCGATGCGCGTCCTCCTGGGCTTTCTGGCCGTTGGCCTGGGCGCGGGGGAGCGCCTCGAGCATCGCCCTGCGGGGGGCGCCGGTCGAGTCGAGCGCCCCGCACTTGACCAGGCACTCGATCGCCCGCCTGTTGACGGCGCGGGCGTCGACGCGCTCGCAGAAGTCCCACAGCGACGCGAACTCGCCGCCCTCGAAGCGTGCCCGGAGGATCGCCTCGACCGCGGTATGGCCGACGTTCTTGACCGCGTCGAGGCCAAACCGGATCGACTTCCCGGAGACGACGAAGCCGTGGTCGGAGGCGTTGACGTCCGGCGGCAGGACCTCGATCCCCATCTGGTGGCAGCGGTTGACGAAGAACGGGACCTTGTCCTTCGTCGACATCACGGAGGAGATCAGCGCCGCCATGTACTCGGCCGGGTAGTTGGCGCGCAGGTACGCGGTCCTGTACGCAATCAGCGCGTAGCAGGCGGCGTGGCTCTTGTTGAAGCTGTAGTCGGCGGCCGCGGTCATCAGCGACCACAGGTCCCTGGCGATTTTGCGATCGGTCCCCGACGCCTCGAGGCCGCTGAGGAACTTGTCCTCCATCCGCGCCATCAGGTCGCGTTTCTTCTTCCCCACCGCCTTGCGCAGGTCGTCGGCCTCGGCACCACTGAAGCCCGCCATCTGCTTGGCGATCTCCATCAGCTGCTCCTGGTAGATCACGCAGCCGTAGGTCGGCTCGGTGATCGGCTTCAGCCGCGGGTCGGGGTAGCGGACCGAGGACGGGTCACGCTTGCCCTTCGCGTAGTCGGGGATGAACCGCATCGCCCCGGGCCGGTACAGCGAGACCAGCGCGATCAGATCCTCGAACTCGGTCGGGCGCACCTTCCGCAGCGCCTCGCGCATGCCCTCGGACTCGAACTGGAACACCCCGACCGAGTCGCCGCGCGACAGCATCTCGTAGGTGGGCCGGTCGTCGAGCGGCAGCGCCTCGATGTCGAGCTCGACGCCGTGCGAGCGCTCGATGATGTCGACCGCGTCCTCGATCACGTCGAGGTTGCGCAGCCCGAGAAAGTCCATCTTCAGCAGCCCGATCTGCTCGATCGGCCCCATCGAGTACTGGGTGACGGTCTTGTACGCCCGCACCCCCTTCGCCCCGTTCTCCCCCGCTGCCGCTCCACGATCCTCGGCGAGCTGCAGCGGCACGATCTCCTGCAGCGGCCGGTCCGAGATCACGACCGCGGCGGCGTGGATCGAGTGGTTGCGGACGATGCCCTCGAGTCCGCGCGCCACGTCGACGATCTGGCGCGACTCCGGCTCGGTCTCGTAGGCCCGCTTCAGCTCCTCGCCCGGGCGCAGGCAGTTCTCGAAGCTCGGGCTGCGTCCCATGATCGGCTCCGGGATCAGCTTCGCGATTCGATCGCCGGTCGCGTAGTCGAAACCCAGCACCCGGGCCGCGTCGCGGGTCGCCGCGCGCGGGGCCATCTTGCCGAACGTGATGATCTGGGCGACGCGGTCGCGCCCGTACTTGTCGGAGACGTAGCGGATAACGCGCTCGCGCCCGCTGACCGAGAAGTCGATGTCGATGTCCGGCATCGACTTTCGTGCCGGGTTGAGGAAGCGCTCGAAGAGCAGCTCGTTGGCGAGCGGATCGAGGTCGGTTATCCCGAGCGCGTAGGCGACGATCGATCCCGCCGCCGATCCACGCCCCGGGCCGACGGCGATCCCCTCCTGCTTCGCGAAGCGAACGAAGTCCCACACGATCAGGAAGTAGCTCTCGAAGCCCATCTCGAGGATCACCGAGAGCTCGTACTCGAGCCGCTCCATCGCCTCCGCCGGCGGAGGCTCGCTGTAACGACGGCGCACGCCGTCGGTGGCGATCTCTCGCAGCATCTGCGTCGGCTCGGTCCCGTCCTCGGTCGGGTAGCGCGGCAGCAGCAGGTCGCCGAGCTTCATCTCGACGTTGCAGCGCTCGGCGACCTCGAGCGTCATCGGAACCGCCTCCGGCCAGTCGGAGAACGAGCTCGTCATCTCCTCGGGGCTCTTGAGGTAGAACTCGTTCGTGTCGAAGCGCAGCTTCGGCTCTGCGAGCGTCGACTTGGTCTGGACGCACAGCAGCGCGCCGTGGTTGGAGTAGTCCTCGCGGCTGAGGTAGTGGACGTCGCATGTCGCGACCAGGGGGCGCCCGACCTCGCCGGCGATCCGCACGATGCCCTCGTTCGCCTTGTCCTGCTCCGCCAGCCCGTTGGCCTGGACCTCGAAGTACACGTTGTCGCGGCCGAACACGCCGAGCAGCTCGTCGGCGTGCGCCCGCGCGTCGCCGGGGCGCTCCTCGACCAGCCGGCGGCAGAAGCGCGACTGCAGGCAGCCGGTGAGCGCGATCACCCCCTCGGAGTGGGCGTCGAGCAGCTCCATGTCGACGTTTGCCCGCCCGCGCGCAAACCCCTCGAGGAAGCTCGCCGAGCTCAGCTTGACGAGGTTGGCGAACCCGATCTGGTCGGCCGCGAGCAGCGTGAGGTGGTTGCGTTCGTAGCGGACCTGCTCGCGCACGGCACGGCGATCGTCGACGAGGTAGGCCTCCATCCCCAGGATCGGCTTCACGCCCGCGGAGCGACACGCCTCATACATCTCGACCGCCCCGTTCATCACCCCGTGGTCGGTGAGCCCCAGCGCCGGCATCCCGAGCTCCGCCGCCCGTGCCGCCATGCGGTCGATCTTGCACGCGCCATCGAGCAGCGAGTACTCGCTGTGGACGTGCAGATGGACGGCCTGGGGCGCGGACGAGGACATCCCGGCCAGGCTACCCACGCTCGCCGACGGAGCCGGGGGTTGCGCGGCCGGATCCCGCAGCTTGCGGGACCCGCTACCTGAGGATGGCCTGCATCGCGAGGCGAATAGGCGCCGACCTAGCCCGCGCAGACCCAGGCGCTTCCACCCGAGTCCGCCCAGATCTGCGCCGCGATGTCGTGCTGGTCCTTCGGGGAGGCGTTCTGGGGCTGGCCCTGGCCGCCGTACGTCTCCCAGGTCGAGGGCAGGATCTGGTAGGCGCCGCCGGCGCCGCTCGAAGGATTGACGGCGTCGAAGCTCCCGCCGGACTCGCAGATCACGATCGCCTGCGGGATCGCCCAGTCGCCGACCCAGTCGCCAACCTGCTCCTGCGCCTGCGCCTGGGGCACGCTCTGCGCCTCCTGGACCTGCGCGGTCCAGTCGTCGACCTGGGAGCGGAGCGTCGCCAGGGCGTGCGCCTGGGCCCCGCGAGCGTCCGCGAGCGCGGTGGCCTGCGCCTCCGCGTCGGCGCGCACCGCGGCGATCTGCGAGCGTGCTTGCTCGAGGCGCTCGTTGAAGGCCTCCTGCTGCGCGCGCGCCTCGGTGACCGCCGCGAGCTCGCTCGCGACCTGGGCACGCAGCGCGCGCACCCTTTCGACGAGGTCCTGGTCCGCGTCCCCGATGCGGTCCAGGTACTCCGCACGCGTGGCGAGGTCCTCGAAGCCGTCGGCGTCGAGGATCAGCGTCAGCGTGTCGGGATCCTCGCCCTTGTAGATCGACACCAGCCGCCGCTCGAGCACGTCGATCGCCGCACGCAGGCGGTCCCGCGCCTCGGCCAAGCGGGCCTCGGCCTCGTTCACGCGCTCGGCGAGCACGGCCGCCCGCTCGCGACCCTGAGCCAGCACGCCGGAGACCTGCGCTTCGCGCTCGGCGGCCACCGCTGCCTGCGCCCTGGTCGCGGCGAGCTCGGCGGTCTTGGCCTCGATGTCGGCGGCGAGACCCTCCGCCTCGCTCTGCGCGCCCGCGATCCTCGACTCGAGCGCCGTGACGTCCTGGGCAGGCGCCGGCGCGGCGCCCACGGCGAGAGCGAGGGCCGCGGTCAGCGCCGCCCCCGTCAGGGCGAGCGCGTGGCGGCTGTTCGAAATCGATTTCATCCTTCCGGCCGCCTACGGGGTTAGCTGACGGGCTCGCGCCGAAGGACTGGCGCTACGCGTGACCTGCCTGCGATTCGCCCCAAGACCACCGCCAAGCTCGCTGTCGGCGGTGACCGCCAAGTTCGCTTTCGAAACTTGGCGCTTTCCTGGTTCCCCCGCCTCCCGACGCGACCCGGGAACTCGGCGGTATGCGAAGGCGCGGATACTAACGAACGCTCACACAGTTATCGACGAGTTATGAGCTGCAAGCGAGCTTGCAGTCAGCCCTCCTCGACGTTCCGGCTCGCCGCCAGGTATCCGCCCAGCAGCGCCGCCGCGACTCCGATTCCGATCGCGATCCGGATCTGGCGCCCGTAGCGGACGCGCACGAACCACACCACCGCGCGGCCGATCGCCTGGTAGATAGCGCTCATCGGTCCTCCTTCTTCCCTCGGTCGCGGGATCTAACCCGGTGCGCCATCCGGCTCTGGAGCGAGAAGAGCTCGATGAAGCCCGGGCTCGCTCCCTGGCTGAACTCGCCGCCGGACTCGCCGAAACCGGCGAGGGCGCGATCGTACAGCGCGTACGGTGACGACCGGGCGACCGGTCGCACCGAGCCCTTGTATAGGCGCACCGCGACCTCGCCGGTCACGTAGCGGTTGACCGAGTCCATGTACGCGTCGAGGTCGGAGCGCAGGGGCTCGTGCCACAGCCCCGCGTAGCACAGGTACGCCCACTGGCGCTCGAGCTCGCGCTTGAAGTTGTTCTGGTGGATCGTGCACACGAGCTGCTCCAGCTCGCGGTGGGTGGTGAGCACGATCTCCGCCGCCGGCACCTCGTACAGGTCGCGAACCTTGAGGCCCACGATCCGGTCCTCGATGTGGTCGACGATCCCGACGCCGTGGCGGCGGCCGAGATCGGCGGCCCGCCCCAGTAGCTCGACCAGCTCCAGACGCTCCCCGTCGAGCGCCACGGGGCAGCCCTCCTCGAAGGCGACGCTGACCGTTTGCGGCTCGTCGGGGGCGTCCTCGGGCCGCGCGACAAGCTGGAAGACGTCGTCCTCGGGAGCCAGGTCGAGATCCTCGATCGAGCCTCCCTCCGACGAGCGGCCCCAGAGATTGTCGTCGATCGAGTACGGCGGCGACTCGCTCCCGCCCGCGACCGGGATCCCGTGCTCGCGCGCGTAGGCGATCTCCTGCTCGCGGCCCATCCGCCAATCGCGAACCGGGGCGATCACCTTCAGCTCCGGGTCCAGGGTCGCGACGGTCGCCTCGATCCGCACCTGGTCGTTCCCCTTCCCGGTGCAGCCGTGGGCGATCGTGTTGCAGCCCGCGCTCCGCGCGTGCTCGACCGCGAGCTTCGCGATCAGCGGCCGGCCGAGGGCGGTGAACAGCGGGTAGCCGCCGCCGTACAGCGCGTTCGCCTTGATCGCCGAAAGGACGTACTCGCGCGCGAACTCCTCGCGGGCGTCGACCAGCAGCGCGTCGAGCGCCCCGAGGTCGCGCGCCTTGCCGGTTACCACGTCCCAGTCCTCCTCGGGCTGGCCGAGGTCGACCGTCAGGGTGACGATCTCCGCCCCGTAGGACTCCTGGATCCAGCGCAGCATCACGCTGGTGTCGAGGCCGCCCGAGTAGAGCAGCAGCACGCGCCCCACGTCCTCGGGCCGCGCCTGGTACGACGCGATCGGCTCCTGCTGCGGCATGGCGGCAGTCTGGCACGGGATGCGGGCCGGGGATTCCAGGGCCGGGGGACCGATACGCGATCATCCCCGGCGTGCACAGGGCCCTGACGGTGATCTCGACTGCCTTTATCACCGCCGGGGTGACCGTGCTCGCCGATGTCGGCATCACCCTCGCCTGGGAGGAGCCGGTGTCGTCGATCTACGGGGCGATCCAGCAGCAGCGGGCCGAGCGGGAGCTCGACGACCTCGAGGAGTCCTTCCTCGATCGCCCGCTTCCGGATCTCGAGGGGCTCACCGGGGTCAAGGCCGCGAGGCGGGTCGCCGATGCGTTCGAGGACGATCTCGAGACCGGCAAGGGGATCGGGCGAATCGAGGCTCCCGAGATGGACGTCGACGCCGTGATGGTCGAGGGGGCCGAGACGTCCAGCCTCCAGAAAGGCCCCGGACGCTATCCCGAGACCGCGCTCCCCGGACAGGGTGAGACGATCGGGATCGCGGGGCACCGCACTACCTACCTCGCTCCCTTCCACGAGATCGACGAGATCGAGGAGGGAGAGGAGGTCGTCGTCGAGGTACCCTACGCGACCTTCACGTACATCGTCTCGAACACGAAGATCGTTGATCCGGGCCAGGTCGAGGTCCTTCGGAACGTCGGTCACGAGCAGGTGGTTCTGACCGCGTGCCACCCCGAGTACAGCGTCGCCGAGCGTTACGTCGTGTTTGCGCGGCTTGTCGAGATCGAGCTCACAGAGGCCTAGCCCTCAACGGATGCGAGGGTGCGCTCCAAACCGTCGTCCAGCTCTATCGCGCTGCTCCAGCCGAGCTCGCTGGCCGCGCGTGCGCTGTCGAGCGCGATCCGCTGCACCTCGCCAGGGCGCTCGGGAGCCATCCGGG
>DATHVJ010000213.1:0-32172 GCA_035461345.1 Solirubrobacterales bacterium | reverse complement strand
AGGCCGGGACCAGGTGCCTGGTTGTCGAGGACACGGTGACCACCGGCAGCTCGACGGTCGCGGCGATCGAGCGCATGCGCGAGGAGGGGCTCGAGATCGTCGGCGGGCTGTGCGTCGTCGATCGGCTGGAGGGCGGCGCCGGAGCGATCGCCTCCGCGCTCGGGGCCCCGTTCGACGCCCTGGTCACGATCGACGAGCTCTACCCCGACCGGCCGGACCGCTGACCGTCTGGCGTCCGGCGGGACGGCCCCGGAGGCTGCGAAGCATGCGCCTGATCTCGTCCCGGTGGCGGCCGGCGGCGCGGTTCGCGTTCGTGGCGACGACCGCCGTGTAGGTGGCCAGCCCAGCCCGGCGCTCGCTGACCACCAGAACCCGCTGCGGTACCCCGCCCCTCGCCTTCCCGCCACCGCGACCGCGACCGCTTCGTACCGCGCCGTGAACGGCCGCGGCGGCTCGGCCTCCAGGCCGCGGAATCCCTTCAGCGCGTCCGCGACCCGGTCCCGAACTTGTCCACGGCAGCGCCAATCCGCCCGGGGTGCGGTCGGCCGAGATCGTGACCGCGGCGAGGCGGTCGGGCGAGCGCATCAGCGAGCTGCGGCGCCGGTCGCGCGCGCCCCACCCCGGCGGGAGCCCCATCGCGAACCCGGCCCGCGCGCTCACAGCCTCTTCCCGCACACGACGCCGAGGATCGCCTGGCCCGCGGTCCCGGACGGGCTGAAGAGCCCGAACTGCCAGACCCTCAGCGAGGTCTCGCTGATCGCCGACGCGTCGAGGGCGATCCCGCCGCTGCTCAGGAAGTAGCCGGACAGAGCCTTGTGCTTGCGCGGGCACTCGAGGGAGAACGCGGCTCCCCCTGCCGGGACGGGGAGGGCGTCGGTCTCGAAGTACTTCACCTTCGGCTTCCCCTTGGCGCTCGCCCCCGCGGTGGCCGACGACGACGCGCTCGGGGAGGCGACCGGATGCGACGCAACTCGCTCGAAGTCGCGGTCGAGAGCACCCGTGCGGCTCGACGCCTCGTCGCCGACGCTGGATGCTGCGAACAGAGCGGCCAACGACAGCGCGGCCGCGCATGCGACGATCGATTTCCTCATGACGGTCTCCTCTCGTGTTGGATCGAGATCAATTACAGCGGGTCGTGCGTTCGTGGCGCTGCCGGCGGCGTTGACGGTCGTCGCAAGCACGGCGGCCGGCGCGGCCGCCGACGCGGCCCCGCCCGTCTCCGTCGCGAGCTGCGGCGCTCCTCGCGAGGCCACCGCCATGGCCCCCGGCAGCCACCGCTTCGCGCAGACGTTCGCGCCGCGCTCGCGCGGCACGCTCACCGATGCCGAGGTGGAGGTGACCAAGCCGGCGGGATCCAGCGGCGACTGGACGGTTGAGATCGTGCTCGCCGAGCGGATCCCGATCGGGACGAACGCCCGCGTGGTGATCGCGTCGGCGACCGTTGCCGACGCCACCGTGCCCGTCGGCGCGTCGACGATCACGGCTCGGTTCGCGGACGCGGCGACGATCGGCCCACCGGGATTCCGCAACGAGTACGAGCTCGTGGTCTCCCGCCCCGGCGCGAGCGCGTCCGGCTTCGGCTACCGGACGGGCAACGACTGCGCGGGCCAGATGCTTCGCAGCACCACTCCAGGCGGCTCGTTCTCTCCGTTCATCGACGCGACCACCGACCTCGTGTTCCGCGTCTCCGCCTCGGACGGAGCGGCGCCGCAGACGACGATCGTCGCCGGGCCGCGGCGCCGAACCCGCGAGCGCCGCGCGAAGCTCAGATGGCGCGCCAGCGAACCGGTCGAGCGCTTCGAGTGCAAGCTCGACCGCGGCCGGTTCGCGAGCTGCGAGTCCCCCCACCGTATCCGCGTCCGCCCCGGCCGCCACCGCTTCCGCGTCCGCGCCGTCGACCTCGCCGGCAACGTCGACCCGACGCCGGCGAAGCGGCGGTGGAGAGTGCGCCGGTAGCCGGACGCCCCGAGCAGGATTCGAACCTGCGGCCTACTCCTTAGGAGGGAGTCGCTCTATCCAGCTGAGCTATCGGGGCCCGCTGAGTCGGGCTCATCGTAGAGGCTCTCCGTGGCGAGGCCGTTGACCCGCCGGTCCCACAGCCTGACCTCGAGGTAGAGGTCGTCGCCGAGCCCCTTGACCGCGTCGACGGCGACGAGCGTGAAGCGGTCGTTCTCGATCGGCGCCTGGTCGACGGTCTCGCCGTCGAGCTCGGCGGTGACCGCGACCGCGCCGCGGACCAGCGGCTCGCCCCACACCAGGGTCACGTCGCCGCCGCGGCCGCCGTCGGTACGCCACGGACCGAGAACGTCGTCGTTGAGGTCGATCCGCCACTGGGGGTTGTCCTCGGCGACGACGTCGGTGAAGTCCGCACTCGCGCGCAGGTCGGTCGGCTCCCCGTCCTCGGGACGGACGAAGGAGACGTGGCCGAAGTACTCGATGGCGTCGCCGTCGTCGGTCTCGACCCCGCCGCCGGTGACCGGCACGTACACGCGCCCGCCCCAGCCGCGCTCCGGGTACCAGTCGACGGTGTCGGGGTCAAGCGGGGACCCGGCCTCGTCGGCGAGGGGCTCGCAGACGCTCGCGAAATGCTCCAGAAGCCGCTCCGCCCAACGGCCGTACGGAAGCGGCTCCTGGGAGGAGTCGGCGATGAAGCGCGGGTAGGGGCGCGAGACCGGCGGCGACATGCGACGGACAATAGTCGCGTCGGGGCCGCCCGCAGCTACAGCGTCGCCAGCGTGAACGCCAGGGTGGCGACCGCGATCACCGCCATCGCGACCGGTGTCGGCAGGTGCGCGGCGTCGTCGGCGCGGACGTGGGCCGCGATCGCAACCGCGAAGTAGAGGACCAGCGCCGCGGCGGCGGTGACGCCGACCGGCGCCCACGCGAGCCCGAGCAACAGGCCCGCGGCGCCCGCCAGCAGGACGATCGCCAGCAGGTCGAGCTTGTCCGCGGGCACGCCGACTCGAAGATAGTCCTGGACGTATGGCTCCCGCCGGGTGAGCTTGATCGTCGCCGAGACGACCAGCAAAGCGGCGAGCAAGACCGAGGCGATCGTGGCGGCGACGTCCATTGCTCCGCTAGGCTACTAAACATATGTGTAGATTGAGGCCGGTCCGATGAGCCCCCAGCACAGCAACCGCGATGCGCTGGTCGAGGGAACGCTGCGCTGTCTCGAGCGGCTCCCCCCCGAGCGGGTCACCGCGCGGGTGATCGCTGACGCCTCGGGCGCCAACCTCGCCTCGATCGCGTACCACTTCGGCTCCAAGGACCGCCTCGTCACCGAGGCAACGATCGTGGGGCTGGACCAGTGGCTCGCGGAGATCGACCGCGCGCTCCAGGGGGTTCCCCAGCGACCGGCGGCGGCCAGGTTCGGCCGCGCCGCGGCGGCGATCGAGTCGAGCCGCCGCCGTCACACCGGGCTGGCGCGGGCGTTCGCCGGTGCGCTCGCCAAGGCGCAGCACGACGCGCGTGTCCGCGAGATGCTCGCCGAGGGCTTCCGCCGCACGCGCCCCCGCCTCGCCGCGGTCCTGCGCCTCGGCGACGATCGGGCCGGCGAGGACGCCGCCGCCCTCGTGCACTCCATGTTCACCGGCCTGCTCCTGCAGACCCTGCTCGACGAGGGCCTCGCGATCGACGGCGTGCGCATGGAGCGGGCCCAGGCCCGGCTGCGCCGGGCGCTGCCGGCGCGCGCCTAGACGATCTCGCGCAGGTCGTCCGCGGCGCGCTCGGGCGGGTAGACGTTCACCTCGACCCCGGTCCCCATCTCGAACCCCGCGCGGACGGTCAGCCGGGGGAGGATGTCGACGTGCCAGTGGAACTCGTTGCTCCCGCGCGGCGCGGTGCGCACCCACAGGTTGAGCTGCGGGGGGCCGAGCAGGCTCGAGATCGCCGTCAGCGCGCGCCGCAGCATCTCGGTGCCGACGGCGCCGTCGGACTCGAAGCTCGCGGCCGGCCGGCGCGGGAGCACACGCAGCTCGAACGGGGAGCGCGACGCCCACGGGGCGATCAGCATCGCCTCGTCGTCGATCGCGACGAGCCGCTCGCGGCGCCGAACCTCCTCGGCGGCGACGTCCTCGAGCAGGTGCCCGCCCGCGGTGCGCTCGTGGTAGGCGCTGAACCGCTCCCGCTCGCGGGCGACCGCGGGGGGGACGAAGTCGAGCGCGTAGAGCTGCGCGTGCGTGTGCTCGAGCGACGCGCCGGCGTCGGGCCCCTCGTTGACGATCAGATGGCAGTAGGCGGCGCCCTCGGTGTGCGTTCGCATCCGCTCCCGCCACGTCTCGATGGCGCCGGCGAACCGCTCCGCGCCGAGCTGAGCCAGCGACGCAACGTGCTCGGGCGCGTTGACGATCACCTCGTGAACGCCGATCGCCGGCGAGTCCACGAACGCGTCGGGCACGCCGGCGCGGGTCGAGGTGCGCAGCGGGTCGTCGGGGCTCGAGAAGCCGGAGTCGACCGAGCTGCCCTGCACGGTCCGATCGGGCTCGGAAACCAGCACCGGGTACAGGTTCGGCACCACGCGCGAGGTCCATCCCGGCGTGTTCGCCCCCCCGCCCCCGGGGCGCACCGCGTACACCTCCGGTGGAGTGCGGTCCTCGTGCCCCTCGCAGAACGGGCACTCGCCCCCGCCGGTGCTGGGCGGGATGCGGGCGGCGGCGAACGCGTCGGGGCGCCCGGCGCGCTCCGGGGCAAGCAGCGAGCGCAGCCCGGTCAGCTGGTCGATCCGGATCTCAGGCGCCAATTTCGCGAGCGACCAATATCACTCGCCAATTTCGCGAGCGAAATTGGGGGTTCGGGCTGGCTCGACCGGTCTCAGGTTCCTGGGTCTGTGCGGCGCAGGCCGCCGCCCCCGTCGCCGCCCTCACCCGACCGCTGCAGCGCCCCGGTGAACGCGGACACCATGTCGATCGGGAGCGGGAACACGATCGTCGAGTTCTGGTTCACGCCCAGCTCGAGCAGCGTCTGGAGGTAGCGGAGCTGGAGCGTCGCCGGGTTCTTGCTCATGATGTCCGCGGCGTCGGAGAGCTTCTCCGCCGCCTGAAACTCGCCGTCGGCGGCGATGATCTTCGCTCGCCGCTCACGCTCGGCCTCGGCCTGGCGCGCGATCGCCCGCTGCATCTCCGCCGGCAGCTCGACGTCCTTGACCTCGACCGTAGTGACCTTGATCCCCCACGGCTCGGTCTGGTCGTCGATGATCTGCTGCAGCTCGGTGTTGAGCCGCTCGCGCTCCGACAGCAGGGCGTCGAGCTCGGCCTTCCCGAGCACCGAGCGAAGCGTCGTCTGTGCGATCTGGGAGGTGGCGAGGAGGAAGTTCTCGACCTCGGTGATCGCGCGATTCGGGTCCACGACCCGGAAGTACGCCACCGCGTTCACCCGCACGGTGACGTTGTCGCGCGTGATCAGCTCCTGCGGGGGGACGTTGAGCGTCACGGTCCGCAGGTCCACCCGCACCATACGGTCGATCACCGGGATCAGCAGGATCAGCCCCGGTCCCTTCTGCGCGATCAGCCGGCCGAGCCGGAAGATCACGCCGCGCTCGTACTCGCGCAGGATCCGGACCGCTGACGCGAGCACGATCAGCACGAAGAGGGCGATGACTGCGATGACCGCGATCGCGACTCCCACTATGCAGCTCCTTCCTGTGCCTTTTCCTCGGCGCCCACCGCCGCCTCCTCCTCGTCGGGGGAGAGCGGGCGCACGACCAGGGTGAGACCGTCGACGGACTCGACCCGGACTCTATACCCGCGATCGACGCTGGTGGCCTCGTCCGCGGGACGCGCGCGCCACAGGGCGCCCTCGACGAACACCTGGCCGAGCGGGTCGAGCGGCTGGCGCACTTCCCCGATCGCGCCGACCATCTCCTCCCATCCGGTCATCACGGGGCGATGGTGCGCCCGGACCGTGCGCTGCGCCGCGAACGCGATGAAGCCGCCGAGCAGCAGCCCGGTCACGACGACGACCGGGACCGAGACCTCGAACGCGTCCGAGTCGGTGTTGTAGAGCAGCAGCCCCGACGCGACCAGCGCCGCCACCCCGGCGGCTCCGACGAGGCCGCCGGTCGGCAGGTGCGCCTCGGCGATGATCATCGCCACCCCGAGCACCAGCAGCAGGATCCCCACCAGCGTCACCGGAAGTTGTGCCGTCCCGTACAGCCCCAGCAGCAGCGATATCGCGCCCAGCACCCCGGGGACGATCGTGCTGCCGCCCGCGAACAGCTCGACCGCCAGCCCGACGAGGCCGACGAGCAGCAGCAGGTAGGCGATCGTCGGGTTGACAATGATCTGCAGCAGCTCGTACTGGAGCGGCATGTCGTGGCTGGAGATCTCGAGCCCCGCCGTCGACAGCCGCTGCGCCTTCGGGCCGCGGACGCGGAACCCGTCGAGCTCGCCGAGCAACTCGCGCTCGCTCGACGCGACGGCATCGATCAGGCCCGCGCGCAACGACTCCTCGGCGGTGCGGTTGACCGCGTCCGTGACCATCTCCGCGGCCAGTCGGCCGTTGCGCCCGTGCGCGCCTGCCAGCGCGCGGGCGTACGCCGCGGCGTCGTTCTCGATCTTGCGCCCCAGGACCTCGTTCGTCTCCCCGGGGCCGATCGTGATCGGCGTCGCCGAGCCGATGTTGGTCTGCGGCGCCATCGCCGCCACGTCGGACGCCTGGACGACGAACAGACCCGCCGACGCCGCCCGGGCGCCGTCCGGCGACACGTACGCGATCACCGGCATCGGCGCGTCGATGATGTCCTTGACCATCTCCCGCGTCGAGCTGTCGAGCCCGCCGGGGGTGTCGATGCGCAGGATCGCAATCTCGGCGTCCTCGTCGGCGGCGTCGTCGAGCGCCTGCCCGAGCCACTGCTCGGTCGCGGGGTCGACCGTCCCGGTGAGCTCGATCGAGTAGGCGACGGCGCCGTCCTGCTGGCCGATGCCCGGCGCGACGAGCATCAGGACGCCCGCGACGGCGGCCGTCGCGGACAGCACGACGCGAAGCACGCGTCCGTTCACGACCTCAATTATCCGCCCTCGGCGGCGCGGCGGGGCGGAGCTAGCGCGCGTAGCGCTCGATGTCGGCGGCAAGCTCGTCCTCGCTCGCGTACCCGCCGCGCCGTACGTACGCGAGCTCTCCGTCCGCGTCGTAGAACGCGGTCGCCGGGAACTCGACCGCGGCGTCGATCACGGCCGCGATCTCGAGCTTCGGGTCGAGGTAGCTCGGATACGGGACCGGGAACTCGTCGAGGAAGTCGCGGGCGGAGTTCTCGCCGTCGTTCGAGTTCACCCCCACGAACGCGATCCGCTTCGCGCGCTCGGCGGCCTGCGACTGCAAGAACGGGAACTCAGCCCGGCACGGTCCGCACCACGACGCCCACTTGTTGACCACGACCGGATAGCCGCGCAGCTCCTCGAGCCGGTCCTCGAACGCCGCGGTCCCGCCCGCCAGCAGCTCGTTCGCCTCCTCGTGCAGCGCCGCGAGCTTCGGCGGGGCGCCTCGGGTGGCGGCCTCGAGGTCGGGCGCCTCGCTTGCGGGCGCCGCTCCGCCGTCGTCACTTCCTCCGCAGCCCGCCGCCAGGGCCGCTGCGGCAAGAACCGCGGCTACCAGCGAATGTTTGTTCCTGCTCACGACTCCATTCAACCGTACGGTCATTACGACGGCGCGGATGGTTTAATAGACACAGGTCCACCGGGAATCTGGACCGCGAGGGAGGCGTCCGGCCCGGCCATAAGAGTTCGGGTCCCGACGACCTTCAGCGACTTCACTGCGCTCGACCCCGCCGCATGCGCATGCCGGGGGAGCGCGAGAGCGATGGCCCTTCATGGCTGACAGTTCGCAGGCCGCGGGTGCGGCGAGGCGCCGTTCGAGCGCCACAGTTGCGACCGCCGATCTCGAGCGGGTGCAGGAGTTCACCCGCGAGCCGATCCTGCTCGAGGGCGAGAAGCTCGTCGACCTCGTCCCGGGCAGCGCCCGCCGACTGGCACTCGACGCGGCGCTCGACGAGATCGAGGCCGGGCGTGAGGACCCGTCGATCGAGTGGCGCCAGGACTTCTCGCTGCTGCTGGGACTGGAGCGGCTGCTGTCCGAGGACGAGCCTCAGCTCGCCGACGAGGCGAGGCTGTCCGCGCACCAAGTCGACGCGCTGTCGGGGACGCTCGCGGCACTGGTGACCGAGATCGAGCGGGTCGGCGCCAACGGCTCGGGGTCGAACGGGGCCTCGGCCGGGCGCGCCGCGGCTCCGGAGGCGGAGGCCGACGGGTCCAACCACGCGGGCGGGTCCGAGGACGACGAGGAGGAGGTGCTCGAGCCCGACGAGGAGCCGCAGGACTGGGAGGAGCCGGGGGCCGTCGAGGAGGACCTGATCGAGGAGGCGCCGGAGGACCCCGGCGCCGGGCGGCGATTCTGGTTCGAGCACGCGACGGGCGCCGGCAAGACGGTCGCCGCCGTGGGCTTCATCGAGGCGTCGCGCACCGGCGGGATCCTGATCCTCACGCACCGCCGAAACCTCGTCAACCAGTTCATCGGCGAGATCAAGGACCGTGGCTACGGGGACCGCCTGTCGCCGGCGCTGCTCAACGGCGCCGACCATCCGTACGGCCCCGTCACCGTCGAGACCTACCAGTGGTTCGTCCGCAACGCGAACCGGATCTCGGACGCGTACGCGATCGTGGTCTGCGACGAGGCGCACACCGCGCTGGGCGAGAAGACCAGCGCCTGCATCCGCAGCTGGCTCGGCCCGGTGTTCATCGGAATGACCGCAACCGGCGCCCTGATTGCCCGCCACGTCGCCGACCTCTTCCCCACCCAAACCTCGCGCTTCGACCTCGCGCAGGCGGCGCGGCGGGGGGTGATCGCGCCGCTGCGCTGCATCCGGATCCCGCCCGGCCCGGGCGTGCGCACGATCGCCAAGGTGCCGTTGCGAAAGGGCGAGGTGGACCAGGACTTCGACCAGGAGGAGCTGGCGAAGCTGCTCGACCAGCAGCCGTTCAACGTCGCCGTCGCGGACCTGTACCGGTCGCGTTTCCGGCGCGTTCCCGGAGTCATCTACACGGCCGGCGTCCGCCACGCGCACCACGTCGCCGAGGCGCTGCGTGAGGCCGGGCTCGACGCCCGCCCCGTCTCCGGCGAGACGCCGAAGCGTGAGCTCGCCGAGACACTGGCCGCGTTCGAGCGCGGCGAGGTGGACGTGCTCTGCAACGCCATGCTGCTGGCGGAGGGCTGGAACTCGCCCCGGGCGACGATCTGCATGCACCTCGCCCCGACGGCTTCGCGCCGCGTCTACCAGCAGCGGGTCGGCCGCGTGACGCGCCGCGCGCCGGGCAAGGAGGCCGGGATCGTGATCGACTTCGTCCACCCGGCGACCACGCACGACGAGACGATCATCACCCTGCACAGCCTGCTGGACCGCGACGTGTATCGCGGCGGCGCAATCGTCGTCGGCCCGGTGCGCCGCGGCCGCGGCCGCCGGGTGCGGGTCGAGCGCCGAATCGTCCCCGTGTCGGCAGACCCCGAACGGCGGCTGTCCGTCCTCGAGCGCGAGCTGTGGCGGATCGCGGTCGAGAACCTCAACTACTCCGAGCAGCACGCGTGGGCTGCGCTCGCCGGCGCGCGCGTGACCGCGAACAACTGGCGCCGCGCGAAGGCGATGATGCAGCACGACGCCTCGAAGGAGCTGCGTAAGCGGTTCCTGCTCACCTGCGTCCAGCGCAACCGCAACCACCAGCTCCGGCTCAAGGCGCTGGGCGAGATCGCGGCGCTCCGCGACCCCGACTCCTTCGACGAGGCGATCGACATGGTGGGCGGCTG
Organism: Solirubrobacterales bacterium; assembly: GCA_035461345.1. Taxonomy (GTDB): domain Bacteria; phylum Actinomycetota; class Thermoleophilia; order Solirubrobacterales; family 70-9; genus DASPWW01. The sequence goes on along the minus strand of DATHVJ010000213.1, from coordinate 22,386 downwards.
GTCGCGCGACGAGAAGCGCGCCGGGACCAAGGTGCTGCTGCAGGCGCTCGCCGAGCGCCGCATCGGCCGCCGCGACCAGGCCCAGGCATGGGTGTGGCGCCTCGCCTCGTTCACCCGCGAGCTGCACGAGGAGTACGCGGTGCAGCGGTGGCCGGAGACCAAGCGCCTGCTGGGGCTGTTCGTCAACTCGTCGGGGCGCGCGCACGGCCGCAACGCGAGGCGGATCGTGCACGCCGCCCGCCAGCACGACCGCCGGCTCGCGGTCGCGCTGCTGGCCGCCGCCGTCGCGCACACTCCGGAGGCGGAGGAGGTGCTGCGGGGCGCCCGCATGCGCACCTCGCGCAAGCCGTCGGCCGTCGCGCGCGAGTTGCTTCGGAACTTCCCCCGCTCGGGAGGCAAGCGCAGACGCCGGCGCAGCAAGTCGAACGGCCGCCAGGACGGCAAGCCGAATGGCGACGAGGCTGCCGAGCGCGAGGCCGAGAAGGCCCGCGCCTAGCCCAGTCTGAGCTGGACCTCGCCCGCGCCGAGTGCCACCCTCCCCCCGTCGTCGGCGTCGACGATCAGGTCTCCGCGGTCGTCGATCCCGTCGGCCGTCCCGGTTCCGCGCTCGATCCCCGGGGGCCCGTCCTCCCAGCTCACCGCGCGGCCGCGGAGCGCGTCGCGGCTCCGGAAGGCGTCCAGGGCACGCTCCGGCGCCGCATCCATCCACACGGCGAGGGCCCGGTCGAGCGCCGGGCGCGTCGCCGCGACCGAGGCGTTGTGGTCGACCGACGTCGCCGGCCACCGCAGATCGGCCGGGAACTCCCGGGGCTCGATCGCGACGTTGACGCCGATCCCGATCACCGCCCATTCCGGCGGGCGGGACTCGATCAGGATGCCCGCCGTTTTACGCTCCTCGATCCAGACGTCGTTGGGCCACTTGATCTCGCACCGCACCGGGGCGACCGACTCGATCGCGTCGCACACGGCCACCGGAACCGCGAGCGGGAGCAGCGCGTGGCGGGCTTCCAGCGGGCGCAGCACCGCCGAGTACAGCAGCGCCTTGCCGGGCGGCGCCGACCACGCGCGTCCGCGGCGGCCACGCCCGGCGGTCTGCTCGTCCGCGGTGACGACCATCCCCGCCGGCGCCCCGGCGTCGACCAGATCCCGCGCGCGCCGATTGGTCGAGTCGGTGCGGCGGTAGTGGTGGTGGGGGACGCCGAAACTCACCTGAACCTCACAACCGCCTCGTCGCCTGGGCGGGCGCCCAACTCCGTCGCGACGCTGCCGCGGTTCACCGCGACCGCGAGCCGACCCCCCGAGTCCGGGTACACGACCACCTCCCCCTCTCCGACGTCCCCGAACGTGGTCCCGAGCTCCGCCTCGAACTCGCTCGCGCCGAGCGACACCGCTACCCGATCGCCGACCCGGTGCGGGTCGGAGAGCAGATCGGCCTCCACCGCGAGGATCGCGTTCCCGAACCGGTCGAGATAGAGCACCTCGGTGACCACGCGGTCGGGCTCGATTCGGGCCTCGGGCAGCTCGAGGCGGTGGAGCAGGCCCGGGTCGATCGCATCGCCGGCCTTGCCCAGCGCGGCGCCGCGCGCCAGGGCCGCCGCGACTGGCGCGAACAGGTCGCGGCCGTGGAACGTCGCCGACACCGGCTCGCTCCGGAAGCGCGAGCGCGCCACGTCGACCGCCTCCACCGCGCCACCGAAGCGCTCGGCCGCCGGCCACAGCAGACCGTTGTCGGGCCCGACCAGGATCCGGCCCTCCTCGGCGAGGCGTACGGCGACGGGACGGCGGGCGGTCCCAACACCCGGGTCGACGACGGCCAGGTGCACGCCCGCCGGCGCGTGGGGAAGCACGTCGAGCAGCATCACCGCGCCGCGGCGAACGTCGCCAGGCGGGACGCCGTGGCCGAGGTCGATCATCGGAACCTCCGGCGCGAGGCGGGCCACCACCGCCCGGCACACCCCGGCGAACTCGTCCTCGTACCCGTAGTCGGAGAGAAAGGTGATCGGGCGCGTAGCCACGCGCGCAATCTACGCGGCGGCTAGCGGCGCTTGCGCTTAAGCTTCCACCTGTGCGTCGCCGGGGTCGGGTCTGCTTGTCCTCGCTGTCGATCGCGCACTCGCCGGCTTACCGCCTGCCAGCGTCCCCGAGCAGCGCCTCCACGAGGCCGTCGATGTCGTGGCGCTCGGCCTCGACGTCGACCTCGAGCCCGGCGTCGCGTGCGGCAGCACTCGTCACCGGGCCAATCGAGACGACGCGGGCATCGCGCGGGAGGGACTCGCCGATCGCGGCGAGGAAGTTGCGCACGGTCGAGGACGACGTGAAGGTGAGGTAGTCGGCGTCCCGCGCGGCCTCGATCTGCTCCTCCGCGGGCTGCTCGGCGACGGTCTCGTACAGCGCCACTACGTCAAGCTCCGCGCCGCGCTCGCGCAGGGCATCGGGCAGCACGTCGCGCGCCTCGGCCGCCCGCGCCACGAGCACCGGCCTTCCCTCGAGCTCGAGGTCGGCGAGCGCTTCGACGAGCGCCTCGGCGACCGAGCGATCGGGGACGACGTCGGCGATCACCCCGTGCTCGCGCAGCGCCGCCGCGGTTCCCGGCCCGATCGCGGCGACAGTGGCGTTGGCGAGCGCGCGGGCGTCGCGGCCGGCGGCGGCCAGGGCCTCGAACAGCAGCCGGACGCCGTTCGGGCTCGTGAGGCAGATCAGCGCGTAGGAGTAGATGTCGTCGATCGCGCGGCGCACCCCGTCGGTCTCGATCAGCGGCTCGATCCGGATCGCGGGCAGCTCGACCACGTCCGCCCCCAGCGCCGACAGCGTCCGCGCGAGCCCGCTCGCCTGGGCGCGGGCGCGGGTGACGACGACGCGGCGGCCGTGCAGAGGCCGGCGCTCGAGCCACGAGATCGCCGCCGCGCGGGCTGCCACTGGGCCGATCACCGCGACCGCGGGCGGCCGCACGCCGGCTCCGTCGGCCGCCCCCGCGAGCTCGCCGAGCGGCGCCGACACCGTGCGCTGGCCGGACATCGTCCCCTGCTCGACTACCGCCGCCGGCTGTCCTGGGTCGCGGCCAGCGGCCACGAGTCGCTTCGTGATCGCCCCCAGGCGCTTGACGCCCATGTAGACGACCAGGGTCCCGGGAAACGCCGCCAGCGCATCCCAGTCGAGCGCCGACCCCGGCTTCTCGGGATCCTCGTGGCCGGTGACGAACGCGACCGCCGAGGCGTCGTCGCGGTGGGTGACCGGGATCCCCGCGTAGGCGGGAGCGGCGACACCCGCGGTGACGCCGGGGACGACCTCGAACGGCACCCCGGCCGCGGCGAGCGCCTCGGCCTCCTCGCCGCCGCGCCCGAACGTGAACGGGTCGCCGCCCTTGAGCCGAACGACGCTGCGGCCGGCGCGGGCGCGGTCGACCATCAGCTCCTCGATCTCCCGCTGCGACGTCGCCGCCTGTCCCGGTCGCTTGCCGACGTCGATCAGCTCCGCGTCGTCGCTGGCGGCATCGAGCGCGCCGGCGGGAATCAACCGGTCGTGGAGGATGACGTCGGCGGTCTCGATCAGCTCCAGCGCCCGCGCGGTCACCAGGCCCGGGTCGCCGGGGCCGGCGCCGACGAGATATGCCACGCCGGGCCGCGCGGTCACGCGACCCGCTCCGCCCGCTCGAGCACGTCGCGCGCACCCGCCGCGGCCATCCGCTCCGCGAGCTCGCGCCCCGCCGAGACGGGGTCCTCGGGGTCGGCCTCGAGCGCGTCACGGACCCACTCGCTCCCGTCGGGCAGGCCCACGAAACCCTCGACGCGAAGCCGCCCGTCGGCGAGCGCCGCGTGGACCCCGACCGGCGTGCGGCACGTGGCGTCGAGCTCGGCGACCGCGGCTCGCTCCACGGTCAGCTCGACGAGCGCCGTCGCGTCGCTGATCCGGGCCGCTGCAGCGGCCGAGTCCTCGTCCTCGCGCCGCGTCTCCAGGGCGAGCGAGCCCTGCCCGGGGGCGGGCGTCATCACCGCGGCGTCGAACGCGAACCCGATCTCGCCCTCGCGCGCGAGCCGCCGCAGCCCAGCCGAGGCGAGCACGACGCCCTCGAAGTCGCCGTCCGCGAGCCGCCGCAGCCGGGTGTCGACGTTCCCGCGCAGCTCGACGACGTCGAGGTCGGGGCGCACGGCGAGCAGCTGAGCCCGGCGGCGCAGGCTCGAAGTCCCGATCCGGGCGCCCTCGGGGACGTCGTCGAGGCTCGTTTCCGCGCCGACGTAGGCGTCGAGCGGGTCCTCTCGCGCCGGCACCCCGGACAGGCGCAGCTCCGGCGGCAGCTCCGACGGCAGGTCCTTGGCCGAGTGCACGCCGAGGTCGACCTCGTCGTCGAGCAGCGCCCTCTCGACCCCCCGCACGAACCGCGCCTTGTCGCCGCCCGCCGACTGCGCGGCGTCGTTCCCCACCTCGACGATCTCGGCCCCGCCAAGCGCGTCGGCGACGAGCCGCGCCTGCGCGAGCGCGAGCGCGCTCCGGCGGGAGCCGATCCGGATCGAGCTTGCCACCCGCCCATTCTCGCGTCTGGTAGATTAGTCCGATATCAGACTATTATTCGACAGGTGGACGGGACGGGGCGAGCGACCACGGACAACCTCGGGTTCGTGCTTGCGAAGGCGTCGCAGCGCTGGAACGAGCTCCTCGCCGACGGTTTCGCGCGCCACGGCTTCGGCGAGGTCCGCCCCTCCTACGGCTCGGTGCTCGTGCCCCTGCTCGATGAGGACGGGCTGAGGATGGGCGAGCTGGCGCGGCGCTCGCGCGTCTCGAAGCAGACGATGACGACGCTGGTCCGGCTCGTCGAGCGCGACGGGCTCGTCGCGCGCCGCCGCGACCCGGACGACGGCCGCGCGACGCGGGTCCACCTGACCGACCGGGCGATGGCCTTCCGGCCGATCGCCGAGCAGACGCTCGCCGAGCTCGACGCAGCGGTCGAAGCGCGGCTCGGCGGGTCCAAAGCGAGATCGCTCCACGGAGCGCTGAAGGAGCTGATGAGCCTGTGAGATCGCGAAACCGTGACCACCGTCCTCCCCGCCCCGCGCGAGGAGGTGTTCCGCTGCATATCCGACATCGAGCGGCTACCGGAGTGGGCGACCGAGTTCGCCCGCGAGCTGAGGCGCGACCGCGACCGCTACAAGGTCGTCAACAACCTCGGCGAGTTCTTCTTCGACATCGACGCCGACCCCGACACGGGCGTGATCGACATGTACTCGGGCCCCGAGCCGGACGCGATGGCGCTGTTCCCGACCCGTGTCGTTGGCCTCCCGGACGGGTCGACGGCATACACCTTCACGATGTTCCAGGGTCCCGGGATGCCGGACGGCTATTCGACTCGCAGCACGAGTCGCTGCGGCGGGAGTTCCGCAACATCGAGCGGGTGTTCTCGGGCTAGCTCGACTCGCGTTCGCGTCTGGGCCGCAGCTCGGTCACCGCCGCGTCCTCGGACTCCACCGGCGCCGACGCGGGGTCGAGCGCGAACAGCTCCCGCAGGGCGTGCACGTACGGGTAGGCGGCCTCGTCGTCGGTGGAGCGCTTGAGGCGGACCGTCGGCTCGTGCAAGAGGCGGTTGGCGATCGCGCGCGCCATCACGCGCATCCGATCGCGGTCGGCCGGGGACAGCGACTCCCAGCGCGGCTCGTTCTCGGCCAGCACCCGCTCCACGACCTCGTCGGCGCGGCGCCGCAGCGCGGCGACCGTCGGCAGCACCTCGAGCGAGCCGAGCCAACGCTCGAAGCGAGCCACCTCGCCCTCGAGGAGGCGCTCGGCGCGGCGCGCCTCCGCCGCGCGGCCGGACGCGTTTCGCTCCGCGATCGACTGCACGTCGTCGACGTCGCTGAGGCTGACGCCGACGACCTCGCGGCACGCGGGCTCGATGTCGCGCGGGACGGCGAGGTCGACGAGCAGCAGCGGGCGCTCCCCGCGACGCTCCATCACCAGCTCGAGCTCCTCGCGCTCGATTATGTGGTGCGGGGAGTTGGTCGACGAGACGACGATGTCGGCGCCCTCCGTCTGCGCCGGGAGCTCGTCGATTCGCACCGCCCGGCCGCCGAAACGCTGCGCGAGGCCGATCGCGCGGCTGTAGTGGCGGTTGGCGACGAAGATAGCCTCGACGCCGCGCGCGGCCAGCGCCCGCGCGGTCAGCTCCGCCATCTCGCCGGCGCCGACGAGCAGCACGGTGCGCGAGCCGAGGTCCCCGAGGGTGTGCTGGGCGAGCTCGACGGCGACCGAGGGGATCGACAGCCCCTTCTCGCTGATCCCGGTCTCGCTGCGGGCCCGCGTCCCCGCCGCCAGCGCGGCGCGGAAGACGCGGTTCAGCACCGGCCCGGTCGCACCCTCGACGAGCCCGAGCTCGTACGCGCGCTTGACCTGTCCCTGGATCTCGACCTCGCCGAGGATCATCGAGTCGAGCCCGGCGGTGACCGAGAACAGGTGCGCGGCGGCGTTGGCGCCGCGCAAGGAGTACAGGCGGCCGAGCAGCTCGGTGGGGCGGATGCCGCCCTCGCGGGCCAGGATCCCGAGCGCCACGCCCTCCGCCTCGACCGGCTCCGACGCCACCAGGTAGAGCTCGGTCCGGTTGCAGGTCGAGATCGCCGCCGCCTCGTGAACCTGCTCGGCGCCGACCAGCTCGCCGAGCACGCCGACGGCGCGGCCCTCCGGGAGCGCGAGCCGCTCGCGCAGGTCCAGCGGCGCGGTGCGATGCGACACCCCGAGCGCCAGCAGCTCACTCAATCACTTCCACCTGCCTCTCGACTCGCAGAATCGACTTCGTCGCGTTGCTCGCCGCCAGCATCACACGTCCTCCTCGCGGCGCTCCGCGAGCTCGGTCAGCGAGCGCAGCTCGCGGCCGATCCGCTGCAGCTTCGCGGCCATGATCGCGACGTAGATCAGCAGCAGCGCGACGAAGACGAGGTAGGCCCCAGCGACGTACTTCCCGGCCTCGTCGAGCGGCAGCGCGGGCATCAGGAATCGCCCTTCTTCATCATCGTGGCGCGTGCGGGCACCGTCGCGGATCGCGGACGGCGGTTGGGGCCGGACGCAACGGTTGGCTCCAGCGCTCGCCGCAACCGCGAGAGCTGCGCCGAGGTCGCTTTGGCCGCGAGCTCGAATCGGACCAGCGTCATCCACAGCAGCCCGATCCCGAGCATCGCGACGGCGAACGTCAGCCACATCTCGCCGGGCATCCCGCCCTCTGCGGTGGCGAACACGCGCGGGTGCAGCAGCGACTCCGCGAGCCGCACGGCGAGGAAGTTGAGCGGCACGAAGGCCCCGGCGGTGATCGCGAACACCGACGCGTAGCGCGCCTGGCGCTCGCGGTCGTCGATCGCGTAGCGCAGCGGGTAATAGGTCGCGTAGAGCAAGAACACGATCAGGAAGCTGACAAGCGTCGGCTCCTCCCACACCCACCACTTGCCCCACGAGGCCCGCGCCCAGAGCGACCCGGTCGCCAGCACGGCGACGCCGAAGATCACGGAGACGTGGATCGAGACGTACGAGCGCGCGTCGTGGACCGGGTCGCCGGTCCGTAGGTGGCGGATCGCGTGCACCGCCGCGGCCACGAACCCGACCAGGGCACAGATCGCGAGCGGCACGTGAAGGTAGAAGATCTTCTGGATGAAGCCCTGGTCCGCGTCGTTGGGGGCATAGAAGAAGACGAGCGCGAATGCCGCGACGACGGTCGCGACGGTCGCGGCGGCGAGTGTCGGGAGGCCCCTCACGATCAGTCCTCGAGCACGAAGTCGAACACGCCGTATCCGACCAGGAGGAAGACCACATCGTAGAGCCCGAGCACTGCCAGCCATGTCCCGAAGCGGTCGTACTCGGGCCCGCCGGCGGCGAGCAGCGGCTCGGCCGCGCCCGCCGCGGCGATCATCAGCGGCACGAGCAGCGGTAGCAGCAGCAGGGGGGCCAGCAGGTCTCGCGCCCGCGATCCGGTGGCGAGCGAGGACACCAGCGCCCCGGTGGCCGCCAGCCCGACGTCGGCGAGCGCGAGCACGAGCGCGAGCGGGCCAAGAGCCGCCCACCCGTCGAGGAAGAAGGCCGCGAACACCGGCAACGTGACGAGCTCGAGCACGACGAGGTAGGCGACCAACGCCGCCGCCTTGGCCGCGAACAGCGCGGTGGCGTCGATCGGCGCGAGCCGGATCGCGTCGAACCCGCCCTGGTCGCGCTCGGCGACGAACAGCCGGTTGACCGCGAGCAGCGCCGCGAACAGGACCGTCGCGAGCAGCACTCCGGCAGCGAGGCTCCCCTCGAGGGTTGTGCGGTCGAGCCCGAAGCGGAAGAGGATGAAGGTGCTGACCGCGAACAGGACCATCCCGGGGACCGACTGCAGCGTCCGCAGCTCGACCCGCAGGTCCTTGGCCAGGATCGCGGTGAACGCGCTCACCGTGGCGCCCCCGCATAGATCGCCTCGGCGTCGGCCGCCGACAGCCCCCGCGCCGGCCCCTCGTACGCGACGGTTCCGCCGTGTCCCAGCGCCAGCACACGCCAGTCCCCGGACAGCGCGGCGCGGAAGTCGTGCGTCACCACCACCCGGGTGCGCCCTGCGCCGGGTCCGATCAGCGGATCGACGAGCTCGCCCGCCTGCGGGTCGAGGTGGGCGAACGGCTCGTCGAGCAGCAGCAGCTCGGGGTCGTGCAGCACGGCCCGGCACGCGGCGACGCGCTGCGCCATCCCCGCCGACAGGTTGCGGGCGAGCTCGCCCGCTCGGCGTGACATCCCGACTCGGTCGAGCAGAGCGCCGATCCGGCCGTCGGGGGACTCGACGCCGTGCAGCCCGGCACAGAAGCGCAGGTTCTCGGCCACCGTGAGGTCGCGGTACAGCAGCGGCTCGTGCCCCAGGAGACCGATCCGGCCCCGTGCTCGCCACGCCTCGCGCGGCAGGCTCGCGCCGAGCACGATCACCTCGCCGCCGGTGGGTCGAAGCAGCGTCGCGACGATGCGAAGCAGCGTCGTCTTGCCGGCTCCATTGGGGCCTATCACGACCAGCGTCTCGCCATGAGGCAGCTCCAGGTCGACGTCCTCGAGCACGACCCGGTCGCCGAACTCCCGCCACAGCCCGGCGAGCCGGATCGCCGGCGCCGCCCGGGCGGGCTCGGACTCGCGCGCCTCCGCGGCGCCGGCGCGCTGCGTGCGGGTAGCCACTGCGAGGCGAATCTAGCGCGCCGGGACCGCGCCGCGCGGGCGACGCGTATCGCTTAGGAGTGCGCTTAGGGAACGCGCCTACGTTCGCCGCGATGCGATCCGACCGGCCGACACCGACGCGGGCACGCCGCCGGCGCCTGGTCGCGGCGCTCGCGCTGGTCGCCGCAGGGGCGTCGGCCGCGGTGGCCGGCGCGACCCTCGGCGCCGAGGAGCGGGGCATGGCCCAGCCGGCTGCGGTCGACGTCCCGCGCTCCGGGATCGCGGAGCGGGAGCGTGACCGGCGCGAGCCGCGGATCGAGTGGCGCCACTCGCGCGCGGTCGGGCTGCCGCACGCGGGGCGCCTCGAGCGCGGGGTGAAGCTGCCGGCGGCGGGGCGCAACTACTTCACCTGGGACCCGATCCAGCGCGAGTCGCCGAACCGCGGCTGGCGCCGGTGGGGGACCGACCGCCTCGTGCGGACGGTGCTTCGGGTGCTGCGGGAGTTGGCCGCCGCCCACCCGCGCGCGCCGCGGATCGGGATCGGCGACATCAGCCGGCCGCGCGGCGGCGACTTCGGCCCGCGCTACGGCCTCCCGGGCCATGCCTCGCACCAGAGCGGGCTCGACGTCGACCTCTACTACCCGCGGCACGACCGACGCGAGCGGGCGCCGCTGAGCGTCGACCAGGTGGACCTGCGGCTGTCGCAGGACCTCGTCGACCGCTTCGTACGCGCCGGGGCCGAGAAGGTCTTCGTCGGGCCCGCCACCGGGCTGAAGGGCCCCCCGGCCGTCGTCGCGGCCCTCGTCCACCACGACAACCACCTCCATGTGCGGCTTCCCGGCTGAGCCCTCCCGGTAAGCTTCCACGGCAGGGAACCACTCGGCGGGGAGCTGGCTTGAAGCGCTATTCGATCTTCTGCATTGCGGCGGCGGTTGTGCTGGGCGCGCCGGCCGCGGCGTCCGGGTCGGCGACGATCACGCTCCAGGACGACAACCGCTTCTCCCCCGAGAGCGCGGCGCTCGACCTCGGCGACGGCAGCTTCGACTGGCAGTGGGGCCCCGCGGGGGCCGGGACGCTCGACCGACACAACGTCGTCCAAGGCAACGGATCCGCCAAGCCGCTGTTCGACTCCGGCGAGACGGTCCGCGAGATGCCGGGCGGGTTCAGCGTCACAGCCTCAGCGGGCACGTTCCCGTACTACTGCGAGATCCACCTCGGGATGATCGGCGAAGTCGCGGTCCGTCCGGTCGGCGAAGCCAAGGGCAAGGGCGTGCGGCTGAGTTGGGCGAGCGCGGACACGACGACCGGAAACCGCTTCGACGTCCGCTACAAGGCCGGCAAGAAGTGGAAGTCGTGGAAGAAGAAGATCAAGAAGACCGCCGGCACCTTCGGGCGCAAGGGCAAGCCGGTGAAGCTCGGCAAGAAGGCAGTCAAGGTCCAGGCGCGATCGCGAGCGGGCAAGGCCCGCAGCGACTGGTCGCCGACGCTGAAGCTCGCGCGATAGACGCGGGCGGGCTCAGCGGCCCTTGCGGAACGTGCGGGCGGTAGCCCGCAGCATCGGCATCGCGCCCTCCCGGAGCGCCCGCAGGCGCGTGCCGTCGCGGCCGTAGAGGATCCGCGCCGACGCGCGGACGGCGTCGCCGAGCGTGCGGTCGTACGGCTGCCACCAGAAGTCGCGAGTCCGCCCCGGCTCCCACGAGACCAGCTTGATGTTCACGCACTCGTAGAACCCGAACTTCGAGTGCGAGCGGCCGAGCCCCGACTCCTTGACTCCGCCCCAAGAGCACTGGCAGGCGCCGTGCGAGTACGAGTGGTCGTTGACCCACACCATCCCGGCCTCGATCCGGCGCGCCATCCGCTCGCCCTTGGCGCGGTCCTTGGTCCAAATCGACGATCCGAGCCCGAACCGGGAGTCGTTCGCCATCTCCAGCGCCTGCTCCTCGTCGTCCACGGTGATGATCGGCAGCACCGGCCCGAAGATCTCCTCGTTCATGATCCGCATCTCGTGCGTGACCCCGGCCAGCACCGTCGGGCCGATGAAGCTGCCCGAGAATCCCGGGACCTCGCGCGGGCCGCCGGTCAGGCGCTCGGCGCCGTTCGCGATCGCGTCGTCGACGAGCTCGGTGACGAGCTCGGCCTGCTCCGCCGAGACCATCGGCCCGATCTCGGTGTCCCAGCTCATCGGGTCGCCGACCGTCAGCCGCTCGGTCTCGCGAACCACGCCCTCGATGAAGCGATCGGCCACCTCGCGGACGACGTAGACGCGCTCGATTCCCGAACACGTCTGGCCGGCGTTCGCGAACCCGCCCCATACCGCGCCCGAGACCGCGTTGGCGAGATCGGCGTCGGCGCACACGATCTGGGGGTCCTTGCCGCCGAGCTCGAGCACCGAGCCCTTGAGCTTCTTGGCGCACGCCTCGCCGACCCGGCGACCGACCTCGACCGAGCCGGTGAAGAAGATCTTCCCGACCGACGACTCGGCCAGCGCCCCGCCGACGGCGCCGCCGCCGTGGACGACCCGCACCAGCCCCTCCGGGAGCCCACCCTTCTCGAACGTCTCGCGGATCCGCTCGCCGAGCAACGGCGTGAGGCTCGCCGGCTTCAGAACGACCCCGTTGCCCGCCATCAGCGCGATCGCCACCTCCCCGAACGGGATCGACCACGGGTAGTTCCACGGCGCGATCACCCCGACGACCCCGATCGGCTCGTATGTGAACTTGCTCTTCTTCGACTTCAGGATCAGCTGCGGATAGGAGATCTGCTCGTCGGCGAGGATCTCGGGGCCGTTGTCGGCGCACCAGTGCAGGAGGTCGACGGTCGGAAGCAGCTCCATCGTGTAGCTCTCGACGCGCGGCTTTCCCTGCTCCCGGGTCAGCAGCTCCGCGATCTCGTCGATGTCGGCGAGCAGCGCGTCGGCCGTACGGCGCAGGTAGCGGGCGCGGTCGTCGAGCGATAGCTCGCCCCAGAATGGCTGCACCTCTGCAACGTCGTCGAGCGCCGCCTGGACCTGGTCCGGCGTGATCGTGTCGACCGTGCCGACCAGCTCGCCGGTCGCCGGGTTGAACGACTCCAGCGTGCCCGTGGGCTTGGTCTGCTCGCGCGTCGCGGTCGCTGCTTCCATCATTCCTCCTCGCTGGGTCCTGGCTGGTCAGCCAGATTCTATGCGGCGGCGGACCTCTTCGAGGCGCCTGCGCAGCTCGGCCTCGAAGCCGCGGTCGGTCGGCTCGTAGAAGCGCTCGGACTCCAGACCCTGTGGCGCGAGGGGCTGGGTGCCGATCGCGTCGGGCTGATCGTGGGCGTACTCGTACCCCACCCCGCGGCCGAGCTGGCGCGCTCCGGGATAGTGGGCGTCCTGGAGGTACGGCGGCGGCGGCTTGGCGCCGTGCTCCCGGACATGGGCGACCGCACGCGAGATCCCTCGGTAGGCGGCGTTCGACTTTGGCGCCAGCGCCAGGTACGCGGCCGCCTGGCCGAGGTTCAGCGTCGCCTCCGGAAGGCCGACGCGGTCGACCGCGTCGGCGGCGGCGTTGGCGACCACGAGCGCCATCGGGTCGGCGTTGCCGATGTCCTCGGACGCGAGGATCACCATGCGCCGGGCGATGAACCGCGGGTCCTCGCCGCCCTCGAGCATGACGGCGAGGTAGTAGAGCGATGCGTCGGGGTCCGATCCGCGAGTGGCCTTGATCCACGCCGAGATGTAGTCGTAGTGGCGATCTCCCTGACGGTCGTACAGCAGCGCCTTGCGCTGCAGGGCGTCCTCGACCTCGGCCACGCCGATCCGGCCCCCGGTCTCGCGCGCTGTCTCCACGGCGCGCTCTAGGCCCCCGAGGGCGACCCTCGCGTCGCCGCCGGAGCGGGCGGCCAGCACCGCGATCGCCTCGTCGCTGACGTCGGGATGGTCGGGCAGTCCTCGCTCCTCGACCAGCGCGCGGCGCACCAGCTCCTCGACCTGCTGCTCGCCCAGGGGCCGGAACTCGTATATCTGGCACCGGGACAGCAACGCCGAGATGACCTCGAAGTAGGGGTTCTCGGTGGTGGCGCCGATCAGGGTGATCAGCCCTTCCTCGACCGCCGGCAGCAGAGCGTCCTGCTGCGCCTTGTTGAAACGGTGGATCTCGTCGAGGAAGAAGATCGTCGGCTGGGCCGTCGCCCGGCGACGCTCCTCGGCGCGCTCGATCACGGCGCGGACCTCTGCGCGGCCCGCGTTCACCGCCGAGGCCTCCTCGAACGCCCCCCGCGCCCACTCGGCGACGATTCGCGCCAGCGTCGTCTTCCCCGACCCAGGCGGCCCGTAGAAGATCGCGCTGTGCGGCTCGCCGGTCTCGATCGCCGCGCGCAGCGTCGAGCCGGGCCCGAGCAGGTGGTCCTGGCCGATGAGCTCGTCCAGCTCGCGCGGACGCATGCGGGCCGCGAGCGGCGCCTGCTCGGGCGGGACGCCGGTGCGATGCGGCGGCGCCTCGCCGGTATCGAAGAGCCGCTCCATTCGAATGCAGTATGAACCCCGCCCGTGGACGCCCTGGAGCTCGTCGCCCTCGCAATCTGGGCTTTCACCGTCGCCGCGATCGGCGGGCTGGTCGGGCTCGTGCTGGGCAACCTGCGGCTGCCGCTCGTCGTCCTGCTCGCGACCTCGCCCGCCGCGGGGGCCGGAGCCAACGTTGCGATCAGCGGCATCTCGGCGCTGACGAGCACCGCGGCGCACGCGCGTGGCGGGCGCGTGAACTGGAGGCTGTTCGCGTGGATGGCGCCGCCGTCGCTCGTCGGCGCGATCGCCGGCGGGCTGATCTCCGGTGTCCTGCCGAGCCGGGTCCTGCTCGGGGTGATTGCGATCGTCGTGCTGTACGGCGCGGTCGAGCTGATCCGAAAGCCGCATGCCGACCCGGCCCGTCCGGTGGGCTCTCCGCTGCTGTCCGCGGCCGCGATCGGGTTCGGCATTGGGGTGCTCGGCGGCATCGTCGGGCTGATCCTCGGCTCGCTGCGGCTGCCCGCGATGATCAGGTGGGTCGGCGTCACCCCGTACGCCGTGGTCGGAACCAACGCCGCGGTCGGCGTCGTCGTCGGCGTCGGCGGGCTGGTCGGCCATCTGCCGAGCGGAGTCGACTGGGAGCTGCTCGCGGTCGGAGGCGCCGCCGCGATCCCGGGCGCCTATCTCGGGTCGCACCTCACGGGGCGGCTCGAGGAGGCGGCCCTGCTGCGCGCGATCACGGCCGTCCTCGTCGTCACGGGCGCCGCGATGCTCGCGCAGGCGATCGTGGGGTAGCGAGCCCGCGGGGTAACCTGCCTCCAATGAGCGCGAGGCTCTCCAAAGGTGGGGGTGGGCGGGGAATTTGACGTTGGGCCGAGCGCGAATAGACAGTGATGTGAGTGAGGAGGTTGCGCTCGCGCCGGGCGCCGAGCTCGGCACCGAGGCCGTCGAGCTGCTGCGGCGCCTGATCCGCATCGACACCTCGAATCCCCCGGGGGACGAGCGCGAGGCGCAGCTGATGCTGAGGGAGCTGCTCTCGGACGCGGGCTTCGAGTGCGAGCTCGCGGCGCGCGAGCCGCAGCGGCCCAACCTCGTCGCGCGGCTGCGGGGCTCGTCCTCGGGCCCGGTCCTGTGCCTGCTCGGCCACGCCGACACGGTTCCCGCCGACCCGTCCGACTGGAGCGGCGACCCGTGGTCGGGCGAGCTGCGGGACGGCGCGGTGTGGGGCCGCGGGGCGCTCGACATGAAGGGGCAGGTTGCGGCGGAGGTGGCTGCGGCGATCGCGCTGGCGCGGAGAGGGTGGCGGCCCGCGTCGGGGGATCTGCTCGTCGTCGTCACCGCCGACGAGGAGCGTGGAGCGGAGTACGGCGCGCGGTGGCTGTGCGACGAGCGGCCGGACCTCGTGCGCTCCGACTTCGTAGTCAACGAAGGAGGCGGGATCGCGATCGAGTTCGGGGGACGCCGCTTCTACACGGTCGCGCTCGGCGAGAAGGGCGTCTGCCGGCTTCACCTTCGCACCCACGGCCGCGCCGGGCACGCGTCGATGCCGCGGATCGGGGACAACGCGGTGCTCAAGATGGCGCCGCTGCTGGAGCGGCTCGCCGGCCAGCCGCCGCTCGAGCCCACCCCGGAGGGGATCGCCTTCCTCTCGGCGCTGCTCGGCGAGGACCTAGACGGGGCCGGCCCGGACGAGCTCGCGGACGCCGTCGAGCGCGTGCGAAGCGAGGATCCCGCCGTCGCCGGCTACATCGCCGAGCCGCTGCTCGGCGTCACCCTGGCCCCGGTGATGCTCGAGGGCGGGGTGAAGGAGAACGTGATCCCGGCGCACTGCGAGGCCCTCGTCGACTGCCGGGTGCCGCCCGGGCTCGGGGAGGGGCACGTGCGCGAGCTGGTGTCGGGCCTGCTCGGCGACGGCGACTGGGAGCTCGAGATCCCGGAATGCATCGTCGGCAATCGCTCGCCGCTCGAGGGCCCGCTCGCGGACGCGATCGCGAGCTGGATCACCGACGTCGATCCGGGTGCCGTGCCCGTCGCGAGCGCGATGCCCGGGTTCAGCGACAGCCACTGGTTCCGCGAGCGGTTCGGGGCGACGGCGTACGGCTTCTGGCCCCGCCGGGCGATGAGGCTCGGCGAGCTCGAGCCGCTGATCCACGGCGCCGACGAGCGCGTGCCGGTAGCCGACCTCGAGCTGTCGACGCGGTTCTTCCACGAGCTCCCGCCGCGGGTGCTGGGATGAGCGCCGGCGCTCCGCCCCGCCTCGACCCCGCCGTGTCGGGAAACGGCTCGGCGCCGCGGCTGCGCCTCGGCGGCATGGCGCTTCGGAACGGGTTGCTGATCCACGGGCCCACCTCGTGGGCGGTCGCCGCTCGCGCGCCCGACGGAGAGGTAGTCGTGGCGTCCGGTCCCAAGCCGACCCTCGCGCCGCGGGTCGCGGCGGTGCCGCTGCTTCGCGGCGCGGTGAAGCTCGTCGAGGGATTCGCGGTCGTGCCGATCGCCCGCCGCCACCTCCCCGCCGCGCGGCTGCCGCTTGAGGACCCGAAGGTGGTGCTGGCCGCCGGGGCGGTGACGCTCGCCACCGGCGTCATCCGGCGCGGACGTCCGGCGACACTGCCGCGGGAGCTGCTCGCCGCGCTGCTCGGCGCCCTGCCCGCGCTCGTCGCGCTTCGAGACTCCGACCTGGCCGCCTATCACGGCGTCGAGCACAAGGCGATCGGCGCGTACGAGCAGGGACGCTCCGACCCGCGCGAGGTGCCCAAGGAGCACGACCGCTGCGGCTCCCACCTCGTGGTCCCGCTGCTCGGCCTCTCGATCGCCGGACAGCTCGCGCTCGAACGGCTCGTCGAGCGCCCGGGGCCGATCGCGCGCGCCCTCGCCGGGACGGCGGCCGTGGGGCTGGCCGTGGAGATGTTCGCATGGAGCGAGCGCCATCCCGACTCGGCTTTCGCGCGCGCCTTCCGCCGCCCCGGCACCGAGATCCAGCGCGCCGTCGCGACGCGCGAGCCGACCGACGAGCAGCTCGAGGTGGGCACCGCGGCGATGGCGGAGATCCTGCGCGCGGAGTCCGGCGCATAGACTGGATGCGTGCTTGGCCGGATCGATCACGTGGGGGTCGCGGTGTCGGATCTCGACGCCGGGATCGCCATGTACGAGCGCACGTTCGCGATGCCGTTCGCGCACCGCGAGACCGTGGAGTCCCAGGGCGTCGAGGCGGCGCTGCTCGATGTCGGCGACGGGCACGTCGAGCTGCTCACCCCGCTCGGCCCGGAGACCGTGGTCGGCAAGTTCATCGCCAAGCGCGGCGAGGGCCTACACCACGTCGCCTACGCCGTCGACGACATCGACGCGGCACTCGGCCGGCTGAAGCAGGATGGGGTCGAGCTGATCGACGCCGAGGCGCGGCCCGGGATCCGCGGCAGCCGGGTCGCCTTCCTGCACCCGAAGGCGACCGGGAACGTGTTGACCGAGATCGTGGAGCCCGCGAAGGGAGGCTGATGGCAGAGGACGAGGGCAAGAGCGGCGCGGACGCGAACCGCGTGGAGATCGGGTTCGACGGCGGCCAGGTGATGGTCGCGCGACTCAGCCGCGACCAGCTCGATGCGCTGAAGCAGGCCGTGACCTCGACCGACAAGCTCGCGAGCGAGGCGGGGGGCTGGTACGAGCTCGAGTCCAACGACGGCGCTATCTCGCTCGACCTCCGCAAGGTCGTGTTCGTGCGCCGGGCTGCTGCGTCGCACACGATCGGCTTCTCGGGCGCGTGATCCGCAAGCTTCTCGCCGCGGTGGCGCTCGTCGTCGTCGCGGTGGCGTACTGGTGGCGCAAGAACCCGTCTGCGTGCCCGTACGGGCAGCGGTTCTGGGTCGAGCCGCCGCACCCTTTCATCACCCGCGCGCGGCTGCGTGAGATCCTCGAGCCCCAGCTCGGGGAAAGGGTGCTCGAGGTAGGCCCCGGGACCGGCTACTACACGCTCGAGCTCGCCGACTGGGTCGGCGACGACGGCGTCGTCGAGATCTTCGAGATCCAGCAGGAGATGATCGACCACACGATGCGCGCCGCGGCCGAGCGCGGCGCGACGAACGTCCGGCCGACTCGGGGCGATGCGCAGTCGCTTCCGTACGAGGACGACTCGTTCGACGCCGCCGTCCTGGTCACCGTCCTCGGCGAGATCCCCGACCAGGACGCGGCGCTGCGCGAGCTCGCGCGGGTGCTGAAGCCCGGCGGTCGGCTTGTCGTCGGCGAGCTGTTCGGCGACCCGCACATGGTCACGCTCGCGTCGCTGCGGCGCCGCGCCGAGGCGGCGGGACTCGTGTACGAGGGTCGCGTCGGGCCCAAGCTCGGGTTCTTCGCCAGGCTGCGCGCCTGAGTCCTACACGTCGCCGAGCGCCGTCCACAGGCGCTCCTCGGCGTCGAGCACGCGGTCGGCGGCCTCCGCGACGCGCGACCACAGCCGCCGCTCTGGCCGCCCCGCCTCGCTCGCGGCGAGGAGGTCCGACGCGAGCGCCGTCCACTCGTCGGCGGCCTCGGCCGCGACCGCGCGCTGCTCGTAGCCGACCTCGTCGAGGAAGCGCGCGTACATGCAGCGGAAGTTGCCGCCGCCCGTGCCGCGGCGCTCGATCACCTGGTAGCCGAACCGCGCGCACCACTGCCAGTCCTCCGCCGCCTCCGGCCACTCGCCGACCTCGGCCGCGAACCGGCGCAGCGCGGGCAGGCCCTGGAACTCGCCGAGCTCGGGCTCGCGCATGTTGCGCACCGCGCGCTCGATCGCCCGCGGCGCGGCGGGCCGCAGGTCGCGAAGCTCGCTGCCGACGGGTACGTGGAACAGGTGCCCGGCGAGCGGCTGCGCCGGGTGCTGCTCATGGCGCGCGAGCGCGAGGTTGTCGAGGGTCGTCTCCTGCAGCTCCTCGAAGCCGGTGTCGGACAGGTACGCGTGCTCGTCGTCGTAGCCGGCCAGCACGACGGCGTGGCCGGGGAAGTGCGCCGAGCGGCCGTAGTGGTCGAGGTGGTAGAGGTCCGTCAGCAGCAGCGCCGGCCGGCCGGAGTCGACCACCTCGCGGGCCAGCTCCCACGACGCCTCGGGATCGTCGCGCGTCTCGAGCCGCAGCGGGGCGCCGGTCAGCTCGACGAACTGCTCCTCGAGCCGCGCGACGCGGCCGTTGGTGAACCGCGACGGCGACTGCCCGTCGAATGCCACGTAGTAGAAGCACGCCCCGGCGCCGAGCCCGAAGACCAACTCCTCCGAGCACTCGAGGCCACAGAACGCGAGCATGTTTCGGAGCGCGGTCGAGCCGCAGTGGTTGCCGGGGCGGTGGGTGTATCCGCGGACGAGCGTCGCGGCCGTGGAGTCCGGCATCATGAGGTCCGGATTGTGCCCGTTTGCCTCCTTGCCTGCCGGGTATTACCGCCAACACCTCGCCGCGAACCGAGAGAAAGGAATTCTCGTGACAATCGCGATCGTCATCGGAGTCTGCGTCGTCCTGCTGGTCCTAGCGTTCCTGCTGCCGCGGCTCTCGCGCTATCCGCAGCGCGGCGTCGACAGCACGCTCGGCACCGGTCAGAGCGCGGCCGGAAAGGCGCCCGGCAAGCTGGGCCAGTGGATGCAGAAGCCGTTCTCGAGCTCGCGCAAGGCGACCAACAAGAGCGCGGCGACGGGCCGAAAGGGCCGCGGCAAGCTGCCGACCTGAGCTGCTCCTCGCGCTGCTTGCCAATCCGGAGTCGGGCCGCGGCGATGCCGCCGCAGCCGAGCGCATGCTGCGGGAGCAGGGCGCCGAGGTGCTCCGAATGACGCTCGATCAAGCCTCCGAAGTCGCCGGCTCGGGGGCGACGCGGATCGTCGTCGCCGGTGGCGACGGCTCGATCGGGGCCGCCGCCGAGGCCGCCGCGCAAGCCGGCGTCCCGCTCGCGGTCGTCCCGGTCGGGACGGCCAACGACTTCGCTCGGGCGCTCGAGATCCCGCTCGACACGGCGCAGGCGTGCAGGGTCGCCGCCCGGGGAACCGAGACCCGCCGCCTGGAGCTGGCGTGGATCGACTCGCGACCGTTCGTCAACGTGGCGAGCGTGGGCCTGGCCCCGGTCGCGGCGCGCAAGGCCCGGGGCCTGAAGCATCTCTTCGGGCCGCTGGCCTACAGCCTCGGCGCCGTGCGCGCGGGGCTCGGCGCGCGCCCCGTCCGAGGCCGCGTGCGCTGCGATGGGGAGTTGGTCTTCGAGGGCTCCGCGTGGCAGGTGAGCGTCGCGGTGACCGGCGCTTTCGGCGGCGGCGCGAGCGTCGACGCGGACCCGAGCGACGGGGAGCTCGACGTAATCGTGATCGAGGCGGGATCCCGTGCACGTCTCGTCGCTCACGCCTATCGCCTGCGGGCCGGACGCGTCGAGTCCCAGCGCGCCGTTCACAGCCGCCGCTGCCGGGCTGCCGAGGTCGAGACCGACGGGCGGACCGGCTTCAACGTCGATGGCGAGATCCTCGACGCTCGGGACGCCCGGTTCACGGTCGAGGCGGGCGCGTTCGAGGTCGTGACCGGATGAGGCTGCGGGTGCCGATCCCGGGACGGGAGACCGAGTCGGCCGCCAAGCGCGCGTGGCGGCGCTACGCGTTGCCCGCAGCGGTCGGCGCCGCCGCCGTGTCGTGGTACGCCGCGGACAGCCTTCGTCACAGGCGCGAGGGCGCCTTCGGCTACGAGCTCGCCGAGTCGGTCCCGGTCGACTCGCCGGAGTTCCTGCGCGCCGCCGAGGCGCTCACCGGCGCACCGATCTCGCATGGCAACGAGGTCGAGCTGCTGATCAACGGGGACCAGATCTTCCCCGCGTTCCTCGACACCGTGTCCTCGGCCGAGCGGACCCTGAACCTGCAGACGTACATCTACTGGCGCGGCGAGATCGCCCAAGAGATCGCGGCGGCGGTGTGCGAGCGGGCGAATGCGGGTGTTCAGTGCAGGGTGATCCTCGACGCCCTCGGGGCGGCGCGGATGGAGACGGGACTGATCTCCGACATGGAGCGTGCCGGCGTCGAGGTGATCCGGTTCCGGCCCCCGAAGCCATACGCGGTCCGCAGGGTCGCCAACCGTACCCACCGCCGGCTGCTGATCGCCGACGGCCAGGTCGGGATGACCGGCGGCGTAGGGATCGCGGCCGAGTGGACCGGGGACGCCGAGGACCCGGATCACTGGCGTGACACTCACGTTCGCGTTCGCGGTCCCGTGGTCCGCGGGATGCAGGGGGCGTTCGCCGAGAACTGGCTCGAGGGAACCGGCGAGGTGTTGGCCGGGAGAGAGCACCTGCCGGAGCTCGAGCCGCTCAACGACAACGGGCCGATGCAGCTCGTGCGCTCGTCGGCGAAGGTCGGCGACACCAACGTCGAGGCGCTCTACTACCTGGCGATCGCCTCGGCACAGCGCACGATGGACCTCACCGCGGCGTACTTCGTGCCGCGACCCGCGTTCACCGACGCCCTCGCACAGGCCGCCGAGCGCGGGGTCGAGGTCCGGATACTCGTGCCCGGGCCCCACATCGACAAGAGCCTGGTTCGCGTTGCCGGGCGCGCCGCCTACGAGCGGCTGCTCGACGCGGGGGTGCGGATCTTCGAGTTCGAGCCGACGATGCTGCACGCGAAGTCGCTCGTCGTCGACGGCGCCTGGGCGTCGGTGGGGACGGTCAACTTCGACAACCGGTCGTTCCAGCTCCACGACGAGGTGACCCTGTGCGTGTGGGACGAGCCCTTCGCGGGGCGCCTCACCGAGGCGTTCGAGCACGACCTCGAGCGCTCCGAGGAGATCGAGCCCGACCGCTGGAGCGGCCGATCCGCCCGCCAGCGGGTGTCCGAGGCCGCGACGCGGGTGCTGCGGCGCGAGCTCTGACGTGAGCGCGGCGCGCGTATCCTGCGCGCGTGTTCGACCGCCACAGCTCGCGGCGCCGTTCGCGCCGACGCCGGGGACTGCTGCCGGGACGTCGCGTCGCGCCTCGCAATCCCGTCCTGGCGGCGCTCGGGCGCGCGGACCAGGCCGTCCTGCGCGCGCTGCGCACCCGGGGCCACTTCGAGCCGGTGGAGACGACCATGAAGGCCATCGGGGTCGCGGGCGAGTTCGCCGCTGTGTGGGCGGCGATCGGCGCCCTCGGCGCCGCCGTCGACGGGCCGCGCCGGGGACGGTGGCTCGCGGCGGCCGTCACCGGGCCGGGAGCGGTCGGCGTGAACTTCCTCGTCAAGGTCGCCGCCGGCCGCCAGCGCCCGCTGATCGAGGAGCACCCTCCGCTCGCGCGGGCGCCGACGAAGCTCTCGTTCCCGTCGGCTCACGCGACCTCGTCGGTGGCCGGCGCGACCGCGCTCGGCCGCGTCGACCCTGACCTGCGGCCGGCGGTGTTCGCGCTCGCGGCGGCGATCTGCGTAGGCCGTCCCTACCTCGGCATGCACTATCCGTCCGACGTCCTCGCGGGGGCGGCGCTGGGCGCTCTCCTCGGCTCGCTCGTCCCTGGGCTCGCGCGAGCCGCGCCCACGCAGACGGCGCCCCCCGATCGGACCGCGACCGCGTGAAGATCGGGATCGTCGGACTTCCGAACGCGGGCAAGAGCACCCTGTTCAACGCGCTGACCCGGGCCGGGGCCGAGACCGCCGTGTACCCGTTCACGACCGTCGACGAGAACGTCGCCGTCGTCGAGGTTCCCGATGAGCGGCTTCCCGCCGTCGCCGCGGCGGTCGGAGCGAGCCCGGTCGTCCCGGAGACGATCGAGTTCCACGACATCGCCGGGCTGGTCCGCGGCGCGGCTCAGGGCGAGGGGCTCGGCAACCGCTTCCTCGCCGCGATCCGGGAGAC
>DATHVJ010000212.1:0-4899 GCA_035461345.1 Solirubrobacterales bacterium | reverse complement strand
GGTCGTCGGCGACGAGGCCGACGAGACGGACGACGAGTAGCCGTGGCGCGGGGCCGCGGGGGCGCTACAGCCCCGCGGCCTCCGCCAGCAGCCCGACCTGGTCGGGGTCGCTCGAGCTGGGGAGGAAGAAGAGCTCGTCGCAGCCCGTCTTGTCGAACGCCGATGCGCGGGCGCGAACCGCGTCGGCGTCCTTGGCGGCGCCGTCGACGATCATCCCCGCCAGCGCCTCCCCCAGCCACGCGTAGTAGTCGCCGAGGCTGCGGCGGGCGTGGTCCTCGGCGTCGGGACCGAACGAGAAGTACGCGAGCGCCATCTTCCGCGGCTTGCCGTCGCGCCCGTGCCGGTTCCACGCCGCGTCCAGCTTCCCGGCCAGCTCGGCGAACTACTCCGGGCGCCCGCCGACGGGGATCGAGCGTCGCCGTGGCGAGCGGCGCGATCGAACGAAGCGTCGATGGTGCCACCGAGGATCAGCGTCGGCCCGCCGCGGTCCGAGCATCACGGTCGGGCGAGCCGGATCCGGTCGGTGACCGCGGCCGCCGTGGCCAGCGCGACGAGCGGCTCGTAATTCGGATACACGATCCGGTCGACTCCCGAGGCTCGAGAACCCGGCCTCGTCGGCGGCGCGCGCCCAGTCCGTGAGCTGGTCGCCCGTCGCTCCCGGCACGGTGTTCGGCAATCCGATCGCGATCACCATCTTTCTCCCTCCGCTTGTTCCTATGCTCGCGCTGGTGGCAGCTTCGAATCTAGACGAGCTTCCGTCCTGGGCCGCTGAGCTGGTGAGGGACGCCCGGGTCGCGCGGCTCGGGATCGTCGACGAAAGCGGTCACCCTCGCGTGCTGCCGGTGACCTTCGCGGTCGCCGAAGGCCGGATCTGGACTGCCATCGACGCGAAGCCGAAGCGCGACCCGGCGCGTGAGCCGGCCAGGGTCCGGTTCGTGCGCCGCGACCCGCGCGCGGCGCTGACGGTCGACCGCTACTCGGACGACTGGGACGAGCTGGCGTGGGTACAGGTGCTCGGCTCGATGGGCGTCTTCGCCGCCGACGACGCCTCGGCCGGGCTCGAGGCCCTGGCCCGGAAGTACGAGCCGTACAGGTCCTCCCCTCCCCCCGGCCCGGTGCTCGCGCTCGAGCCGGCGAGGTATCTGTACTGGCGCGCGGCTGAGAACGGCTAGTCGCGACGCTCGAGCTCGGCCGCCAGCCGCCGCATCGCGCGCTCGTTGCCGCGCTTCAGGATCGAGCGCATCAACAGCGCGAGGAGGCGGTCGGCGAGTGGCGCCTCGAGCCACTCGAACCGGAACTTGATCCGCGTCCCGCCGTCCTGTAGCGCGTCGAGGACGTAGGTGCCGCGTGTCCGGCGCCGTCCGCCGGCGCTGACGGCTTCCTCTGTCATCGTCCGCGGCGGGTCCGCGCCGACCACCTCCATCTCCATCCAGTCCGGTGGGCCGGGCCGTTTGAAGCGCATCCGGGCGCGCGCGCCGACCCCGCTCGCCGGCCCCGAGCACTGCCAGTCGACCAGCATGTGATCGGTGAACGCCTCGTGGTTGGCGAGCACGTCGATGTGGGCGTAGACCTGCTCCCGACCCTGCGGGACGTCGGTCGAGACCGTGACCGGCTTCACGGCACCTTTGTACCGCTGTACGCTGCGCGACGGTGAACGGATTCGTCTCCCGAGGCTTCAGCGGCCGGCGCCGGGCTTCGGAGGACGTTGTGGGACGGCTCCCGCCCGGGCAGTACGTGGAGTCCGGTTTCCCGGTCCTCACCGCCGGCCCGACGCCGGAGATCTCCCCCGAGGAGTGGGGCTTCCGGATCGACGGCATGGTGGCCGAGGAGGCCGAGTGGACCTGGGAGGAGTTCAACGAGCTTCCGTTCGAGGAGGTGCCGTGCGACATCCACTGCGTGACCAAGTGGTCGAAGCTCGGCACCAGCTTTCGCGGGGTGTCACTGGACGCTCTGCTCGAGTCGGCTGAGCCGCTCGGCGCGTTCGCGACGGCTTACTCGTACGGCGGCTACACGACCAACCTGCCGGTCGAGGACCTGACCGACGGCAAGGCGTGGGTGGTGACCGAGCACGAGGGCGAGCCGCTGCCGCGCGAGCACGGCGGCCCGGCGCGGCTGCTGGTCCCCCACCTGTACTTCTGGAAGAGCGCCAAGTGGGTCGCGGGCGTACGGGTCATGGACAACGACGAGCCCGGGTTCTGGGAGGCGAACGGCTACCACAACCGCGGCGACCCGTGGCGGGAGGAGCGCTATTGGACCGACTGACTCCGGTCGCGCAGCGGGCGCCTGGCCGGTGGCAGATCGGCACCGTGACGTCGATCAAGACTGAGACGCCGCGGGTGAAGTCGTTCCGGATCGAGGTCCCGATGTGGATGCCCCACCTTCCCGGCCAGCACTACGACGTCCGCCTCACGGCGCCCGACGGCTACCAGGCCCAGCGCTCGTACTCTGTCGCGTCGTCGCCGCTCGACGAGGGCGAGATCGAGCTGACGATCGACCGGCTCGAGGACGGGGAGGTGTCGCCGTACTTCCACGACGTCGTCGTCGAGGGCGACCAGGTCGAGGTGCGCGGCCCGTTCGCGTCCTACTTCGTGTGGCGGGGCGAGGCGCCGGTGCTGCTGGTCGGCGGCGGCTCGGGGGTGGTGCCGCTGATGTCGATCCTGCGCCACCGCCGCCGCACGATGCCGGACCTGGAGATGCGGCTCGTCTACTCGGTGAAGGCGGGCGATGACGTGATCTACGCCGACGAGCTCAGCGGCGACGCCGTGTTGACGTTCACGCGCGAGCCGCCCGACGGATGGTCGGGGCACACGGGCCGAATCGACGCCGCGCTGATCGGGGACGCGGCGTTCGATTCGGGGATCGCGTTCGTGTGCGGCTCCAACGGGTTCGTCGAGGCGGCGAGCCGGCTGCTGATGGACGCCGGGCTGGAGCCGGGCGCGATCCGCACCGAGCGGTTCGGGCCGACGGGCTAGCGGTGTCTATTTCGCGCCGTGCCGTTCGTCTTTGTGGTGAAGGCAAGATTCGGCGTCGCAGATCTCGCCGACGCCACGACACCGAGGAGCGCGGAGATGACCGAAGGCCACGAGTACAGAGAACGCCGCTGGATCGCCCTCATCCTGCTCTGCTTCGCGCAGTTCATCGTCGTCATCGACGCGTCGATCGTGAACGTGGCGCTGCCCTCAATCGGCGAGGGGCTCGACTTCTCGCAGGAGAATCTGTCGTGGGTCGTCAACGCGTACGTCCTCACGTTCGGTGGCTTTCTCCTGCTCGGCGGGCGGATGGCCGATCTGCTCGGACGTCGGCGCGTCTTCATCGCCGGGCTGCTGCTCGTCGCGGCCGCGTCGCTCGCCGCCGGCTTCTCCGCCAACGAGGGCCAGCTGATCGCCGCCCGCGCGGCCCAGGGCCTGGGCGCGGCAATCATCTCCCCGTCGGCGCTGTCGATCATCACGACGACGTTCAGCGACGGCGCCGAGCGCAACAAGGCGCTCGGCGCGTGGGGAGCGGTCGCCGGAGCTGGCGGCGCCGCGGGCGTGCTGTTCGGCGGCATCCTCACCGACGGCCTCGGCTGGGAGTGGGTGCTGTGGATCAACGTGCCGATCGCCCTCGCGGTGGCGGCGCTCGCCCCGCGCGTGGTCTCGGAGACCCACTCCGAGTCGGCCACGCGTCACTTCGACGCCGCCGGCGCGGTAAGCGTCACAGCCGGCCTGTCGGTGCTCGTCTACGCGCTGGTCGACGCCACCGACGCCGGATGGGGCTCGACCCAGACGCTGGGGCTGCTCGCGCTGTCCGCGGCGCTGATCGCGGCGTTCGTCGCGATCGAGCTTCGGTCAACGGCGCCCCTAATGCCGTTCCGGATCTTCCGGCTGCGGACCCTGACCGGCGCCAACGTCGTCGGGCTGCTCGTCGGAGCGTCGCTGTTCTCGATGTTCTTCTTCATCACGCTCTACATGCAGCAGGTGCTCGGCTACAGCGCGATCAAGGCGGGGCTATCGTACCTCCCGCTGGCGCTGATGATCATCGTCGCCTCGGCGATCGGGTCGCAGCTGGTCACGCGGATCGGGTTCAAGCCCGTCCTGGCGATGGGGATGACGTTCATAGCGGCAGCGCTGGTGTGGTTCTCCCAGGTGTCGGTCGACGGCGGCTTCGCGACCGACATCCTCGGGCCGTCGCTGCTCGCTGCGACGGGGCTCGGATTCGGGTTCGTGACGACGACGATCGCCGCCGTCTCCGGGGTGCGGGACGAGGAGTCCGGGCTCGCGAGCGGCCTGATCAACACCTCGCAGCAGATCGGGGGCGCGCTCGGGCTCGCGGTCCTGGCGACGATCGCCAACTCGCGCACGGATGAGCTGGTGGCGAGCTCGGGGGGCGACCCGGCGGCGCTTCCGAACGCACTCACGGAGGGATTCCAGTCCGCGTTCCTCGGCGGCGCCGCGATCGCGGCTCTGGGCCTCGTTCTCACGCTCGTGCTGATCCGCAACCGCGACAGCCGCGCGCATGTCGAGCTCGGCGCTCGCGGGCGTGAGCAGCCGGCGGAGGCGTGAGCCGGCGGCTGGGGGCGACCGCCTGAGGCGGCGCCCCTAGCCGCGCTCGGCGATCACGTTCGGATCCCACTCCTCCAACTGCGCACGGAGTCTCTCGACGTTCTCCTGCGACATCGCCTACTCCGACAGCCCGGCGGCTGCGAGGGCGGCGGCTTTTTGGTGGTCTGGAAAGGACTCCACCCGCGTCGCCAGGCCGTCGTCGTTCAGCGTCCAGACAGTCCAAAGGGTCTCACTCACCTCGATGCCGCTCTCCGCTCCTCGCGCCCGGTTGTGTTGGCGCACGAGGACCTTGTTGCCCTTCACGCGGAAGTCGAGTGGCTCGATCACGTTCTCCTCGAACGCATCCGGCTCCATCCAG
>DATHVJ010000211.1:0-2243 GCA_035461345.1 Solirubrobacterales bacterium | reverse complement strand
CCCGCGGCCTTCGCCTCGTGGCCGCTCATCAGCCCGCGCGACGTCGACACGATCGCGGTTCCCATCCCGCCGAGCACCCTCGGCACGTCCTTGCGCCCGACGTAGCGGCGCCTCCCGGGTCGCGACACCCGCTCCATGCCGGTGATCGCCGGCCGGCGCTCGTCTGTGTACTTGAGCCGGATCCGGATCGTCTCTCCGACCGGCTTCGGCTCGACGGAGAAGCCGTCGATGTAGCCCTGCTCGGCGAGGATCCGCGTCATCTCGGTCTTCAGGCGCGACGCCGGCACCTCGACCTCCCCGTGCTGGGAGGTGAGCGCGTTGCGGACTCGGGTCAGGTAGTCGGATACGGGATCGGACAGCATGGTTCGTTCCGGTTACCAGCTCGACTTGGTCATTCCGGGGACGTAGCCCTGATGCGCGGCGTCGCGCAGGCAAAGCCGGCAGAGCCCGAACTTGCGGTAGTAGGCGCGCGAGCGACCGCACCGCCTGCAGCGGTGGTAACCGCGCGTCTTGTACTTCGGCTTGCGGCTCTGCCTGACTCTCTGTGACGTCTTCGCCATCTACTCGGATTCCTCTTTCTCGTCGCCTGCCTCGGGCTTGTCCGCCTCCGCCTTGGGCTCCTCGCCCTCGGCTTCGGCGCCCTCCTCCTCTTCCTCGCGGGAGGGACGCTCGTACGCCTCCGGGTTCTCCTCCTTGAGCTGCTCCAGCGCCGCCTGCTCCGCCTCGGCCCGCCGGCGCGCCTCCTCCTTGCGGCGCTCCTCCTCGGCCGCGGCGACGACGTCCTCCTGGCCGGGCCGACCCTCCTCCGAGAAGGGTAGCCCGAGCGCGAGCAAGAGCTCGAACGACTCCTCGTCCGTCCTCGACGTGGTGGTGATCGTGACGTCGAGGCCGCGCACCTCGTCGATCGAGTCGTAGTCGATCTCGGGGAAGATCAGCTGCTCGCGGATGCCCATCGAGTAGTTCCCGCGGCCGTCGAACGAGCGCGGGTTCAGCCCCCGGAAGTCGCGGATGCGTGGGATCGCGATCGAGATCAGCCGGTCGAGGAACTCCCACATCCGCGCCCTGCGCAGGGTCACGGCGACTCCCACCGGCATCCCCTCGCGGATCTTGAACGACGCGATCGACTTGCGCGCGCGGCGCACGCTCGGGCGCTGGCCCGAGATCGTCGCGAGCTGCTCGGTGGCGGCCTCGAGCGGGCCGCTCGTGCGGGTGGCCTCGCCGATCCCCATGTTGAGCGTGATCTTCTCCAGCCTCGGAACGTCCATCACCGTGCTGTAGCCGAACCGGCTCACCAGCTGCGGAACGATCTCCTGGCGGTACCGGTCCCGCAGTCGCGGGGGCGGCGCGGCCTGTGCCTGTGGGGACGTCGCGGCTTCCATCACTCGATCGGCTTTCCGGTTCGCCTCGCGACGCGCGTGCGCCGCCCGCCCTCTCGGGTGATCCCGACCCGGGTCGGCTTGTTGTCGGACGGATCAAGCAGCATCACATTGGAGACGTCGATCGGCCCTTCCTTCTCGATGATCCCGCCCGCCTCGCCGCCGCGCTGCGTGTCCTTCAGCGACCGGGGGCGCTGATGGCGCTTGACGATGTTGAGGCCCTCGACGAACACGCGTCGCCGCTTCGGGTCGGTGCGGAGCACGCGCCCGGTCTTGCCGCGGTCCTTGCCGCTCGTGACCACGACGTGGTCGTCCTTCCGAATCCGCATCCGCGACATCACAGGACCTCCGGAGCGAGCGAGACGATCTTCATGAAGTTGCGGTCGCGCAGCTCCCGCGCCACCGGGCCGAAGATGCGGGTCCCGCGAGGATTGTTGGTGGCGTCAATCAGCACCGCGGCGTTCTCGTCGAACGAGATGTAGGTGCCGTCGGAGCGGCCGAGCTGCTTGCGCGTGCGCACGACGACCGCCTGGACGACCTCGCCCTTGCGCACCGCGCTGCGCGGCGTGGCCTGCTTGACGGTGGCGGTGATCACGTCGCCGACCCCGGCGTAGCGGCGGTGGCCTCCGCCCTTCACCCGGATGCAGAGGATCTCTCGCGCGCCGGAGTTGTCGGCGACCCTGAGCTTTGTCTCCTGCTGGATCATCTCGCCCTCTCGACGATCTCGACCAGCCGCCAGCGCTTCGTCCGCGAGAGCGGCCGGGTCTCAACCACGCGGACCAGATCCCCCTCGCTGGCCTCGTTGCCCGCGTCGTGCGCGTGCAGGGTGTTCGAGCGGCGCACGATCTTCTCGTAGGTCGGGTGCCG
>DATHVJ010000210.1:0-45815 GCA_035461345.1 Solirubrobacterales bacterium | reverse complement strand
ACGCGCCCGCCGCCGAGCTTGTCCGTCAGCCCCGCCGCCATCTGGCTACGGCCGGCGTTCTGGACGCACACGAACAGCACCTCGGGCACGAGCTTGGTCATATTGCCCTCGACCTGCGCAAGCGCGCGCAGTCTCTCACGCGCGAACCGGTGCACGAAACGGCGGCACGAAGTCCTCGAACCGGGCGCTCGACGGGCCCGAGCTAAATCGTCCTCTCGCTTCCTCCTCCTGCCCCCGAGCCTTTCCGATCGATGGTATTGCATTGACACTCATGAGTTCAATTGATACACGTAAATAGATGGCCGTCGGTCTGGAGCTGGCCCCAAAGCAGAAGCGCCCCGTCGGGGAGCCGTGCTGCCAGCCGGTCGTGTATCCCGACATCGAGCGCGAGCAGGCGGAGCGCATGAGCCGCGTCGCAAAGGCGCTCGGCGACCCGATCCGGATGCAGCTCGTCGACGTGCTGCGAAAGCACGCCGGCAAGGTCTGCGTGTGCGAGCTGGTTCCGCTCTTCGACCTCTCGCAGCCGACCGTCTCGCACCACCTCAAGGTGCTGCGCGAGGCGGGAATCGTCGGCTCCGAGCGTCGCGGGCTGTGGGCCTACTACTACGTCGAGCCGGGAGCGCTCGAGGAGCTGAGCCGATGGCTGCCGGGATAGCGGCGGCGCCCGGCTCGTGGCGGGAGCGGATCCTCGAGGCCAAGGCCCCGCCCGACGAGGTGCCGCGCACCTACACGCGGCTCGCGCCGGTGTACGAGGCATGGGCGCGGCTGACCGAGTCCGCGGCTCGCCGGCGGGTGCTCGAGCTCGCGGCGCCGCGCCGCGACGACGACGTGCTCGAGGTCGCGACCGGCACCGGGGTTCAGCTCGTGCAGCTCGCGGAGGCCAGCCCGGACGGGCGCACCGTCGGGGTCGAGCCGTCGGGGGGAATGCTGCGGCAGACCCGCCGGCGTCTGCGAGCGGCCCGGCTCGACCGCGTCGAGACGATCGCGGCATCGGCGCTCGATCTGCCGCTGCCTGACGACAGCTTCGACCTCGTGGTCAACGGCTACATGCTCGACCTGCTTCGGCGGGACGACATCCCGCGGGCGCTGTCCGAGTTCAAGCGCGTTCTGCGCCCCGGAGGGCAGCTCGTGCTCTCGAACATGACCGTCGGCGAGCGCCGCGCCCACCGGGTGTGGGACTGGGCATACGCGCACGGGGTCGTGCTGACCGCCAACTGCCGCGGCGTGCTCGCGGCCCCCGTTCTGGCGGAGCTCGGCTTCGTCGGCGTGACGCGCGAGTACCTGGCCCAGATGTCTTTCCCGACCGAGATCGTCACCGCGCGAAAGGAGCCGAAGTGAGCACGAGAGTTGAGGACAAGGACCGCATCCGTGACGCCGTCCGCGGGCGTTACGCGACCGCCGCGCAGGACGCTGCCGCCAACCAGGCCGCCTCGTGCGCCCCGTCGGGCTGCGGGTGCAGCTGCGGCGCCGATGCGGCGGAGGCGAGCCTCGCCGCGGAGCTCTACTCGGACGCAGAACGAGGGATGCTGCCCGACGCGGCCAAGCTCGCTTCGCTCGGGTGCGGAAACCCGACCGTGGTGGCGCAGCTCAATGAGGGCGAAACCGTTCTGGATCTCGGCTCCGGCGGGGGCATCGACGTTCTGCTCTCCGCTCAGCGGGTGGGCCCCAACGGCAGGGCGTACGGTCTCGACATGACCGACGAGATGCTCGAGCTCGCGCGCCGCAACCAGCGCGAGGCAGGGGTCGAGAACGTCGAGTTCCTCAGGGGGACGATCGAGGAGATCCCGCTGCCGGATGCCTCGGTCGACGTGATCATCAGCAACTGCGTGATCAACCTCTCCGCCGACAAGGGCGACGTCTTTCGCGAGGCGGCGCGCGTCTTGCGACCGGCGGGTCGCTTCGCGGTCACGGACATCATCGCCGATCCCGATATGGACGAGACTACCCGGCGCGACATGCAGCAGTGGACCGGCTGCATCGCGGGCGCTCTGACCGGGGACGAGTTCCGGGCCGGGCTCGAGGCGGCCGGGTTCCAGGACGTCGAGATCCGCGAGACCCACCGCGTCCACGAGCACGCGGGCTCCGCGATCGTTCGGGCGACGAAGCGGGGTTACCCAAGCGCGACGCCGTCCACGCGCCGGTCCGGTGCCTAGCCCGAGCGGCCGTAGACGGGAATCGCCGCGCCCGACGTCGGCGCCGAGTCGGGGCCGCACAGGAAGCGGATCACGCGCGCGATCTGCACCGGGGGAACCCACTTCGAGTGATCCGCGTCGGGCATCTGCTCACGGTTCGCCGGGGTGTCGATGACGCCCGGCAGCACCGCATTGGCGCGGATGCCGTCGTCCCGGTAGTCGACTGCGAGCGCCCGCACGAGACCCACGACCGCCGTCTTCGCGACGTTGTACGCCGGCGACCCCTTGAACGGCTGCACGGCTCCCTTCGCCCCGATGCACACGATCGAGCCACCGCCCTGCTCGAGCATCGCCGGCAGCGCCGCGCGCGTCGTCCAGTAGGCGGTCATCAGGTTCAGGTCCAGCATCCGCTGCAGCTCGTCCGCAGGCGCCTCGTGAATCCGTCCTCCGCTCGCATAGCCGCCGATCAGGTTGACCGCCGCGGCGAGCGGTGGCTCGGTGGTGGCCGCGTCCACGGCTGTCGCGGCGCCGGACTCGGTCGAGCAGTCCGCCTCGCACAGCTCGAGCAGCTCGTGCGAGCCGAGCTCGCTCTGGATCCGGTCGCGCTGCTCGGCGGCGATCCAGGTGCACACGACCCTGGCGCCCGCGGTCAGCAGCTCGCCGACGACCGCGGTGCCCAGGGCACCGGTCCCCCCAGTGACGAGAACGGTGCCCTCGAGCCGCGTCATCGCGTCAGGGGGCGAGTTCGTGGTTCGACCCACTTCATGTGCCACTCACCCTATCCCGCCAGCGCCGGCAATTCCGCTCGCGGAATTGCCGCCTTGTCATGGCCGTCCGCCTGTGGGTCTAACTTGACCGAAGCATGAGCAATCCGCAAGCAACGAGGCCGCACCAGCCCACGCTCGAGGTTCCGTCCTCGA
Organism: Solirubrobacterales bacterium; assembly: GCA_035461345.1. Classification (GTDB taxonomy): domain Bacteria; phylum Actinomycetota; class Thermoleophilia; order Solirubrobacterales; family 70-9; genus DASPWW01. The sequence goes on along the minus strand of DATHVJ010000210.1, from coordinate 42,763 downwards.
ACGGAAACGGGCATCGCAGCGTTCGCGACCTCAGCGACGGAGACTCCGTCTCGGGCGCGTTCGCCGTCCGCGAGCGGGAGCTTCGTCAGCGGCGCGACGGCAGCGACTGGCTGCGCCTCGTTCTCGCCGACCGCACCGGATCGATGGAGGCGGTCGCCTGGGACGACGTGGCCCAGTGCTTCGAGGCGGCCAGCCCCGGGAGCGTGGTCCTGGTCCGGGGCCGGTTCGCGGTCCACCCGAGATACGGGCCCAAGCTCACGATCGAGGCGATCCGCCCGGCCCGCGAGGGCGAGTACGACCCGGGTCAGCTCGTCCAGGGCCCCCCGGTGTCGGCGGAGCGGCTCGAGGCCGACCTGCGCGAGCTGATCGCGACGGTTCAGAACCCCCATCTGCGCCAGCTCCTCGACCGGTTCTTCGACCCTCGCTCGCCGAGGTGGCCGCGGTTCCGGGACGCGCCGGCGGCCAAGTACTACCACCAGGCGTATCGCCACGGTCTGCTCGACCACACCCTGTCCGTCGCTCACTCGGTCGGCGCCGCCGCCGCGCTGTTTCCCGGGATCGACCGCGACGTCGCGGTCACCGGCGCGCTCCTGCACGACATCGGCAAGACCGAGGCCTACAACGACGACCTGCTGGCGATCGAGCTCACGGACGCCGGCCGACTCCAGGGTGAGATCCCACTCGGCTACTACGTCGTTCGGCGGGAGATCGAGCGCATCGAGGGCTTCGACCGCGAGCTCGCCCAGGCGATCCTGCACATCATCCTCTCGCATCACGGAGCGCTGGAGAACGGCTCGCCGGTGGTCCCGGCCACGCGCGAGGCGACGCTGGTCCACATGCTCGACAACCTCGGCGGGCGGCTCGGCAGCTTCGACCGCATCGAGCGTGCGCTGCGCGACGGGGAGGCGTGGTCGCGGTTCGACCCGGGGATCGAGTCGGCCGCCTACTTCGGCTCTCGCGCCGCCTGAGCCAGTAACCGCGCCGTGGCCAACGGTGCGCAAATTGCGCGGAGAACAGCGCGTTCCCGGCGCGTTGCGCAGCCTGCGCGCCACTATTCTCACCCCGATGGCCAAGGACACCGAGAAGCTGATCCGCCAGCTCTCTCTGATCTCGTTCCTGATGGCCAATCGGCGTCCGGTGTCGGCGCTCGAGATCAAGCAGGAGGTGGAGGGCTACAGCTCGATGAACGACGACGCCTTCGCGCGGCGCTTCTACGCCGACCGCGCCGAGCTCGAGTCGCTCGGGATCTCGCTGTCGGTCGAGAAGCCCGGCGAGGGGTTCTTCGAGGCCGAGCTGTACGCGCTTCCGCCCGGCAACTACTACCTGCCCTCGATCGAGTTCTCCGACGACGAGCTCGCCGCGCTGCGGACCGCGCTGACCCTGCTCGACGGCCGCTTCGCGTACGCGGAGCCGTTGCGGCTCGCGCTGCAGCAGGTCTCCTGGGGTCGGCCGAACCCGCTATCCAACGGGGAGTCGACTCCCGTCGACGTCTCGGTCACCGCCTCGGCCGGGGGCAGGGAGCTGTCGCAGCGGCTGGCGAAGATCGAGACCGCGATCTCGCGTCGCAAGATGATCGAGTTCGAGTACTACACGATGGAGCGGGACGAGACCGCGGCCCGCAAGGTGGACCCCTACCACCTCGTCTACCGCAGTGGGCAGTTCTACCTCATCGGCCACTCCCACGAGCGCGACGCGGTGCGGGTGTTCCGGCTGTCGAGGATCCGAGGCAAGGTCTCCTACGCGACCAAGGCCGAGCACGACTTCGCGCCGCCGGAGGACTTCGACCGCCGCGACTACGGCAGCCGCGCCGACTGGCAGATGGGCGAGATCGTGGGGAGGGCCAAGGTCTTCGTCCGCGAGCGGATCGCGTGGCTGGTCGAGCGCGACTACGGCCGTTTCGGCGAGCTGCGGCCCGCTCGCAAGTCCGACGGCGCGCCCGGTCGGGGAATGATCTTCGAGACCGACTACGCCTCGAGCCGCCAGCTCGTCGCCTGGGTGCTGAGCTGGCGCCACAACGCGACCGTGCTCGAGCCCGACGACCTTGCCGACGAGGCGGCCGAGCGGCTCGAGCTGCTCCGTCGCCGCCACGGAGACGAGTTCGAGCCCGCCAAGGCCGTCAAGCGCCCCGCCGCCGAGGGCGAGGTTCGCCCGCGGTCGAATGGCCACTCCGAGTCGCCGATCCGCCCCGAGCGCTTCGCCCGCCTCGTCACCCTCGCCGGCCTGCTGATCGACGCCGCCCGCAACGAGCGCCGGCTCGAGGTCGACCGCGTGTGCGAGGACCTCAAGCTGACGATCGACGAGCTGCGCGAGGACATATCGGTGCTCAACGTCGTCAACTTCGGAGGTGGGACCTACGTCCTCTTCGCCGAGATCGTCGACGGCGAGATCGAGGTCGACGCGGACGCGTACGGAGACAGCTTCGCGCGCCCCGCCCGCCTGCTGCCGCTCGAGGCGAAGGCGCTGATCGCCGCGATCGACCTGTTCGGCGACCACCTCCCGCAGGCGGGGCTCGAGAGCGCGCGGCGCAAGATCACCGAGGCGCTCGGCCACGACCCGTCCGAGGAGGGGCTGGAGATCGCCCGGCTCGGGGACGACTCGGCGATCGTGCGGACGGTCAACGAGGCGATAGCGAAGCGGCGGGTCCTGGAGCTCCAGTACTACAAGGAGAACGAGGACCAGTTCACCAAGCGTGAGGTCGAGCCCTACCGGCTCGCCAACGGCCCCGAGGGCTGGTACGTCGGATGCTGGGACCTGGGCCGCGACGACATCCGCCATTTCCGGCTCGACCGGATCAAGGAGGCGAAGCAGACGCGGCGAGGGTTCGAGCCACGGTCCCAGGTCGAGGAGATGCCGGGGCTCGAGTCGTGGCTCACCGAGGGCGAGGTCGAGGACGCCAAGGTGGCCCGCGTGTGGGTGTCGCCGGAGCGCGCGCGCTGGATCCGCGAGGAGCGGACCGTGATCGAGGAGCTGTCGGACGGGGCGGTGACCGTCGAGCTGCCGTTCGCGGGGTCGGCGTGGCTGGTGCGAGAGGTGCTGAAGGGCGCCGGCGATCTCGTCGTGCTCGAGCCGGACGACGCGCGCGAGGCGGTCGCGAGCGCGCTCTCCGAGTAGCTTGGACACGGCGCCGGGGCGCCCGGACATCGCCCGTCTCGTGGCCCCGAACCCGGGGCCGATGACGCTCGAGGGGACCAATACGTACGTCGTCGGCGATCACCCGGCGCACGTCATCGACCCGGGCCCCGACGACCGCGGGCACATCGATGCGGTGCGGGCCGAGGCCGAGCGCCGGGGCGGGCTCGGAGGGATCCTCCTCACCCACTCCCACGGGGACCACTCGGCCGGCGTCGAACGGCTCGGCCGCCCGGCGCTGTGGGGCGCCGGCGCGACGGACGCAGGCCCGTTCACGGTCGTGCCGACACCCGGGCACGCCGAGGATCACGTGTGCTTCGTCCGCGACGGCGCGTGCTTCACCGGCGACCTGATCCTCGGCGAGGGCTCGACGATCGTCCCCCCGGGGGGAGGCTCGCTGATCGCGTATCTGAGCTCCCTGCGTAGGGTCGGGAAGCTCGATCTCGACCTGCTGTGCCCCGGGCACGGCCCGTTCGTCACAGATCCGGCGGCGAAGGTCGCCGAGTACCTCGAGCATCGCCTCGAGCGCGAGCGCAGGCTCGTCGCCGCGCTCGACGTGGGCGAGCGGTCGCGCGCCCGGCTGCTCGACGCGGCCTGGGACGACGTGCCGGCCGAGCTGCGGTGGGCCGCCGCCGAGGCGATGGAGTCGCACCTGGAGAAGCTCGAGGCGGAGGACCGCCTGCCGGGCGACCTGCGCGACTAGTGCCACTAGCATCCGCCTGTGCCCCGGCGCTGGACACGGTTGGTCGATCGACGGCGAGTCGCGCGAGCGCGAAGCGCCGCCCTCAAGCAGGGTGCGATCGGGGCCGGCGCCGTTGGAGCGCTGCTCGGCGCGACCGGGGCGGGCCTCTGGTACCAGCTCTTTCGCCGTCCGCTCCCGAAGACGCGGGGCCAGCTGCGGGCGATCGGGCTGTCGGCATCCACCGAGGTGAGGCGCGACCGCTGGGGCGTGCCGCACATCCGCGCCTCCAGCAAGCGCGACCTGTGGTTCGCCGAGGGGTTCTGCCACGGGCAGGACCGGCTGTGGCAGCTCGACCTCTACCGGCGGATGGCGAGCGGGCGGCTGTCCGAGATCGGCGGCCGGGAGACCCTGCAGGCGGACCGCCTCATGCGGACCCTGGGCTTGCGCAGGATCGCCGAGCACGAGGCGGCAGAGCTCGACCCGGCGATCCGGCGCGAGCTCGACGCGTACTGCGCCGGGGTCAACACGGCGGTCGAGGCCGCCGCCGCGCTGCCGGCGGAGTTCCAGATCCTGCGCCTCGACTTCGAGCCGTGGCGGCCGGCCGACATGCTCGCCGCGCTGAAGCTGCTCGCATTCGGCCTGTCGACGAACTGGGAGCGCGAGCTCCTGCGGGCCGACATGGCCCGCGAGCTGGGCCCCGAGCTCGCCGCGCGGCTCGATCCCTCATACCCGACCGGCCATCCTGTGGTCGTGTCGCCCGGCGGCGCCTACGGCGGCGACGGTATCGGGCTCGCCGAGCAGATCGACCGGGTGCGGGAGACCCTCGGGTTCGCGATGGAGGCGAGCGGCTCGAACAACTGGGTCGTGGACGGCTCGCGCACGGCAAGCGGCCGCCCGCTGCTGGCCGGCGATCCCCACCTGCCGCCCAGCATGCCGGGGATCTTCTACGAGGTCGACCTCGCCCTCGGCGACCGCTTCGTTCGAGGGGCGTCGCTGCCGGGTGTCCCAGGGGTCTCGATGGGCCAGACCAACGACGTCGCGTTCGCCTTCACGAACGCGATGGCGGACGTCATGGACCTGTTCGTCGAGCGGGTCGACGGCGACAGCTACGAGTTCGAGGGCACACAAAGGCCGCTGGAGATGGTCGTCGAGGAGATCCGGGTCCGGGGGCGCTCGGAGCCCGAGCGACTCGAGGTCCGGATCACGCACCACGGGCCGATCGTCAACGCGGCGCTCGGGGCCGACGAGGCCGAGCCGCTGGCGCTGCGCTGGAGCGTGCTCGACGCCCCCGCGTTCAGCGAGGCGAACCTGCGCGTGCTCGAGCCGACCAGCGGGGCCGAGCTCGTCGAGTTGCTCGCATCCCACACCGCGCCGGTCTCGAACATGGTGTGGGCGGATCGCCACGGGAGCATCGGCTACAAGGCGGTCGGGCGCGTACCGATTCGCCGTGGCGACTGCCCCGACCTCCCGAAGCCGGGATGGGACGGGGAGTTCGAGTGGGACGGCTACGTCCCGTACGAGGAGATGCCGGAGGCGCGCGACCCGGAGTGCGGCTACCTGATCACCGCCAACAATCGCATCGTTCCCGACGAGTATCCCCACCACATCACGAGCGACTACCTCGACGGCTACCGGGCGCGGCGAATCGAGCAGCTGATACTCGCCCGGTCCGACCACGACCACGACAGCTTCGAGGCGATGCAGTTCGACGACTACTCGATCCCCGGCGTCGAGACCGTCCACCGGCTGGCGAGGCTGCGGCCCCGTGACCAGCGCGAGGTCGCGGCGATCGAGCGGCTGAAGAGCTGGGACGGGCGGCTGGGGCCGGACACGGTCGCCGGCGCGATCTACCAGGCATTCACGATGCGGCTCGCGCGCGAGGTGGCCCGCGCGGCGCTGCGCGACCGCGACCTCGCCGAGCGGTGGCTCGACCGCTCCGACAGCGGGTTCGCGAACCACGTCACCTCGCCGTGGCGCTGGCACTCGCATCTGCTCGCCCTGTGGGAGGAGGGCGACGAGGAGCTGGTGGGCCGCCCGTGGGAGGGGCTGGTGCTGGACGCGCTCCGCGGCGCCCTCGACGACCTCGAGGACCGCTTCGGCGCCGACCAGGAGGGGTGGCAATGGGGCCGCGTTCACCGGCTCGAGTTCCCGCACGCGATCGGGGCCGCGAACCCCGTCTTCGCGCAGATCTTCAACCGCCGGCTCGAGGCGGGCGGGGGGCAGGAGACGGTGAGCCAGATCGCGCACGACCCGAACAACCCGTTCGAGGCGGTGTGGGCGCCGTGCTGGCGCATGCTCGCGGACCCGGCCGATCCGGCGTTCTCGCGCTGGCAGGCCTTCACCGGCCAGTCCGGCCACGCGGGGAGCCCCCACTACGACGACCTCCAGGTGGACTGGCTCGAGGGCCGCACCCAGGCCATGGTCGGCGAGGGACCGTGGAGAGAACTCGTGCTGATTCCCGCGAACCCCGCGACTGCGGACGCGAAGCAGGGCACGTCGCGGGATTGACGTTCAGCCGTGAGCAGGCGGGCAGAGATCAAGCTGACCGAGGCCGAGCAGCGCGAGCTGCTGGAGAGCGAGCGCGTGGTCGTCGTCTCGAGCCTCGGCACGCGGGGTTGGCCCCACTCGATGCCGATGTGGTACGTCCCACGTGATGGGCAGGTGTGGGTGTGGACCTACGCGAAGTCGCAGAAGGTGCGCAACCTGGAGCGCGACCAGCGCGCGACGCTGCTCGTGGAGACGGGGCGCGAGTACACCGAGCTGCGCGGCGTGATGATCGAGGCCGAGGCCGAGATCCATCGCGACCTCGAGACCGTGTCGGAGTTCGGAAAGCAGCTCACGGTCCGTTACTCGGAGGGGATCTCCTCGGTCGAGGGCGACGCGGCAGCGGCGCTCGAGGCCCAGGCGGCGAAGCGAGTCGCGATCGACTTCCATCCGCGCCGCACCGCCACATGGGACCACCGCAAGCTGGGCGGCACGTACTGATCCCCTCTCCGGGCTGGCTTGAGCTCCCGCGCTAGCCTCTGCGCCGCATCATGGAGGCTCTCAAGGGGCTGATCCTGTCGGGGGGCGCGGGGACGCGCCTGCGCCCGATCACGCACACGTCGGCGAAGCAGCTCGTGCCCGTCGCCAACAAGCCCGTGCTGTTCTACGGCGTCGAGGCGCTCGTCCGCGCGGGGGTGACGGAGATCGGGATCGTGATCGCACCCGAGACGGGCGACGAAATCCGCGACGCGGTCGGCGACGGGTCGGAGTTCGGCGCCCGGGTCGACTACATCACCCAGGACTCGCCGCGAGGGCTCGCCCACGCCGTCCTGACCGCGGAGGAGTTCCTCGGCCACTCGGCGTTCGTGATGTACCTCGGCGACAACCTGCTGCGCGACGGGATCAGCGACCTCGTCGACGCGTTCAGGGAGTCGGAGCCCGACGCCCTGATCCTGCTCACCCAGGTGCCGGATCCTTCGGAGTTCGGCGTCGCGGAGCTCGACGGAGACCGCGTCGTGCGGCTGGTCGAGAAGCCCAAGGACCCGCCCAGCGACCTGGCGCTGGTCGGCGTGTACATGTTTGGCCCCGCGGTGTTCGACGCGGCGCGGGCGATCGAGCCCTCGTGGCGGGACGAGCTCGAGATCACCGACGCGATCCAGTGGCTGATCGACGGCGGCAAGCGGGTCGAGTCGCGGCTCGTTCGGGGATGGTGGAAGGACACCGGGCACCTCGAGGACATGCTGGAGGCAAACCGGCTCGTCCTCGAGGACATCGAGCGCCGCATCGACGGGGAGCTGGTCGACTCGCGCGTCGAGGGGCGGGTCGTAGTCGAGCTCGGCGCCCGGCTCGAGCGCTCCCTCGTCCGCGGCCCGGCCGTGATCGGCGCCCGCAGCACGATCACCGACTCCTACATCGGCCCCTACACGTCGATCGCTCCCGACGTCACGGTCGCCGGCTCCGAGGTCGAGCACTCCATCCTGCTCTCGGGGTCGAGGGTGAGCGATCTCGGGGCGCGAATGGAGGCGAGCCTGCTGGGTCGCAACGCGACGCTGGCGCGGGGCGACGGCCTGCCGAGGACGCTGCGGCTGATCGTCGGCGACAACTCGGAGATCGCGATCCCGTGAAGGTCCTGATCACAGGCGCGGGCGGGATGCTCGGCCATGACGTCACCGCCGCGTGCGCGGCGCGCGTGGCGGAGGTCGTCCCGCTGGCGCACGCCGACCTCGACATCACGGACGGCCCCTCCGTCGACAAGGCCATGCGCACCCACCGTCCCGAGGTGGTCGTCAACTGCGCGGCGTGGACCGACGTCGACGGGGCCGAGGAGCACGAGCCCGAGGCAACCCGCCTCAACAGCGAGGCCGCGGGCGTGGTCGCCGCCGCCGCCGCCGAGGTCGGGGCGAGCGTCGTGCATCCCTCGAGCGATTACGTCTTCGACGGCGCCAAGGGCGCGCCGTACGTCGAGTCGGATCACACACACGCCCTGTCCGCCTACGGCCGCTCGAAGCTCGCGGGTGAGACCGCGGTCGCTGTCGCCAACCCGCGCAACTGGATCGTGCGCTCGTCGTGGCTGTTCGGGCTCGCCGGGCGCAACTTCGTCGACACGATGCTGACGCTCGGCGGCGAACAGCCGGAGGTCCTCGTCGTCAGCGACCAGGTCGGCTCGCCGACCTACACGGCGCATCTCGCCGGGGCGATCGCGCAGCTGGTCGAAGGCGAGGCGTACGGGATCCATCACCTGGCGGCCGCGGGATCGTGCTCGTGGTACGAGTTCGCGCTCCAGATCTTCGATCAGTCGGGGATGGACTGCCGCGTGATGGCGGCGACCACGGAGATGATCGCGCGGCCCGCCCTCCGCCCGCCGTACTCGGTGCTGGAGAGCGAGCGCCCCGACGCGATCGTCCTCCCTACCTGGCGAGAGGGGCTGACCGAGTACCTGCGTGAGCGCGAGGCCGCCCGGCACGAGGCTGCGGCATGAGGCTCCTGGTCACCGGCGGCGCGGGGTTCATCGGGTCGAACTACGTGCGCCACCGACTCGCGACGCATCCGGACGACAGCGTCGTCGTCCTCGACAAGCTCACCTACGCCGGCCGCCGCGAGAACCTCAGCGAGGTTCGCGAGGGCGGCGTCGAGCTCGTCGAGGCGGACATCGCCGACCGCGACGCTGTGCGGGGGGCGATCGAGGGCTGCGACACGGTCGTCAACTTCGCCGCCGAGACGCACGTCGATCGCTCGATCGAGTCCCCCAGCGAGTTCATCACCACCGACGTCTTCGGGACCTTCGTCTTGCTCGAGGCAGCGCGTGAAGCCGGGATTCGCCACCTCCAGGTCTCGACCGACGAGGTCTACGGCTCGATCGACGACGGGTCGTTCACGGAGCGGTCTCCGATCGACCCCTCGTCGCCGTACTCGGCCTCGAAGGCGGGAGGCGATCTGATCGTGCAGGCGTTCCAGCGCACCTACGGTGCCGACGCGCTGATCTGCCGCGGCTCGAACAACTACGGCCCCTACCAGTACCCGGAGAAGCTGATCCCGCTGTGCATCCTCAACGCGCTCGCCGGAGACCCGCTGCCGGTCTACGGCGACGGTAAGCAGGTCCGCAACTGGCTCTTCGTCGACGACAACTGCGCCGCGATCGACGTCGTGCTGGAGCGCGGCGCCGCGGGCGAGGTGTACAACGTCGGCGGGCCCGACGAGCTCCGGAACATCGACGCCGTGCGCGCGACCCTCGAGCTCTGCGGCCGCGACGAGTCGCTGATCGAGTTCGTCACCGATCGGCCCGGGCACGACCGCCGCTACTCGCTCGCGTCGGACAAGGTCAAGGCGCTCGGGTGGGAGCCCGAGGTGGGGTTCCGCGATGGCCTCGCCCGCACCGTGGAGTGGTACCGCGACAACGCCTGGTGGTGGGAGCCGATCCGGTCCGGGGAGTACCGGGAGTACTACGAGCGTCAGTACGGCCGCGCCCCGCGGTAGTGGTGCGGCGCCTCGACACCGAGATCGAGGACCTCGTCCTGGTCGAGCCCGAGGTCCACGGGGACGATCGGGGCTTTCTCGTCGAGACGTTCTCGGCCGCCGCGTGGCGCGACGCGGGCATCGAGGTCGAGTTCGTCCAGGACAACCACTCGCGCTCGCGGGGCGGCATCCTCCGCGGTCTCCACTTCCAGACCGCCCCGGGCCAGGCGAAGCTCGTCCGGTGCCTGCGGGGAAAGGTCTGGGACGTGGCCGTCGACCTGCGTCGATCCTCGCCGACGTACGGCCGCTGGGAGGGCCACGAGCTCGACGACGAGAGCCACCGGCAGCTATTCGTCCCGGTTGGGTTCGCCCACGGCTTCTGCGTCCTCAGCGACGTGGCAGACGTCCACTACCGGCTGTCGAGCTACTATGACCCGGCGACCGAGGCCGGGATCGCATGGGACGACCCCGACGTCGGGGTCGAGTGGCCGCTCGCCGGCCCGCAGCTCTCCAAGCGTGACCGCACCGCTCCCCGGCTGGCCGAGATCGCGGACGCCCTCCCCTGGTAGCGACCGCGCTGGACCGGCAATAAGGGGGGCCGAGATCGGTCGTTTGAAGCCTTATCGGGCCTATGGACCCTGTCAGGCTTCAACCGACGCTTGGGGACGTGCTCCGGGTGGCGCGGCGGCTGAAGCCCGGCGCTCACCCGCGCGCCGCCGCGACCAGCTCGGGGACCGTCAGGAAGCGGTAGCCCTCGGCCGAAAACCGCCCCAGCACCTCGTCGGTGGCGTCGATCGACGCGCTGCGGTCGTGCGCGGGGTCCTCGTGCGAGCCGTCGTGGAGCAGCACGATGTCGCCGTCGCCGGCGCGGGTCGCGCGGCGGACGAGCTTGCGCGGGGTCGCGGTACGGCGCCAGTCGTAGCACGTGATCGACCACAGCAGCGGGACGTACCCCTCTTCGCGCAGCACCCGTAGCGTCGCGGGCCGGCGCCGTCCGTACGGGGGCCGCATCAGCGCCCGGCCGTCGACGCGCGAAAGCTCGACACCGGCGGCCTCGATCGCGTCCGTGCAGCGGCGCAGCTCCTCGCGCAGCTGCCGCATCGTGCGCAGCGGCATCGTCGGGTGGGTGTAGGTGTGATTGCCGATCGCGTGTCCCGCCGCGGACAGCTCGCGGATCAGCCCCGGCTCGCGCTCCGCCCAGCGCCCGATGAGCAGGAACGTCGCCTTTGCTCCGTGGCGCTTGAGCACCTCCATCAGCCGGGGGGTCTCGCTCGGGTTGGGGCCGTCGTCGTACGTCAACGCGATCATCCGGCCGGCGCCCGGCTCGCGGCAGATCGTGCGGCCGTACACCTGCGACGTCGGGATCTGGCCGTGGTACCAGGCGAACGCGGCCCCGCCCGCCGCCGCGGCGGCGAATGCGCGTCGCGTTGTGGAGCTCATCGGGCCACCCTCCGCGCCGCCCATCGCGCCCGGCGAAGCTCGCGCGCCCCTGCCGCCGCCGCCTCGGTCGCGCGCTCCGAGATCGCGGCCAGCGTGCGCGCGTTGCCGTCCTGTTCGTAGCCCTCGAGCGCCGCCTCGAACTCGGGCAGCCGCTGAACGAACTCCCGCAGCACCTCGGGATCGACCTCGTCCGCGCACAGCCCGTACCCCAGCCGCTGCACGTAGCGGGCGTTCATGCGCTGCTCGAACTGGCCGTGCAGCGGGACGGCGAGGATCGGCTTGCCGAGGTAGATCGCCTCGCTCAGCAGCGAGAACCCGCCCCCCGCGATCACTCCGCGTGCCGTTCGAAGCGACTCGACGAAATCTTCGCTGGAGCGCGGGCGAAGCTCGACGCATCCGTCGACCACGACCTCCTCGGGGCCGCCCCGCATGCCGTACACGCGAGCCGGCACCCCGACGGCGTGCAGCGCGTCGAGCAGCTTCGGGTCGCCGCTCGAATACACGACCAGATGCTCGCCGCGCTCGCTGCGCGCCGCGACGATCTCGGGCCTGATGATCGGCGGCACCAGCGTCGTGCCCCCGCGCGCCAGCGGTGGCTCGAAGAAGGTCGTGATGATGTACTCGACGGCGCCGGGCACCATCGAATGGGCGACGGCGCGCGCGAGCAGGTAGTCCTGACGCTGCGCGCCGATGATCTCCGCGTCGTGCCTGCAGCGATCGAGCATGTTGATGTTGTCGACCGCGATCAACGGCGTGCGCGTGGACCGCGCGTAGACGCCGGCGAGCGGCTCGAAGTCGCTGATCACCGCGTCGGGCTTCCACTGATCGACCTCGCGAACCCACCGCTTGACGGTGTCGGGCAGCTCCCCAAACGCGTGCTGGACGTTCTGGCGCACCGTCGCCCAGCGTCGGATCTCGCCCTCCTCCATCGCGAATGTGGGACCGAAGATCTCGTCGACCCGCGGGAGCCGCCCGCGCAGGTGGCGATAGGCGGCCCCGGAGGCGACGACGCGGACGTCGTTGGAGCCGAGCAGCGAGCCGATCACTACCTCGGACCGCGTCGCGTGCCCCATTCCCTCTCCGTTGACCCCGTACAGGATGCGCATGAGCCGCGACAGCATCGCAGGCGTCCGGCCGAGGCGTAACATCAATGGGTTGGCCACCGTGGGATCCACGACTGCGAAACCCGCCCCGATGTCGCCGTTCAGCGACGAGGTCAGGGCCTGGTTCGAGGCCTCGTTCGAGGCCGCCACGCCCGCTCAGGAGCAGGGCTGGCCGGCGATCGCGTCGGGCGCCAGCACGCTGATCTGCGCGCCCACCGGCTCCGGCAAGACGCTCGCCGCGTTCCTGTGGGGGATCGATCGGCTGGCGACCGAGCCGGAGCGGCTGGGCCAGGGGGTGCGGGTCGTCTACGTGTCGCCGCTGAAGGCGCTGTCGTACGACATCGAGCGCAACCTGCGGGCGCCGCTCCGCGGGATCGGCGCCGAGATCAAGGTCGGGCTGCGCACCGGCGACACGCCGCAGCGCGAGCGCCAGGCGATGCGCCGCAAGCCTCCCGACATCCTGATCACGACCCCCGAGTCGCTGTACCTGATGCTGACCTCGCAGGCGCGCGAGATCCTCACCGGGGTCGAGGCGGTGATCGTCGACGAGATCCATGCCGTGGCGCAGTCGAAGCGCGGCGCGCACCTGGCCCTGACCCTAGAACGGCTCGAGGAGCTGGTGAACCGGAACGACGGGGGATCTGTTCAGCGCATCGGTCTATCCGCAACCCAGCGGCCGCTGGAGACGATCGGCCGCTTCCTGGTCGGCCCGCGCCGCGAGTGCGAGATCGTCGACGCGGGTCGCAGCAAGGAGCTCGACCTCGAGATCCGCGTTCCGGTCGAGGACATGACCGAGCCGGACGCGTCGATCGAGAAGCGCCGCGACGGCGGCGACTCGGGCATCGCCCCCCCGGCCGACGCCCTCGAGGAAACGGCGAGCCCGCGCTCGATCTGGCCCGCGATCTACCCCGAGCTGCTGAAGCTCGTCCGCGAGCACACGTCGACGATCATCTTCGTCAACAGCCGCCGCGGAGCCGAGCGGCTCGCCAAGCGCCTCAACGAGCTCGCGGACGAAGAGGAAACGGTCGAGCTGCCGCCGACCGAGCACGGCGGGCATGGGCCGGCTTCCGAGGAGCCCACCGTTGAGATCGCGCGCGCCCATCACGGGTCGCTCGCTCACGAGGAGCGAACGATCGTCGAGGAGCTGCTGAAGTCCGGCCAGCTCCCGTGCATCGTCGCGACCTCGTCGCTCGAGCTGGGGATCGACATGGGGGCGGTTGACCTCGTGATCCAGGTCGAGTCCCCGAAGTCCGTCACGCGCGGGCTGCAGCGAATCGGGCGCGCGGGGCACGGGCTCGGCGAGGTCTCCGTGGGGAGGATCTTCCCCAAGTTTCGCGCCGACCTGCTCGAGTGCGCCGTGGTCACCAAGCGGATGCGAGGCGGCGAGATCGAGGAGACGGTGATCCCCCGCAACCCGCTCGACGTCCTCGCCCAGCACCTCGTCTCGATGGCTGCGACCGACGAATGGGACGTCGACGAGGTCGAGCGGCTGGTGACTGCCGCGGAGCCGTTCTCCGAGCTGTCGCGCGAGCAGCTCGAGAACGTGCTCGACATGCTCGACGGGCGCTACCCGTCCGACCGCTTTGCCGAGCTGCGCCCGCGGCTGGCATGGAACAGGGCCCAGGCCACCCTCCGCGGGCGCAAGGGCGCCCGCCAGCTGGCGGTCACGAACGCGGGCACGATCCCCGACCGCGGCCTGTACGGCGTGCACCTGCCGGACGGGCGCCGGGTGGGAGAGCTCGACGAGGAGATGGTGTACGAGGCGCGCCCCGGCCAGACCTTCCTGCTCGGCGCGACGACGTGGCGGATCGAGGAGATCACGCGCGACCGCGTGATCGTGACGCCGGCGCCGGGCACGCCCGGCGCGGTGCCCTTCTGGCGCGGCGACGGGGTCGGCCGCCCGGCCGAGCTCGGGCGCGCGATCGGGGCCTTCGCCCGCGAGGCCGTGTCGGCGAAGCCCGTCGAGCTGGCGAAGCAGTACGACCTCGATCGCCGCGCGGCCGCCAACCTCGTCGCCTACCTGCGCGAGCAGCAGGCGGCGACCCGCGTCGTGCCCTCGGACGAGACGATCGTCGTCGAGCGGTTCCGCGACGAGATCGGCGACTGGCGCCTGTGCGTGCTGTCGCCGTGGGGCGGCCGCGTCCACGCGGCGTGGGGGCTTGCGCTCGCAGCCCGGATCCGCGACGAGCACGAGCTCGAGGCCGACGCGATCTGGTCCGACGACGGGATCGTGATCCACCTCCCCGACGCCGACCAGCCGCCGCCGGCGGACCTGGTCCTGATCGAGGCCGACGAGCTCGAGGACCTCGTCGTGCGCGAGCTCTCCGGCTCGGCGCTGTTCGGCGCCCGCTTTCGCGAGAACGCCGCCAGGGCGCTGCTGATCCCGCGCGCCTATCCCGGCAAGCGGACGCCGCTGTGGCAGCAGCGGCTCAAGTCCCAGAGCCTGCTCGAGGTCGCCCGCGACTTCCCGCGCTTCCCGCTCGTGCTCGAGACCTACCGCGAGTGCCTGCGCGACGTGCTCGACCTGCCGGCGCTCGATCGCCTCCTGCGCGACCTCGCTTCGCGCCGGATCACCCTCGTCGAGGTCGAGACGCCGACGGCGTCCCCGTTCGCGTCATCGCTGCTGTTCGACTACGTCGCCACCTACATGTACGAGGGCGACACGCCGAACGCGGAGCGCCGGGCGGCCGCGCTGGCGCTCGACCGCGACCTGCTGCGGGAGCTGCTCGGCCAGGACGAGCTCCGCGACCTGATCGACCCCGAGGCGCTGCGGGAGGTCGAGGACTCGCTCCAGCACCGCGCCGAGCAAGCGCGGGCGCGCGACCGCGACGCCCTGCACCAGGTGCTGCGCCGGGTTGGCGACTTGACCGAGGCCGAGTGCGACGAGCGCGTCGCGGAGGGCTACTCGGCGCCGTCGATGCTGGCGAAGCTGGAGGGCGAGCGCCGGGCGGCACGAGTGCGCGTCAGGGGCGAGGATCGGTGGATCGCGGCCGAGGACGCGGGCCTGTACCGCGACGCGCTCGGGGTTCCCCAGCCGGGCGGCCTTCCCGACTCGTTCCTCGAGCCCGTGCCCGACGCGATGCCCGCGCTGCTGCGGCGCTACGCGCGCTCCCACGGCCCGTTCCCCACGTCGCAGCCGGCGGCGCGCTACGGAGTCGACCCCGGCCCGGCGCTGCGCGAGCTCGAGGGCGCCAACGAGCTGGTCCGGGGCGAGCTGCTACCGGGCGGGAGCGAGCGCGAGTGGTGCGATCCCGACGTGCTGCGGCGGCTGCGCCGCGCCAGCCTCGCCCACCTGCGGCGCGAGGTCGAGGCGGCAGACCAACGCGAGCTGGCTCGCTTCGTGCCCAGCTGGCAGAACATCGACGCGCATCGGCCCGGCGGGGCGGGACCGGATCGGCTGCGCGAGGCGCTGGTGCCGCTTCAGGGAGTGGCGCTGACGCCCGAGGTGTGGGAGCGCGACGTGCTCCCGCGGCGCGTCGGCGCGTACTCGGCGTCGTGGCTCGACGAGCTGTGCACCGGCGGGGAGGTGGTATGGATCGGCGCGGGCGCGCTTGGACGGACCGGCGGGCGCGTCGCCCTGTACTTCCGCGAGGACGTGCGGCTCGCCGGCCCGCCGCCCGCGAACGCGAAGCTCGACTCGCCGCAGGGAGAGGTCCACGACGCGATCCGCGAGCTGCTGGCGGCGCGGCCGTGCTTCTGGATCGACCTCGTCTCGGAGCTGGACGTCGAGGCCGAGGAGCTGCACGCCGCGCTGTGGGACCTGGCGTGGGCGGGAGAGGCGACCAACGACGCGTTCGCGCCGCTGCGCGCGCGGCGGCTGAGCGCGGTGCAGCGGGCCGACCGCGCCCGCGCCCGGCGGTTCGCGGGCCGACGCGCGGCCGCCGGCCAGGCTGTTCAGGGGCGGTGGTCGCTGACGGCGCCGCTGTTCGACGACGCGCCCGGGGTCGGCCCGCGTCAGCGCGCCCAGGCCGAGCTGATGCTGGAGCGGTACGGGATCGTGACCCGCGAGACGGTCGTCGCGGAAGGGGTCCCCGGCGGGTTCACGGCCCTGTACGGCGAGCTCTCCAACCTCGAGATCCTCGGCGCCGCGCGGCGCGGGTACTTCGTCGAGGGCCTCGGCGGCGCCCAATTCGCGATCCCGGGTGCCGTCGAGCGACTGCGCTCGCTGCCGCGCGCCGAAGGCGAGTACCTGGTGCTGGCGGCGACCGACCCGGCGAATCCCTTCGGCGCCTCGCTGGCGTGGCCTAAGCGAGCAGGCGGCCGCCGTCCCAGCCGCTCGCCGGGTGCCTACGTGCTGCTGCGCGACGGCGAGCCGCTGATCTACGTCGAGCGCGGAGGCCGCGGCGTGCTTCGCCTCGCCGAGCTCGACGAGGGAGCGCTCGGCGACGCGCTTGGCGCTCTCGCGGCGGCCGCCGGGGAGGGGGTGCTCCCGAGGCTCGCGATCGAGCGCGTCGACGGCGAGCCCGTGATCGGCTCGGGCCTCGAGCCGACGCTGATCGACGCCGGCTTCTCGCGCCAGCCGCGCAGGCTGGTCGCCTCGGCCTGAGCCCGATGGCGGAGGGCGACGTCGTCCACCGCACGGCCCGCCGGCTCGACGCCGCGCTGCGCGATGTCCCGCTGACCGCTGTCGGTTCGCCGGATCCCCGCGCCCGTGTGGACGTCGCCCGCCTCGAGGGGCGGACGCTGGAGCGGGTGGAGGCGCGCGGAAAGCACCTTCTGTTGCGCTTCGGCCGCGACGCGGTCGTCCACAGCCACCTCGGGATGAGCGGCGCGTGGCACGTGTATCCACGTGGGGTGCGTTGGCGCCGACCGCGTCGCTCGGCGTGGCTCGTCCTCTCGACCTCGAGCGCCGACGCAGTCCAGTTCGGCGGTCCTCGGCTCGCGCTGGTGGACGAGGCGCGCGTCCGCCGGGACCCCGTGCTGAGGGCGCTCGGCCTCGACGTGCTGGCGCCCGACTTCACGCCGCAGCTTGGCGAGCGCGCGCTGCGCGGCGGCGAGGCAAGCCGTGAGCTCGGCGACGCGCTCCTCGACCAGCGACTGATCGCAGGGGTCGGCAACGTCTACAAGAGCGAAGCGTGCTTCGCGGCCGGGATCAGCCCGTGGCGTCGGCTGGGGGAGATCGGAGCGGACGAGCTCAGCCGCGTGTGCGCCGACGCCCGCGCCCTGATGCGCGACGGGCTCGAGGGTCGCCGCCGCGCGCGGCGGGTCTACCGTCGCGCGCGGCAGCCGTGCCTCCGATGCGGCTCGACGATTCGCTCCTCGGGCCAGGGGGATGCCGCGCGGACGACGTACTGGTGCCGGGGCTGCCAGAAGTGACGACGTAGCACCGGCGGCGCGCGACCACCACGCGATCGCGCTCGAAGCTGACGCCCGTGCCGGCCTGCTGCTCGTTGACTGAGCTGGCGCACAGCGGGCGGGAGGTGATCGACGCCTCCCGCCGCCGCCTGCTACCTAATGGTGGGTGGGCTACGCGCTGTCGATCAAGGGCCTGACCAAGCGTTACGACGACGGCACGCTTGCGCTCGAAGGCCTCGACCTCGACGTCCCCGCGGGCGAGTTCTTCGGCCTGCTGGGGCCCAACGGGGCCGGGAAGACGACGCTGATCAACGCGATCTGCAACCTGATCCGCGTCACTGACGGCGAGATCCTCGTCTTCGGCCGCCCCGCGTCCAGCCTCGAGGCGCGGCGCAGCGTCGGGCTCGCCGAGCAGGACCCGAACCTCGATCGCTTCCTCAGCGTGCGCGAGGCGCTGCTCTACCACGGCGGCTACTACGGACTGACGCGACGGCGCTCGGCGGAGCGCGCCGAGGAGATGATCGACGTCTTCGACCTGCGGGCGAAGGCCGACGTGCGGGCCCCGAAGCTGTCGGGCGGGATGCGGCGCAGGCTGCTGCTTGCCCGGGCGCTGCTGCACGAGCCGCGCCTGGTGATCCTCGACGAGCCGACGGCCGGAGTCGACATCGAGCTGCGCCGGGAACTGTGGCGCTACATCCGCAGGCTGCACAGCCGCGGCGCCACGATCCTGCTCACGACGCACTACCTCGAGGAGGCGGAGGCTCTGTGCGAGGACATCGCGCTGATCTCTGGCGGCGGAATCGTCGCCCGCAGCACTCCCGAGGGGCTGAAGCGCCAGTTCGGCGCCCGGACGCTGGAGGACGTGTACCTGAAGGCGGTGGCGTGAGCACGCGGCCGGAGCCGTGGCGCGGCCTGCTGTGGCTGTCGGCGCGCGAGTGCCTGCGTGTGTCGAAGCTGTGGACGCAGACGATGCTCGCCCCGGTGGTGTCGTCGATCCTCTTCATCCTCGTCTTCGGCCTGTCGCTGGGAAGCCGGATCCGCGAGGTGTCCGGGTTCGAGTACGAGGTCTTCATCGTCCCCGGGCTGATCGCGATGGCGATGGCCCAGGCCGCGTACTCAAACAACTCGAGCTCGATCTTCCAGGCCCGCAGCGACCGCTACATCGACGACGTGCTCGCGGCACCGATGCGCCCGTGGCAGATGAACCTTGGCCTGACTGTGGGCGGCGCGTTCCGCGCCACCCTGATCGGGCTGGCGCTCGCGGTGCTCGCCGTCCCGCTGACCGGCGCCCCGGTCGAGCGCCCGCTCGCGCTGGTGGCGGCCGTCGTGCTGCTCGTGACGCTGTTCGGGGCGCTGGGGGTCGTCGTCGGGATCTACGCCGAGACGTTCGACCACCACACGTTCATCAACAACATCGTCATCCTGCCGCTGACGTTCGTCGGCGGCGTGTTCTACTCGGTCGAGATCCTGCCGTCCCCGTGGGAGCAGCTCTCGCACGCCAACCCGCTGTTCTACGTCGTCAACGCGGTCCGCTACGGATTCCTCGGCGTCAGCGACGTCAGCGTGTGGCTGTCGTTCGCCGTCACCGCCGCGATCGCCGCCGCGGTGGTCGCGTGGTCGCAGTACCTGTTCAGCACGGGGCGCAAGCTGAAGCCGTAGGATCGCGGATCGTCGCCGTGGCTTCCTTCCGTCCTCCCTTCTTCCCGGTCCTGTACAGCGACGACCTGCCGCGGGCGCTTCGCTTCTATCGCGACCTGCTCGGCTTCTCGGAGACGCTCCGGTTCCCCGAGGACGGCGAGCCTGGGTTCGTCGCGCTGGAGCTCGACGGCGCGGAGGTCGCGATCGGCCGCGCGGGCGAGCCGCTCCACGGCAAGCCGGTGCGCCCCGCGTCGGGCCATCGTTTCGAGCTCTGCGTCTACACCGATGACGTCGACGCGGCCGTCGCAAAGCTCCGCGACGCAGAGGTCCCGGTGCTGGTGGAGCCGGCGGACCAGCCGTGGAACGAGCGTCTCGCCTACGTCGAGGACCCGGACGGCAACCCGGTGATGGTCACCGCTCCGATCGAGTAGGCCCGCCAGGGGGATAATCGCACCGTGGAGGGAGACCGCGACCCGAATATCGCCCTGCTCCATCGTGTGCCGCTGTTCTCGGAGCTGTCTCGCGACGAGCTCGAGAGCATCGCGCGCGTCGCGGTGCCGCGCACGTACCCGAAGGGAGTGCGCGTGTTCCACGAGGGGGACCGAAGCGACGCGTGCTACATCGTCCGCAGCGGCGACCTGCGAGTCACTCGCGGGCACCCCGACGGTCGCGCGATAGCACTCGCCACGCTGGGACCGGGGGACATCTTCGGCGAGCTCGCGATGCTCGACGGCGAGGCGCGGTCGGCGAGCGTCGAGGCGCTGACCGAGTCCGAGCTGCTGGCGCTGCCCGCCGCCGACGTCCGGCGGCTGCTCGAGCGCAGCTCTGAGATCACCGTCAAGCTCGTCGTCGCGCTCACCCGCCGGCTGCGCGAGGCCAACGAGCGCATCGCCCGCCAGTCGTTCCAGACCGTGCCGAGCAGGGTCGCCGGCGTGCTGTCGCAGCTGATCGCCGAGGAGGCGCCGCTCGAGGGCCGCGAAGGCGTCACGATCCGGATGACGCAGGCCGACCTCGCGCAGCTCGCTGGGACCTCGCGCGAGAGCGTGAGCCGGTTTCTGGCCGTGCTCGAGCGCGCCGGGGTCGTCCAGGTGGGCCGGGGGCGGGTCACCGTGCTCGAGCCGCACCGGCTTCGCGCCTACATCTTCTGAGGACCACTCCCGCAAAATGCTCCACTCCATTGACTGACTTCGACGCGCAGCGCGAGTCGATGGTCGAGCGCCAGCTCCGGCGCCGGGGGATCGAGGACGAGCGCGTCCTCGCGGCGATCGCCGCGGTGCCGCGTGAGCTATTCGTCCCCGAGTTGGAGCGACGCCGCGCGTACGCGGACTCGGCGTTGCCGATCGGCCACGGTCAGACGATCTCGCAGCCGTGGATCGTGGCCGCGATCTGCCAGGCGCTCGAGCTCGCCGGCGGCGAGCGCGTGCTCGAGATCGGCACCGGCTCGGGCTACTCCGCGGCGGTGCTGGCGCGACTCGCGGCCGAGGTGGTCACGATCGAGCGCATCGCGGAGCTGGCGGAGGACGCGCGGCGAGCGCTTCGCGAGCTGGGGGTCTCGAACGTCGAGGTCGTCGTCTCCGACGGCAGCAGCGGGTATCCGGAGCGGGCCCCCTACGAGGGGATCGCGGTGCACGCCACCGCCCCAGGCGCCCCGGCGAGCCTGATCGAGCAGCTGGCGATGGGCGGCCGGGTGGTGCTCCCGATCGCCGCCGACGGCGCCGACATGCTGACCCAGTTCACGCGCGTGGACGAGCACGTCGACGCGAGCACGGGGCGGGGTCTGGAGCGCAGGGCGCTCGGGGCGTGCCGGTTCGTGCCGCTGATCGGGCGCGAGGGATTCGAGGAGCGGGGGGTCGGGCGCTGGCGGCTGTAGTCGGTTGAGCGCCCCCGGGGCCTGTTGCGCCGGGCACGATCCGGTTAGGCTCGTGTCGCAATGAGCGGCGGAATCTTCGTCCTCAACTTCTACTCGCCGGTCTTCATCGACCAGCTCAAGCGCGGCCGCAAGACGGCCACGATCCGCCTCGGCGACAAGTCGTCGAAGTACACGCGCGGCCAGATGGTGTGGGTGACCGTGGGCTACCGCCACGGGCCGCGCCAGAAGATCTTCTCGGCCGTGATCGACGACGTGGAGGTGAAGCGCCTCAGCGACCTGTCGCCGCGCGACATCGAGCACGACAACCCCGAGTTCCGGCGCCTCGACGAGACCGTTCACTTCCTCGAGCAGATCTACGGCCGCAGGGTCGCCCCCGACGACACCGTGACCGTGATCCGCTTCTCCCGCATCGTCGAGCCCCCGGGCCCCGGCTTCGGCAACGGCGAGCCGCCGTCCCCGAACTGATCCGTGCGGATCGGATACGTAGCAACGCGACGGTGAGCGAGTACCGCTTTCTGACGACCTGGTGCCTCGAGGCGCCCGTGGAGCCGATCTGGGACGCGATCCACGACTCCGAGCGGTGGCCCGAATGGTGGCGCGGGGTCGAGCGCGTCGTCGAGCTGCGACCCGCGGGCGAGGACGGCACCGGTCAGGTCGCCCGCTACACGTGGAAGAGCAGGCTCCCGTACGAGCTCGAGTTCGAGATGCGCTCGACACGCTCCGAGCGGCCCCACCTGCTCGAGGGTGAAGCGTCGGGCGAGCTCGAGGGAACCGGCCGGTGGCGTTTCTTCCCCGGCGACGGCGCCACTGCAGTCCTGTACGAGTGGAACGTGCACACGACGCGGTCGTGGATGAACCTGCTGGCGCCGGTCGCGCGGCCGATCTTCGCCAGTAATCACGACTACGTGATGCGCAACGGTGCCGACGGGCTCGCGCGGCTGCTTGGCGCCCGGCTGCTGACCGCCGGCGGGGCGGTCGTGCAGCGCAAGATCTAAGCGCCATCGGCTCAGATCACCCAGCTCCGGCTTGACAGCCGCGAGCCGCCGGCTACACTTCATCACACCCTCTGGCACTCTCATCGTTAGAGTGCCAAGCGCAGTACGACGACGCACACCACGAAATCCCTGCAGTTGCCCGTCGTGGGCGGACGCGAAGCGGAGGCCGCGACCGGCATGACTCTTGGACGGAGGTAATCGATGAATCTGAAGCCCCTTGGCGATCGCGTGATCGTCCAGGCAACGGAGGAGGAGGAAACGACCGCGAGCGGGATTGTCCTCCCCGACACGGCGAAGGAGAAGCCCCAGAAGGGCAAGGTCCTCGCCGTGGGCGAGGGCAAGTGGGACGAGGACGGCGAGAAGCGCATCCCGCTCGACGTCGGCGAGGGGGACGAGGTCCTGTACAGCAAGTACGGCGGCACCGAGATCACGGTCGACGGAGAGGACCTGCTCGTGTTGAGGGAGTCCGACGTCCTGGCCAAGGTCGAGTGACCGCGCCAACTCACCACCGGAATTAGAAACAGGAGGAAACGAGAGACATGGCTCACAAGGAGCTGAAGTACAACGAGGAGGCGCGGGCCGCCCTGCAGACGGGGGTCGACGCCGTGGCCGATGCGGTCAAGGTGACCCTCGGCCCGAAGGGCCGCTACGTCGTCCTTGACAAGAAGTTCGGCGCGCCCACGATCACGAATGACGGCGTCACGATCGCCCGTGAGATCGAGATCGAGGACGTGTTCGAGAATCAGGGCGCGCAGCTCGTGCGCGAGGTCGCTACTGCGACCAACGACGTCGCGGGCGACGGCACCACCACCGCGACGCTGCTCGCCCAGGTGATGGTGCACAGCGGCCTGAAGAACGTCGCCGCGGGCGCCAACCCGCTCGGGCTGCGGCGCGGAATCGAGACGGCCGTCGAGCAGGTGGTGTCGAACCTGCGCGACAAGCAGTCGAAGGAGATCGCGGGCAAGGACCAGATCGCCCGCGTGGCGGCGATCTCGGCCGCCGACGACGAGATTGGCAACGTGATCGCGGACGCGATCGAGAAGGTCGGCAAGGACGGCGTCGTGAACGTCGAGGAGGGCCAGACCTTCGGCATGGAGCTCGAGTTCACGGAGGGGATGCAGTTCGACAAGGGCTACATCTCCCCCTACATGATCACCGACCAGGACCGCATGGAGGCGGTGCTCGAGGAGCCGTACGTGCTGATCGTGAACCAGAAGATCGGCTCCGTGCGCGACATGCTGCCGGTGCTGGAGCAGGTGATGCAGGGTGGCAAGCCGCTCGTCATCGTGGCCGAGGACGTGGAGGGCGAGAGCCTCGCCACGCTCGTGGTCAACAAGCTCCGCGGCACGTTCACCGGCGTCGCGGTGAAGGCACCCGGATTCGGCGATCGCCGCAAGCGGATGCTCGAGGACATCGCGGTCCTCACGGGCGGCGAGGTGATCACCGAGGAGATGGGGCTGAAGCTCGAGAACACGCAGCTCTCACAGCTCGGCAAGGCCCGCCGCGTCGTGGTGACCAAGGACACCACGACGATCATCGACGGCGCCGGAGAGAAGAAGGAGATCGAGGGGCGGATCAACCAGATCCGCCAGGAGATCGAGAGCACCGACTCCGACTTCGATCGCGAGAAGCTCCAGGAGCGGCTGGCCAAGCTGGCCGGAGGCGTCGCCGTCGTCAAGGTCGGCGCGGCGACCGAGACGGAGCTGAAGGAGAAGAAGCATCGGGTCGAGGACGCGCTCCAGGCCACCCGGGCGGCACTCGAGGAGGGCATCGTTCCGGGCGGCGGAGTGGCGCTGCTCAACGCCCAGGACGCGGTCGACTCCGACGGCCTCGGCGCCGACGAGGCGACCGGCACGGAGATCGTGCGCCGGGCGCTCGAGGAGCCGATCCGCCAGATCGCCGACAACTCGGGCTTCGAGGGCTCGGTGGTCGTCGAGAAGATCCGCGGCCTGAAGCCCGGCGAGGGCCTCAACGCGGAGACGGGCGACTACGGCGACCTAGTCGCCGACGGAGTGATCGACCCGACGATGGTCACCCGCTCGGCGCTTCAGAACGCCGCGTCGATCGCGAAGAACATCCTCACCACCGAGGCGATCGTCGCCGAGCCGCCCGAGAAGGAGCCGGCCGGAATGCCCGGCGGAGGTGGCATGCCCGACATGGGCGGGATGATGTAGCCAAGCGCTCCGCGCGCAGTCGTACGAAGGGCCCGGCATCGGTCGGGCCCTTCGCGTTTGAGAATCCGCTCGCCGGGAAGGGTTACGGGCGAAATGGAAGCCGCCACGACAATGGATGTCGGTACGGCGTCGGAGGACGATTCAGGCGAGGGAGGAGGGCCGCTGGAGAACCCGGCGGTCCACCAGGATCCGGGCGACCCGCTGCTCGAGCCGCATCCCGACGAGCCCGGTGTCAAGGGCGATGGCGATGCCGCCGCGCCGCTCGAGAATCCCGGGCGCGCCCGGAGCTAGAGCACGTCCCGCATAGCCTTGGGCGCCACCCCGAGCGTCTCCGCGTCCGCGGCGCCGCGCGACGAGAGCATGGGGATCTCCATCAGCTCCGCCTCCTCCCAGGTGGCGAACATTGCTTGGCCGAAGATGTGGCGCAGCCAGATCAGGCCCGAGCGGACGAGCGGGAGCGGTACGTGGACCACCGGCCGGTGCCGGCCCGCGGCAGCGGCGATCGACCGCGCGATCTGTTCGTAGCTGAGGACCTCGGGGCCGGCGAGCTCATAGCGGGCGTCGGCGTTCCCGTCGAGCGAGGCGATCACGCAGCGGGCGACGTCGTGGGCCCAGATCGGCTGGTAGCGGGCTTGCCCCGATCCCGACACCGGCAGGACCGGGAGCAGCGCGAGGCGCCGCATCAGCCTCACCCACGGATCGTCGCGGTCGTAGACGATCGACGGCGCGAAGATCGTCGTCCGGAGCGGCGACTCGCGCACGCCGCGCTCGGCCAGCGCCTTGGAGCGGAAGAACCGCGTGCGCTGGAACGGCGTCGCGCCCAGAGCGGAGAAGAACACGAACCGCTCCACGCCGGCGCGCTCGGCGGCGCGCAGAAGCCGCAGCGTCCCGAGGCCGTTGACCTCCTCGACCCGGCGCGGCGGCTGGTCGCGGATGGTGGCCGCGAGGTGGATCACCGTGTCGGCGCCGCGCAGGGCGTGGCGCAGGCCGTGCGGATCGCCTAGGTCCGAGAACGCGAGCTGGACCCTCACTCGGTACGGGCCCAGCCGCCGCGGGTCCCGGACCAGCGCGCGGACGGGCCTGCGGTCGTCCAGCAGCTGCGATAGCAGCGCCTTGCCGACCGTTCCGGTTGCGCCGGTGATCGCGATCACGCGGCCACTCTAACCACGCGTCCCCGTTCGCCTACAATTTGCCGTCCGCTTTACCGGGATCCCCGGCGGGCGGGATTGGCTGCATCCCCAGAGAACCCGGACGAAGGCCCACAGTCATGACCTACGTCATCGCGGAGCCCTGCATCGGCGAGAAGGACAACTCGTGCGTCGAGGTGTGTCCCGTCGACTGCATCCATCCCACGCCCGACGAGCCCGACTACGAGAACCAGGAGCAGCTCTACATCGACCCCGACGAGTGCATCGACTGCGATGCGTGCGTCGAGGCATGCCCCGTCGACGCGTGCTTCGCCGAGGACCAGCTCCCCGAGGAGTGGGCGAAGTACACGCAGATCAACGCGGACTACTACAAGAGCGCGTAGCGCACACGGCTTACCGGCCGCCGGCCTGCACGACCGGGAGCTCGGTCCCGCCCACCGGGCCGGCTGCCGGTGCCGCCGCGGGCGGGGGCGCCTGCATCACCGGAAGCTCCTGCGGGGTGGCGGCGACGATCCCGCGCGCGGCCGCCCGGATCGCCTGCGACGCGGGGGCGTCGGGCTCGGCGATCGACAGCGGCGAGCCGCTGTCCGCGTGCTCGCGCAGCTCCTCCTGCAGCGGGACCTTCCCGAGCAGCGGCACGTCGAGCTCGTCGGCGAGCAGCTGTCCGCCGCCCTCGCCGAAGATCGTGAAGCGCTCTCCCTCCGGCGTCGTGAAGCCCGACATGTTCTCGATCACGCCGAGCACCTCGAGGTCGACCTTTGCCGCCATCTCAGCCGCGCGCCGGGCCACCGACTGGGCGGCGGGCTGAGGCGTGGTCACGATCAGGATCTTCGCCTGCGGCAGCAGCTGAGCGAGCGTCATCGACACGTCGCCTGTGCCGGGCGGCAGGTCGAGCAGCAGGTAGTCGAGCTCGCCCCAGTCGACGTCCTCGAGGAACTGCTGGATCGCCTTGTGGAGCATCGGGCCGCGCCACACCACGGCCGCGTTCTCCTCGAGGAAGAAGCCGATCGACATCACCTTCACGCCCGAGGCGGCCTCCAGCGGCAGGATCTTGCGATCGGCGGAGACCTCCGGCTTGCGGTTGACGCCGAGCATGCGCGGGATCGAGTAGCCGTAGACGTCGCAGTCCAGGGCGCCTGCGGCTTGCCCGTCGGCCTGAAGCGCGGCGGTCAGGTTCGCGGTCATCGTCGACTTCCCGACGCCGCCCTTCCCGGACGCGACGCAGACCACGTTCTTGACCTGGGCCAGCGCTCCCTGCGGCAAACGCTGGCGCCCCAGCGTCTGTTGCAGACCGGCCTTCTCGCTGTCGCTGAGGACGTCGAACCCCACCTCGACCGAGGTGACGCCGTCGAGCTCGGACACGCGCTGCGCGACCGCCTGCTGGAAGTGGTTGCGGATCGGGCAGCCCGGCGTCGTCAGCGATACGACGACCCCGACCCGGCCGCCGTCCTCGATTTCGATCGAGCGCACCATGCCGAGGTCAACGATGGAGCGTCGCAACTCGGGGTCGATGACCTCCCGCAGTCGCTCGGTGATCTGCTCCTTCGTGGGCACATCCCTAATTGTCGCAGAGGCCCGGCGCAAGCCCGCTCGAACCGGACGCGGGAGCGAGGCCGCAAGAGGACCGGTGATGTGAGTGCGGCCGAGCGGGAGCGGAGGATTCGAGCGGAATAAGAACTGATCGGCGGGCCCGGAGGCCCGCCGATCGGGGAGGAGAGGTTGCTGCTTCTGCTCGCGCTTTGTGCGAGCAGATCCCTCCGGGCGCGCCGCCTCTCTCGGCGCCCCGGGCTAAGCGGTGCTAGACGAGCGGGGCCCGCTCGCCGAGCTGCGTCCGAGCGGTCTTCATCCGCTGCTCCGCCTTGTGCCGGTTGCGCCGTGCGCTGGTCTCGACGCTGCGGCGCTGCTGGGAGACCTGGCGCTCGACGCGGTTGCGCGTGCGCCGCGCCCGCTGCGTGAAGCGCCGACGCGCGGTGCCGCCTCGACGCTCGGCCTTGTTGACCTCGCGGGTGACCTGGTGTCGGAAGCTCTTCAGCTCCCGCTCCGCGGTCTGCCGCTGGCGCCACGGCTTGACGAGCTCGCGCACGCGGTCGGCGGCGGTCAGCGCCGCGCCGACCTGCAGGTCGACGGCGGTGACAGCCGTGTCGCTGGCGCGGCGGGCGTAGCCGCCGACGCCGCGGGGTGCCTTCTCGGTGGCGGTGGCAGTGGTGCGGTTGGTGGTGTTGCTTGCCTGGCTCTGGGTGGCCATTGGTGTGCTGCGACCTCCTGGCTGTGTGGGGGAGTTCCTCGAGCGCGTCGCTAGACGTACTTAGCTCTAAGGATGTTCGGCAGGATAGCACCGAACACGTGTTTGTGTACTCCGCCAGCGGGCTGCGGTTACACGACCCGGTCCGCGGCCCCGACGCGGGCGAGCCACCGCTCCGGGCGCTCGATCTCGTCATGCGAGGGCAGCTCGGCCGGTGACTGCCACACAGCGTTGAGGCCGTCGATGCCGGCACGCTCCACCACCGCGTCGGCGAACCGCTTCCCGAGCTCGTACTGGCGAAGCTTCATCCCGAGTCCGAGCAGCGTCGCCACGATCGCGTCCAGCGTCCCCCGCCGCTCGCGCTCCGCCTCGGCGGCGGCGCGCAGCCGCGCGTAGCCGGGGTCGAGCTCGGCGCCGATCGCGTCCATGACGTGCTCGGCGTAGCCCTCGATCACGGTCATCGCAGCCTGCAGGCGCTCGATCGACCGCATCTGCTCCGGGCCCGCCAGCAACCCGACCACCCCTCCCTCGCGAAGCCGGTCGGCGACGCGACCCGGCGTCGGCGGCACAAACCGCCGCAGCGCACCCCGGAGCTCGGACACGTCGGTCGTCAGCGAGGTCGCCCGCAGCAGATCCTCGACGATCCCTCCCAGGTAGCCCCTCAGCCACGGCACCGACTCGAACTGGTACGCGTGGGTCGTCTCGTGAACCGCGATCCAGGTGAGGAACAGCTCTTCCCGCTCGCCGAGGCGGCGTCGCGTGGCGGCCAGGTTGGGCCCGACGAACAGCAGCCGCGCAGGTCGCGGCGGGCCGATCAGCGCGAGGTCGTACTGCCCGAGCACCCTGCGCCCCACGTACCCGGCGGCGAGCCCGAGTTGCGCGCCGAGCACGGGACCGGCGACGCCGCGGATCGCGGTGCGGATCGGCTCGGGCGCGCGAAGCGAGCCGACGAGGCGGCGCTCGGCCTCCTCACTCATGCCGCGGAACGAGACCAGGTTCGCCTGCACCCATTGGCGGCGGTCGACGGTCTCCGCGGCCGGGATCGCCCGCTGGGGCGCGAGGCGCGTGTACTCGCCGACCAGCGCATCGGCGTGCGCCGCCGCGCGCGCGACCTCGGCGGCCGGAATCGAGCCCGGGTCGGAGCCTGAAGCGGCGATCGCGCCGCCGACACGCTCCGCGAGCCGCCAGTCGACGAGCCCGGAGGAGCGCGTCACGGGGCCGGCTCCGGCCCCTGCGCCTCGCGCATGACTGCGAGCGTCTCGGGGTCGAGCGCGGCGGCGACCCGGTAGCGGGCGTCGAGCCCCAGCGGCGTCTCGTCGAGCACGAGGTTCTCGAACTCGAGCTCGGCGCCGGCCTCGCGTGCGATGAGCTGCCCCGCGGCGGCGTCGACGGAGCGGCACCGCCACGCGGTCAGCATCCCGTCGAAGCGTCCGGCAGCGACGTAGCTGAGCGTGATTGCGATCGCCCCGACCGACCGCACACGGAACGCCTTACCGCGCAGCCTCTCGACGACCGGCAGGATCGCGCCCGGCTCCGCGGACTCGAGCCCGACGACTTCGATCCCGTGCCCCGGCCCCTCGGCGCGGAGCGGCTGGTCGTTGAGGCGCGCGCCGGCGTCGTGGGCGGCGCGGAACTCCTCCGCGGCGCCGAAGTCGTACACGTAGCCGAACTCGACGTCCGCCATCGACGTGCCCGCCGCGACCGCGATGCTGACGCAGTGCGAGGGGATCGTGCGGCGGGCGTTCATCGACCCGTCGATCGGGTCGATCACGACCCTCGCCCGAGGACTCTCCCCGAAGGCCACCTCTCCCCGCTCCTCGGACACCGCCGTGAACTCGTGCCCTTCGGAGTGCAGGGCGTCGAGCTCCGCGAACACGATGTCCTCGCAGCGGCGGTCGATGGCGAGCGCCATGTCGCCGCCCTCCCCCAGTCCCTCGTACACGGTGCGCTCGGCGATGCCGGGGGTGGCGGCGAACAGCTCGCGCTGCGCCTCGACCACCCTCCGGCACATGGCGAGCCAGTCGGCCTCGTTCGGCACGGCCGACGATGCTACTGAGGCCGATTCGGGCGCTAGCGTGTGAGCCGATGGGCTCCGATCCGAACGACGCCCTGCGGCGGGTCGCCGAGCACGGCGAAGGGTCGCTGCTGGTGGTGGGCCCCGCGGGGTCGGGGAGGACGGAGTCACTCGCCCTGCGCCTGGCGCGGCTCGCGGAGACCGGGACGCGGCCGGAGCGCGTGCTCGTCCTCACCCGCTCGCGGGCCGCCGCGGCGCGGCTGCGCGAGCGCGCCGAGGCGCTGCTGGCGGGCCCGTTCGAGGAGCTGTGGATCGATCCGTATCCCGCGATCGGAGAGCGCCTGCTGCGCGGGCACGCGGTCGAGGCCGGCCTCGATCCCTTCTTCGAGACCGTGGGGACGGCCGACCGGCTCGCGATTCTTCTCGATCGACTCGGAGACCTTCCCCTGAGGCGCCACGAGATCCGCGGCAACCCGGCCGGCCTCCTCGCCCGTCTGCTGGAGCGGATCGACACGCTGAAGGGCGAGGCGGTGACCGCGGCGGCGCTTCGAACGTGGGCGGCGGAGCGGGTGCGGGCGGCGAGCGGCGAGGCGGAGCGCGAGGAGGCGCGCCGTGAGCTCGAGTTCGCGGAGCTCTACGCGCGCCACGACCACATCCTCGCCGACGCCGGGAGCCTCGACCGCGGCGACCTGGTGCTCGTGCTGGCGCGGCTGCTGCGGGATCGCCCCGACCTCAGCCGGCGGCTCGGCTCGCGCTTCGTCCACGTGATGGTCGACGAGTACGAGGACGCCGGGAGCGCCCACCGCGAGCTGCTCGAGCGCCTGGCCGCGAGCGGCAACCTCGTCGTCGCGTGCGACGACCGCCAGGCGATCAGGCGCTTCCACGGCGCCGGCTCCAGCGCCGCGGA
Source organism: Solirubrobacterales bacterium (assembly GCA_035461345.1). Taxonomy (GTDB): domain Bacteria; phylum Actinomycetota; class Thermoleophilia; order Solirubrobacterales; family 70-9; genus DASPWW01. Next base: position 12,189 of record DATHVJ010000210.1, on the reverse strand, counting down.
GTCCCTCCGCCAGCGCCACCCGGGATCCGAGGAGGTCGTCCTCGACCGGTCGCTGCGCACCGGCCCCGAGGTCGCCCGGGCGGCGGTCGCGGCCGCGGGCGACGAGCTCGAGCCCTGTGGCGCCGAGGGCCCCGGGACGGTGCGGTTCTGGCGCTCGCGCAACCAGCGCGCCGAGGCACAAGCCGTCGCGCGCGAGGTGGAGCATCTGATCGCGACCGAGGACGCGCTCCCGGAGCAGGTGTGCGTGATCGTCGGCTCGGTCCAGGCCGAGGGAAGGCTGGTCGCCGCCGCGCTCGAGGAGCGAAACGTTCCGTTCCGGATCGCGGGAGGCGCGGCGCTCTTCCAGCGGCCCGAGGTCCGCGACGCGATCGCATGGCTGCGGGTTCTCGCCGACCCGAACGACGCACCGGCGGCGGTGCGGGCGCTGACCCGGCCGCCGGTCGAGCTGCGGTCGGTCGACCTGGCCCGCTGCACGCTGATCGCCCGCCGCCGCAAGCTCGACATGATCTCGGCGCTCGAGGCGGCGCTGGAGAGCCCCCAGCTCCCGCCCGAGGCCCGCGATCGCATCCAGGCTTTCCTGAGGCTGTACCGGGGGGCGGCCGCCGCGCTGGAGGAGATGCGCGCGGATGTGTTCGTGCGGCGGCTGATCGAGCGCATCGGCCTGCGCCGTCACCAGCTCTTCGCCGCATCGCCCGAGACCGCGTACCGGCTGGTCAACCTCTCGCGTCTCGGCGACGTGGCCGCCGCGTGGACGCGGCGGGAGCCGCGGGCGTCGACGCGCGACTTCGTCCGCTACCTGACCGCGGTCGCCGAGGCCGGAGAGCTGGGCGACGACCCGCTCGCGGGCCCGCCGCCCGCGGGCGTGCTGCTCGCTGCCCCCGAGCAGGTCAAGGGGCTCGAGTTCGACCACGTCTACGTCCTCGACCTGCGCCGGGGGGCGTTCGCGGGGCGTCCGGCACGGGACGCGTGGATCCCCGATGAGCTGCTCGCCGACGACGTCGCGGGCGCGGACGAGGCGCTGAGTGCCGCGCACGCTGCCCGGCTTGCGTACGTGGCGACGACCCGCGCCCGGGGCGCGCTCGTGCTCGGGTGGTCGGAGGAGACGGACCGCGGCCCCGCCCAGGCCTCGCCGCTGTACGAGCGGGCGCGGGCGGCCGTCGGCGGCGAGGAGGAGATCCACGAGGAGGAGCTGTTCGGCCCCGCGGAGGGCCTGCACGCCACCTACCGCATGGTTCAGGACGAGGTGCTGGAGGCCTCGTGGCGGGCGGGTGGCGCGCTGAGCGAGATGCGCCTCGACACCGCGGGCGACGTCGATCGCGCTGTGGCGCGGTTCCTCGAGCTCGTCAAGCTCGCGGCCCTGATCCAGCGCCCCGGCTCGGAGCCGGCGGCCGACGCGCTGGCGGCCCTCAACGAGCTCGTCGCCCAGGCGGCGACGCCCGAGCAGCGCGCGATGCTCGCGGACTCGGTCCTCGACGAGTACATCGTCGAGGAGGAGCGCGAGCAGCGGCGCCGGCGCGAGCTGATCGCCCAGCGCCGCGAGCCGTCGCTGGAGGCGTTCATCCCCCGCCGCGGCGGGGGGCTCGCCCTGTCCGCGTCGGACCTCGACCTGTACCGGATCTGCCCGCTGAAGTACAAGTTCGCCCGGGTCTTCGCGATCCCGGAGGAGCCAACGATCAACCAGCGGTTCGGAATCCTGATCCACCAGGTGCTGGAGCGCTTCCACGCCGCCGAGCTACAGCGGGAGCTACCCCCGGCGGAGGGCGAGGGCGAGGAGCAGCGCGAGGGCCTCAACCGGCTGCTGTGGCTGTTCGAGGCGGGATGGCGCCGGGCCGGGTTCGGGTCCTCGGACGACGAGCTCCAGTACCGCGACCGCGCAGTCGCCGCGCTGACCCGCTACTGGGAGCGCCACGTGCACTCGGACTCGGTGCCCGTGTGGCTCGAGCGCGCGTTCAACTTCGAGATCGGCTCGCACCAGCTCCGCGGGAGGATCGACCGGGTCGACCGCCTCCCGGACGGCGGCTACGAGCTGATCGACTACAAGACCGGCACTCCGAACGCCGCCTCCGAGCTCGCCGGCGACCTCCAGCTCGCGCTGTACCGGGTCGGGGCCCGCGAGTCGTGGCAGATCGACGCCGAGGCCGGAAGCTACTGGTACGTGCTCGAGGACGAGAAGGTTCCGGTGCCGAGCGCCCCCGATGACCGCGAGCGCGTCGAGCGGACGGTGCTCGAGGTCGCCGAGGGGATCCAGGGGCAGGACTTCGAGCCTCGGCCCTCGTACCAGATCTGCAGCTGGTGCGACTACCGGCTGATCTGCCCGGCTTCGGAGGCTTAGCCCTCGTCCCCCTGCTTGCCGCGCTGGCGCAGGAAGCGCTGGAACTCGCTCGCGAGCGCCTCGCCGGAGACCTCCTCGCCGAGCTCCACCGACTCCGCCTGCTCCTGCTCCAGCCGCTGCACCAGCTCCTCGATCTCCGGGTTCGCGGCCACGGCGCGGTCGATCTGGTCGTCGAAGCGCCCCGTCGCCTCCTCGAGCTCCGATGCCTCGATCGCGACGCCCGTCAGGCTCTCCAGCCGGCGCAGCAGGGCCAGGGCGGCCTTCGGGTTCGGGACCGCCGCGACGTAGTGAGGCACGGCTGCCCACAGGCTCGCCGACGCGATGTCACGGCGCTGGCATGCGTCGTGGAGCACGCCGACGATCCCCGTCGGCCCCTCGTAGTTCGAGCGGCTGAGACCGAGCTGCTCGACCAGCTCCGGGTCGGACGCCAGCCCTGTGATCGGGATCGGCCGAGTGTGGGGGACGTCAGCGATCAGCGCTCCGAGCGTCACCACCATCTCGACCTCGAGCCGCTCGGCGGCCCCGACGACGAGCTCGGTGAACCTTCGCCACCTCAGGTTCGGCTCGGTGCCGCTGAGCAGCAGCAGGTCGCGCTCCGCGGTCGGGACCGGGGCCGAGATCAGTGTGTTCTCGGGCCACTCGATCCGCCGCGAGCGCCCCGCCGTCAGGCGGACCGTTGGCCGCGTGTCCTGGAAGTCGAAGAACTCCTCGGGGTCGATCCGCGCCGCGACCTCGGACTCGACCGACACCGCGACGGCCTCGAGCGCGGTCGTCGCCGCGCTGGCCGCGTCGTTCCAGCCCGCGAAGGCAGCGACCAGTATCGGGGAGCGCAGCTCCCGTGGATTCCCTTCCCACATCAGCGCGTCCACCCACCGAGCGTAACGGGTCCGGGTCGTCGGCCCCGCAGGCGGGCCCGTTGTGTCCGGCTGGGGCTGCAAGATCGGATGCGTGGAATCGGCGACGGCGAACGGACGTCCCAAGCTCGCGGAGCTGCGACCCGGTCAGCGCTTCGAGGGGCGGTTCGCGTGCGTCCGCAAGGACCGCCTCACCGCCCGCAACGGCTCGCCGTACCTGTCGCTGGAGCTGCGCGATCGCTCCGGCGTGCTCCCCGGCCGGGTGTTCCGCGAGGTCGACCGTGTGGGCTCGCGCTTCGACGCGGGCGACGCGGTGCGCGTCCGGGGGCGCACGGAGCGCTTTCGCGGCGAGCTACATGCGGAGCTCGACGACGTCCGCCGCCTCCAGCCCGGGGAGTTCGACCCATCGGAGTTCCTGCCCGCCGCCTACCGGTCGGTGGAGGAGCTCGAGGGGTTCCTCGAGCACCTGGCACGCGAGGTGCACGATTCGCACCTGCGCGAGGTCGTCGCCCGGATCCTGTTCACCGAGCCGATCGCGGCCGAGTTCCGCCGCGCCCCGTGCACGCGCGCCGGGCACCACGCGTACCTCGGGGGCCTGCTCGAGCACACGGTGTCGGTGGCGACCCTCGCCGCCGAGCTGTGCCCGCTGCACCCGCGCCTCGACTCCGACCTGCTGATGGCTGCGGCGCTGCTGCACGACGTCGGCAAGGTGCGCGAGTTCAGCTACGGGGCCGAGTTCGGGCTCACCGAAGAGGGGCGGCTGCTGGGACACCTGGCGCTCGGGGCCGAGATCGTGGGCGCGGGCGCGAGTGGGCTGCTGGAGGCGCGCCGCGTCCCGTTGCTGCACTGCATCCTCTCCCACCACGGCACCGACCCCGCGCGCCCGGCGTCGGGGACCGGCCCGAGGGGGCTGGGCTCACCCGAGGCGCTGGCGCTGTACCGCCTCAACGCCCTCGACGCCTCGGTCAAGGGCGCGTTGGAGCACCGCTAGCGCGGCGGTAGCTCTTGGACCGCCCAGCGGTTTCCGTCCGGATCGCTGAAGAAGACGAACTTCCCCCACGGGAACTCCTGCACGTCGGACAAGTCGACGCCGCGCCCGGCGAGCTCGGAGTGGGCCGCTTCGATGTCGTCGACGACCATCTGCATCCCCTCCACCGAGCCGGGCTCGGCTTCGGTGACGCCCTTGCCGAGCGCGATCGAGCACGCCGACCCGGGCGGAGTCAGCTGCACGAACCGGATCTCGTCGCTGACCGTGTGATCGTGGTCCTCGTTGAACCCGGCCCGCTCGACGTAGAACGCCTTTGCCCGGTCGACGTCGGTGACCGGGATCGCGACCAGCTCCAGCTTCCAGTCCATCAGGCGCGCGCAGTCTACTCCGTGGGCGGGCGCCTGCGCTCGCGCTTGCGCTGCGACCGGGCGCGCTTGTCGGCGAGACGGCGCTCGGCCGCGGCGCGCGAAGGACGAGTCGGGCGGCGCGTGCGCGGCCGCGCCAGCGCCGCGGCGAGCTTCTCGGCGAGCCGCTCCAGCGCGAGCTCGCGATTTCGCGCCTGACCTCGCGCGTCCTGGGAGACGGCGGTGACCCGCGCGCCCGCGCGCTCGGCGATCCGGCGGCGCTGCTCCTCGGTCAGCGCGTGGGACGCGGCGACGTCGAAGCTCGCCTCGACGCGCGAGGCCGTGACGTTGGCGTGCTGGCCTCCCGGGCCGGACGAGCGGCTCGCGCGCAGCTCGATCTCGTGCAACGGGATCGCGACGTCCGGGGTCACGGCGAGGGACCGCTCAGGCGGCATCGGCGGGCCTCCTCTCGGGCCCGAAGACGCGGAGGACGAGCCGCGCGGCGATCACGATCAAGAGCCCCGCGAACAGCAGCTCGAGCACGCGCTCGGAGACCGAGTTGGCGACGACCACGCCGACGGCCACGCCGAGCACCGACAACGCGCCGATCGCGAGTCCTTCGCGGAGGTGAACGTTGCCGTAGCGGGCGTGCCGCCACGTCCCGACGGCGGCGACGGGGATGATCGCGAGCAGCGAGGTGGCCTCCGCTCCCAGCTGGGACTCGTCGAGGAAGATCGTCAGCGCCGGGACGAACAGGATCCCGCCGCCGACGCCGAGCAGGCCGCCGACGACGCCGCCCGCGACTCCGAAGAGGATCGCCAGAAGCGCATCCATCAGGCGACTACCCGCCGAGAGCGGAGCATTTCGGCGGAATTGCTCACAGGATCAGCTCCGCCGCGATCACGAGCAGCAGCAGCGCGAACAGCGCCGACACGGCGCGCTCGGGCAGGCGCTGCTGGAGCGCGGTCCCCACGATCACCCCGCCGACGGCGGGAATCCCGACCAGCAGTCCCTTGAGCAGCTCGACGTTTCCGTACAGCCCCTGGGCGGGTGTCGCGAGCGCGGCGATGACGAGGATGGCGGCGAGGCTCGTACCGGTCGCGAGGCGCTCGCCGTACCCGAGCCACAGGATCAGCAGCGGGACGATCACCGTCCCGCCCCCAACCCCGAACAGCCCGCTGAAAGCGCCTGCCGCGGTCCCGATCGCGACCAGCTTCAGGATCCGCGTTTGTCTCGCGCTCACCTCACTCCGTGTTCGCGCTCGGCCCATCATCAGACACCCTTGGAGAGCCTCGCGCTCACGACGGGCGATACTAGAGGCCGTGGAGGCAGCCGATCCGAGAGCCACCGACGTCGAGGCGCTGCTCGCCCCACTTCGCCGTGACCCCGAGTCGAGCGCCGTGTTCTGCGACATCGACGGCACCCTCGCCCCGATCGTCGAGCGGGCGAGCGACGCCGCCGTCCCCGCAGAGGCGCGGTCCGTGCTGCGCGCGCTCGCGCAGCGCTACGCGATGGTCGGATGCCTGTCTGGGCGGGCGGCGGTGGACGCCCGCAGGCTGGTCGGCGTCGAGGAGCTGACGTACATCGGCAACCATGGCTTCGAACGGCTGCTCCCGGGCGAGGCGGAGTCCGAGCTCGATCCGGCGCTGGCCGGGAACGAGCGTGTGGCGTCCGAGTTCATCGCCCGGCTCGACGCGGACGAGCTGGCGCGCCTCGGCCTGCGCACCGAGGACAAGGGACCGATCCAGGCGTTGCACTGGCGCGGTGCGGCTGACGAAGAGGGCGCCGAGGCGCACGCGCGCGAGATCGGCACCGACGCGGCGAGCCGCGACCTGGTCCCCCACTGGGGCCGCAAGGTGCTGGAGATCCGGCCCGGGGTGCACCTGAACAAGGGCACCGCGCTGGCCGAGCTGCTCGCCGAGCGGCGGATGTCGAAGGCGCTGTACGGCGGCGACGACCGCACGGACGTCGATGCCTTCCGGCGGCTGCGCGACCTGAGGGCGGCCGGCGAGCTCGAGCTCGCCGTGTGCATCGGGATCGCCTCCGAGGAGGGGCCGCCCGAGGTCGGCGAGGAGTCCGACCTGCTCGTCGACGGGCCCGAGGGCTTTTTCGACGTCCTGAGGCTGCTGGCCGCGTAGCCGATGCTGTTCACCGACCTGCTGCGCATCACGGTCCTGCTCGTCGCGGCCGAGGCGACGGCGCTCGGAGCCGTGTCGGTGGTGATCGCCAACCGCGACGGCGACACGGTGACGCTGCTCGTTGCGGCCGCGTGGTGGGTCGTCGCCGCCGCGGTGGGCCTGTTCCTCGGTCGGGCGGAGCGGGCGTCGGAGGGCATGTCACGCGCCCTCGCCGGCGCGCGGGTGTCGACCACGCTGCCGCCGGAGAGCAGCCTGCGGATCGCGATCGTTCGCCTGTGGCCGCTAGGCGCGTTCGCCCTCGTCGCCGGCGGGCTGGCGTGGGCGTGGCCGCAGGTGGCGGCGATCGGCGCGGGCTACGCCCTCCTGGTGGCGCTGATGTGGCGCACCCGCGAGGCGGTCGTGACCGGCGTCGAGGATCGCGACGGGGTCCGCTTCTACGTCGAGCCCTCCTCGGCGCTGGAGCCGATCAAGCTCGTCCGCACGCCGGGGTTGGGCCGTGACCGGATCCCGGCCGGGCATCCGCCGCCGCCTCCGTCGGAGCGCGAGGCGGGGGTCGGCGGCGGCAGGCCGGCCTAGCGGCGCGCCCGCTTGCGCATCCTCGAGAACGAGCGCCACGGCCGCGTGTTCGCGATCTGGTCGGCGGTCAGCCACGCCCGCCGCGCGGTGGCGACGCCGTAGCGCATGTTCTCCATCGTCCTCACCCTGTGCGCGTCGGTGTTGATCACGATCGTCGCCCCGATCTCGGCCGCGAGCCGCGCGTTGTGCTCCGACAGGTCGCGGCGGTTGGGGTTGCCGTTGATCTCCAGCATCGTCCCGGTCCGTGCCGCCGCCTCGGCAACTCGCTCCACGTCGATGTCGTACGGGCGTCGCCGCAGCAGCATGCGGCCGGTCAGGTGCCCGATGCAGTCGACCAGCGGATGCTCGATCGCCGCCACCGCGCGCTCGGTCATCGCCCGCTCGCTGATCCGGAACGAGGTGTGGACGCTGGCGATCACCCAGTCGAGCTCGCCCAGCAGCTCGTCCTCGTAGTCGAGCGAGCCGTCGGGGAGGATGTTCGTCTCGGTCCCCGCCAGAAGCTTGAAGCCGCGCAGGCGCCTGTCTAGCCGGCGGACCTCCTCGATCCGCGCCCGCAGGGCGTCGGGCTGGACGTCGTTGCCGAACCCGTGGGTCGCCGAGTGGTCGGTCACCGCGAGGTAGGAGTAGCCGCGCTCGCGGGCGGCGTCGGCCATCTCCTCGAGCGTGTTGTGCCCGTCGGAGAGGGTTGTGTGGCAGTGGAGGTCGCCGCGGATGTCGTCCTGCGTCACCAGGTCGGGCAACGTTCCCTCCTCGGCCGCCTCGAGCTCGCCCCCGCCCTCGCGCAGCTCGGGCTCGATGTACGGGAGGCCAAGCCGCTCGTACACCTCCGCCTCGGTCGTGCACCGGGTGACCTCGCCGGACTCGACGTCCTTGATCCCGTGCTCGGACACCGACAGCCCGCGGGCCACCGCGCGCTCGCGCAGCTTCACGTTGTGCTCGGCGGAGCCGGTGAAGTGCTGGAGCAGGTTTCCGTACTCCTCGGGCTCGGCGATGCGGAGCTCGACCGTGATCCCGTTGTGGGTCACCACGCGGGCGCCCGCGTCGCCGGCCGCTCCGGCGAGCGCCGCCAGCGGGTCGGAGGCGAGCGCGGCGCCGAGCGCCTCGGGATCCGTGGTCGTGGCGATCAGGTCGACGTCCTTGCACGTCTCGGCCATGCGGCGCGCGGATCCGGCGACCGTCACCTCGCCCGCAGCTGGAACCTGCCCCAGGCCGTCGGCAAGCTGCTCGGCGACCGAGAGCACGTCGGACAGCAGTCGCCGCTCCGCAACCCCCTCGCGCTCGAGCCGCTCCACGGACACGAGCACGTTCTCCTCGGCCTTTGCCCCGAGGCCTCGCACGTCGCGGAGTCGCCCCGCCCCCGCCGCCTCGCGGAGCTGCTCCAGGTCGGCGATCCCCAGCTCATCGTGGAGACGCCGCGCGGTTCGGGCCCCGATCCCGGGCACCAGCGTCACCTCGACCAGCGATGCCGGGAAGCGCTGCTTGAGCTTGTCGGCGGCGGGGATCGACCCCGTGTCGATCAGCGCGACGATCTTCTCCTGCAGGGTCTTCCCGACTCCGGGGAGCTCGGTTGCGCGACCCTCGCGCGCCAGCTCGGCGACAGATACCGGGCTGTCGCGAATCACCCGCGCCGCGTCGCGGTAGGCGTTGACGCGGTAGCGCACGGCGCCGTCGAGCTCGTACAGCGTTCCCAGCTCCGCCAGCGCGGCGGCGATCTCGGCGTTTGACGGCGATCGGGTGGGCATTCCACCTAACTTATTGCGCCCATGGCGTCCGCCACCGCCCCCTTCGTGTGGGTCGTCGTTCCTACCTACAACGAGGCCGACACGATCGAGCCGCTGGTCGAGGCCATTCGGGTGGAGCTGCGGCCGCCTCGTCGCGTGCTGGTGGTCGACGACTCCTCCCCCGACGGGACGGGGGAGCTTGCGGACTCGCTCGCCGAGCGTCACGACAACGTCGCGGTCCTGCACCGCGGCGAGAAGCTCGGCCTCGGTCCCGCCTACCTGGCGGGCTTCCGCCACGCCCTCGACGGCGGCGCCGAGCTGATCGTGCAGATGGACGCCGACCTCTCGCACGACCCGGCCGAGCTGACGAGCCTCGTCGCGGCGGCGCGCCACGCCGATCTGGTCGTCGGCTCTCGCTATGTCACCGGGGGCCGGGTCGCCGACTGGGGCCCCGGACGCCGCGTGATCAGCCGCTGGGGTAGCCGCTACGCCCGTGCCGTCCTGGGCATGCGGGTCCACGACATGACGAGCGGCTTCAAGTGCTGGCGCCGTGCCGCGCTCGAGGGGATCGAGCTCGACTCGGTCCGATCGCAGGGCTACGCGTTCCAGGTCGAGATGACCTACCGCGCCCACGCGGCGGGATTCACCGTCGTCGAGGTTCCGATCACGTTTCGCGACCGCAGGGTGGGGGAATCGAAGATGACCGGCGCGATCGTCGCCGAGGCGGCGCTGCGGGTGCCGGCCCTCCGGGCGCGCCGACGCCGCTGATCAACCTATGCTTGCGCGGAGATTGGCGAAGCCCGGTTACTATACTTTGTAAAGCGACGTCCCCGACATCGACAGGAGACCTCCCGTGCCCGGACAGCTACCCGACGTGACCGACGCCAACTTCCAGTCCGAGGTGCTCGACTCCCAGACCCCGGTCCTGGTCGACTTCTGGGCGCCGTGGTGCGGGCCATGCCGGGTGGTCCACCCGATCCTCGAGGAGATCGACGCCGAGCGCGACGACCTGCGGATCGTCAGCCTCAACGTCGACGAGAACCAGCAGACGGCTGCGGCCTACGAGGTGCTCTCGATCCCGACCCTGATCGTGTTCAAGGGCGGCCAGGAGGTCAAGAAGGTCATCGGCGCGCTGCCCAAGAAGCGGCTCGAGGCCGAGCTCGAGCCGGCGCTCGCCTAGCCCGACCTCGACACGCCGATCGCGAGCTCGCGGCCCTCGATCCGGGCCGCGGCGGTGTCCGCGGCGTCATATGAGACCGCGGTCGCCAGCGTCTCGCCGGCGACGTACTGCTCGTGCGCCCGGGCCGCTTCGAGGAGCCCCTGGTCACCGCCCAGCCGCAGCTCGATCCGGTCGGTGATCTCGAGGCCGGCCTCCTTGCGCGCGTTCTGGACCGCGTGCACGATCTCGCGCGCGAGTCCCTCGCGCCGCAACTCGTCGTCGAGCTCGAGCGCCAGCGCCACGGCGCGCCCGGACTCGGCCTCCACCTGGTAGCCGTCGAGTGGCTGCAGCACGAGCGTCACGTCGTCGGGGTCGAGCTCGTGCTCGGACCCGTTCACCTGGATCCCGACCTTGCGCTCCCCGGCGACGGCCTCGGCGACCGACGCGGGGTCGAGCGCCTGGACGGCGGCCGCCGCCTGGGGCATCAGCTTCCCGAACCGCGGGCCGAGCGAGCGGTAATTCGGCTTCACCTCGTAGGTGACCAGCTCCGCCTCCTCGGAGACGAACTCGAGCTCCTTCACGTTGAGCTCCGAGGACACCAGGTCCGCGAGGCGCTCGATCTGCTCCCGCTCGCGGTCGGTGGCCACGATCACAGCCTTTCGCAGCGGCTGGCGCACCTTGACGCCGGCCTGCGCCCGCGCCGCCCGCCCGAGTTCGACCGCGCGGCGGACCGCCTCCATCCCGAGCTCGAGGTCGCCGTCCTCGACCGCCTCGTCGGGCTGCGGGTAGTCGAGCAGGTGGACCGAGTCGGGCGCGGATCCCAGCTCCTCGTCCTCGCCGCCGGCGAGGTTGAGATACATCTCGTCGGCGAGGAAGGGCGTGAACGGGGCGAGCAGCGCGGCTACGTCGAGCAGGCACCGGCGCAGGGTCGCGAACGCCGCCCGGTCCCCGTCCCAGAAGCGTCGGCGCGACAGCCGCACGTACCAGTTCGAGAGCTCGTCGACGTACGCCGCGATCGCCCTCCCGGCGCGGACGGAGTCGAAGTGCTCGAGCGCGTCGGTGGCCTCGCGGATCGCCCCCTGCAATCTGGACCGCGCCCAACGATCGAGGTCACTTGGCTCGTCGGGAAGGCCGGGAGCGTTCCCCGCATCGATCCCCTCGGCGTTCGCGTACAGGACCCAGAACGAGTACGTGTTCCACAGCGTCAGCATGAACTGGCGCACCGTCTCGCCTACCGTCTCGACCGAGAACCGGTAGCCCGCCCACGGCCGCTGCGAGGTGAGGTAGTACCACCGCAGCGCGTCGGCGCCGTGACGGTCGATCACCTCGCCGGGCTCGACGACGTTGCCGCGGCTCTTCGACATCTTCTGCCCCTCGGGGTCGAGGATCAGCCCCAGGCACACGCAGTGGCGGTAGCTGGCCATGTCGAACACAAGCGTCGACACCGCGAGCAGCGAGTAGAACCAGCCGCGGGTCTGGTCGATCGCCTCGCAGATGAACTCGGCCGGGAACCGCTCCTCGAAGAGCTCCCTCCCCTCGAACGGGTAGTGGAACTGCGCGAACGGCATCGACCCCGAGTCGTACCAGGCGTCGATCACCTCCTCGACCCGGCGCATCTCACCCCCGCACGCCTCGCACCGCAGCACGACCTCGTCGATGTACGGGCGGTGGAGGTCGTCCGCGACGTCGCCGCCCCGTTGTCGCAGCTCGTCGATCGACCCCGCGCAGAACCGCTCCTCGCACTCGGCGCGCGCGCACTCCCAGATCGGCAGCGGCGTGCCCCAGTAGCGCTCCCGCGAAAGCGCCCAGTCGACGTTCCCCTCCAGCCACTTGCCGAACCGGCCGTGCTTGATGTGCTCCGGATGCCAGTCGATCTGCTCGTTCTCGGCCAGCATCCGGTCGCGGACGTCGGTAGTGCGGATGTACCAGCTCGACTTCGCGTAGTACAGCAGCGGGGTCTCACAGCGCCAGCAGTGCGGATACGCGTGCTCGTAGGTCTCGGCGCGCAGCAGCCGTCCGCGCTGGCGCAGCGACTCGACGATGTCGGGGTCGGCGTCCTTGACGAACCGACCCCCGA
>DATHVJ010000209.1:0-2469 GCA_035461345.1 Solirubrobacterales bacterium | reverse complement strand
TAACGGTTTTCGAGACCGCCGCATTCAACCACTCTGCCACCCCTCCGAGATGGCCTCGAAAGCGGCCGCGACAAGGCTAGCGTGGCGCGGCGACCGCGAGCCAGACGGTGGATTCGCGCCCGTAGCGCGGACGCTTACGAGGGACCGTCGACCGCGTAGCGCAGGATCTCCACCACCTGCTCGGGGCTCTCGGCGGTCGCCATCGCGGCGCGGTCGACCTCCTTCAGCGCGTGGGTCAGGTCGGCGTCGTGGAGGGTGACGATCGGCTTGCCCAGGGCGGCGGCGTAGCCCGCCTCGAAGGCCGCGTTCCACTGCCGGTACTTGTCGCCGAACCGGACGACGACGACGTCGGAGCGTCGCAGCAGCGTCTGCGTACGGACCGCGTTGACGCCGGCGCCCTTGTGGTCCTTCCAGAATCCCTCCTGCTCCGGCCCGAGGATGTCGACCCCGACGTCGTCCGAGGCGGAGTGGTCCGTCACCGGCGCCAGCAGGTTCACGTCGAGCCCGGCCTTGCGCACGCCCTCGGCGATTCGCTCGCGCCAGTCGGAGTGGATCTCGCCGGACAGGTAGACGCTCCAGGTTCCGTTCTCGGGCACGGATCGGATCTTAGGTCAGCCGCCGCGACGTGAGGCATAGAATCGCGCCCGTGGAGGAGAGCACCAAGTTCCTGCTGCCCGAATCCGAGATCCCCGAGGTGTGGGTGAACCTGATGCCGGACCTTCCGGGGACGCCGCTCCCACCGCTCCACCCGGCCACCAAGGAGCCGGTCGGGCCCGACGACCTGGCGCCGATATTCCCGATGGGGCTGATCGAGCAGGAGGTCTCGGCCGAGCCCGAGATCCCGATCCCCGACGAGGTGCTGGACGCGTACCGGCTGTGGCGGCCAACGCCAATGCATCGCGCGCGGCGCCTGGAGCGGGCGCTCGACACCCCCGCGCACATCTACTACAAGTACGAAGGGGTCTCGCCGGCGGGCTCGCACAAGCCGAACACGGCGGTCGCGCAGGCGTTCTACAACAAGCAGGCGGGGGTCAAGAAGCTCGCGACCGAGACCGGCGCCGGCCAGTGGGGCTCGGCACTGGCGCTGGGATGCGGGATGTTCGGGCTCGAGTGCGAGGTGTTCATGGTCGGGATCTCCTACGACCAGAAGCCGTACCGCCGGGTGATGATGGAGACGTGGGGCGCGACCGTGCACCGCAGCCCTTCGGAGCTGACCGACGCGGGCCGCTCCCAGGCGGAGCACCCTACGGGGAGCCTCGGAATCGCGATCTCGGAGGCGGTCCAGGTCGCGGCGGGCAGCGACAACACCAACTACTCGCTCGGATCGGTGCTCAACCACGTCTGCCTGCACCAGACGGTCATCGGCCAGGAATGCCTGGCGCAGCTCGAGCTCGCCGGCGAGTACCCCGACGTCGTCGTCGGCTGCGTCGGCGGCGGGTCCAACTTCGCTGGCCTTAGCTACCCATTCGTGCGCCGCAACCTGCGCGAGGACGCCGGGGCGCGGTTCGTAGCGGCCGAGCCGGCCGCGTGCCCGACGCTGACCCGCGGGGCGTACCGGTACGACTTCGGCGACACCGTCGGGCTGACCCCGCTGATGCCGATGTACACGCTCGGGCACGACTTCGTCCCGCCGCCGGTCCACGCCGGCGGGCTGCGTTACCACGGCGACGCGCCCAGCCTGTGCGCGCTGGTCAAGGAGGGCGTGGTCGAGGCGAAGGCGGTGCCGCAGACGGCGGCGTTCGAGGCCGCGATCCGCTTCGCGCGCGCCGAGGGGATCATCCCCGGCCCCGAGCCCGCGCACGCGCTGCGCGCCGCGTTCGACGAGGCCGAGGCCGCAAAGGAGGCGGGCGAGGAGCGGGTGATCCTGATCGGGCTGTCGGGGCACGGCCACTTCGACATGTCCGCGTACGAGGCTTACCTGTCGGGCGAGCTCGAGGACCTCGAGTTCTCCGAGGCGGACATGGAGGCCGCGCTCGACCGCCTCCCCGACGTTCCGGCCCCCGCGTAGCGGCGGTTACCCTTGGACGCCTCGGAGAGGTGTCCGAGTGGCTTAAGGAGCGCGACTGGAAATCGCGTGGGCGGCGCTAGCTGCCTCGTGGGTTCGAATCCCACCCTCTCCGCTCACCGGAAGTACTCCTTCGCCTCGTCGGGCTCGTAGTGGCCCATGACGATGCCGAGCGGGCCCGCGAGGAATCACACGGCTGCGGCCACCGCGGTGCTCAGGAACGCGATCGGGATCGAGAGCGCGAACAGGAGCACCGGCGACGACGCGCCGACTACGCCCCAGCGGTAGACGTCCTCGGGCATCGGGTCGGCGAGGAGGTCGGCGCGGTATGCCCTGCGGAACAGCACCACCTCCATCCCGCTGATGATCGCGACGTTCGTGGCATAGACGACGATCGAGATCGGGTTCTCGAAGTAGTTGCCCAGCAGGTCGGTCTGGAACGGCAGCAGCGCGATGAACGCGAG
>DATHVJ010000208.1:0-5523 GCA_035461345.1 Solirubrobacterales bacterium | reverse complement strand
GATCCCGGAGCTCGGCGGCAAGTTCGACGCCGTTCCCGGCCGCGGCAACCAGACGTGGTTCCGCGCCGACGAGGAGGGCACCTACGAGGGCCAGTCGGCGGCCTTCTCGGGGCCGGGCTACGCGACGATGCGGGCCCGGGTCAGAGCCGTCCCGGTGCCCGAGTACGAGGCGTGGCTCGAGCAGCAGGGCGAAGGCATCCAGCAGGCCCAGGAGGCGATCCAGGAGCGGGTGGAGGCGGAGGCCGCGGCTGCAGCGGAGGAGGCGCCTCAGTGACGCCCCCGCCGACCGCGATCTCTCCCGCGCGCCCCGAGGTCGTCACCGACGGCTATTCCGACCAGCGCCCGGCGTGGGTCAAGCTCGCGACCAGCGGCGACCACAAGGCGGTCGGCGTGCTGTACATCGCGGCGGCGCTCAGCTTCCTCGTGCTGGCGGTGTTCGAGCTGGTGCTGATGCGGGTGCAGCTGATCGTGCCCGACAACACGATGATCTCGGCGGAGATCTTCGACCAGCTCCTGTCGGCATACGGGGCGACGGCGGTAGTCCTGTTCGGCGTCCCGTTGGCGCTCGGACTGATGGGCTACGTCGTCCCGCTCCAGATCGGCGCCCGCGCGACCGCGTTCCCACGCCTCGGAGCGCTCAGCTTCTGGCTCTACCTCGCCGGCGGGATCACGCTCTACGCGAGCTTCCTGTACCGCCCGCCCGACGCCGGGACCAACCCGCTGCCGCCGCTCTCCGACACGGTCTTCTCCCCCACCGCGGGGGTGGACGCGTGGATCGTCGGCGTCGGCCTGGCGACGCTCGGGTTCGTCGTCTTCGCGATCAACCTGCTGGCGACGATCCACACCCAGCGCGCTCCCGGCATGGCATGGCGACGGATGCCGCTGTTCTCGTGGGCGGCGGCTGTCGGCGGCTACGTGGTGGTCGTCACCGGCGCGGTGATGGTCGCCGCGTGCGCGATGCTGCTGATCGACCGCCAGTTCGACGGCGTCTTCTTCGACGCCGGCGAGGGCGGCTCGCCGATCCTGTGGCAGCACCTGAGCTGGTTCTTCTTCACCGGCGCCTACGTCGTGATCCTGCTGTTCGCGTTCGGCGCGATCTCCGAGATCCTGCCGACGTTCTCGGGCAAGCCGATCTTCAGCCACCGCACGATCGTCGGCTCCCTGATCGCCGTCGGCGTGCTCGGCCCGCTGGCGTGGATGCAGAACATGTACACGGCGCCGATCCCTGTCGGGTGGACCTACTTCGCGATGACGGCCGCGGTCGCGCTGACGGTCCCGATCGGGCTGTTGATCTTCAACTGGCTCGCCACGATCTGGCGCGGGGCCCTCCGGCTGCGGTCGCCGCTGCTGTTCGCGCTCGGGGCGATCAGCACGATGGCGTTCGGTCTCGCCGGCGAGCTCACTTACTCGGTGATCCCCGTCGGATGGCTGCTGGACAGCACCACGGTCGCGCAGGCGGACACGTACTATGCCCTGGTCGGGGGCGCGGTGTTCGGTGGGTTCGCGGCGCTGTACTACTGGTTCCCGAAGCTGACCGGGCGGCTGATGGGCGAGGGGCTGGCGCGGGCCTCGTTCTTGACGATCCTCGTCGGCGTCCACCTGATGGCGATCGGGATGGCGCTAGCGGGGCTCGACGGGCAGCCCGTCGACGTCTACAGGTACTACGAGGGCGACGACCTCGGCGCGTACAACCTCGTCGCCAGCATCGGCGCGTTCGTCCTCGCCGGCGGGATCCTGCTCACGCTCGGCAACGCGGCCTACTCCGCGCGGCGAGGGGTGCGGGCCGGAGCAGACCCGTGGCGGGGATCGACCCTGGAGTGGTTCGCGCTCTCGCCTCCGCCCCCCCACAACTACGACGTGATCCCGGACGTCCGCGGGGCCGAGCCGCTGCGCGACATCCGCGAGGCCGTCGAGCGCCGCTCCGAGGTCTCTGAGCGGCCGCAGGCGGAGCCGGCGAGGCAGGCAGGGCCGCCTGTAGCCTGAAACGGATGCACAGGGTCGCCGACCAGGGCGGGGCTGACCTCGCGCGGTTCCGAGGTCTCGTCAACCTCACGATCGTCGCCACGTTCGTCCTGATCGTGATCGGGGGCGTCGTTCGCGTGAGCGACTCCGGTCTCGGCTGCGGCCCCGCGGGCAGTGGCACCCACGGGTGGCCCCTGTGCGGCGGCCGTGTCGTCCCCTTCATCGAGACCAACGCCGTGATCGAGTTCACGCACCGCGTCGCCGCCGGCGTGGTCGCGATCCTGATCCTGGTCCTCGCGTGGAGGGCGCTGACGCGGCTGCGCGCCCACCGGTGGCTGGTCCGCGGGACCGTGGCCGCCGGCGTGCTCGTCCTCGTGCAGGCGGCGCTCGGCGGGCTGACCGTCGAGAACAACCTGCACGAAGTGCTGGTCGCGGCGCATCTCGGCCTGGCGATGGTGCTGCTCGCGATCCTGATCGCGGTGCGGCGCGCGACGATGGAGGGCAGCCCGGCCGCCGCCAAAGCCGGCGGTGCGCTGCGGCCGCTGGCGGTCACCGCGGTGGTGCTGCTGTTCGCGACGATCGTCGCCGGCGGCTACATGGCCGGGACCGAGGGCGAGGGCGCCGAGGGCGCTCCCGTCGCGGGCGCGCACCTGGCGTGCGGGAAGGAGTTCCCGGGCTGCGCAGGTGAGGTCCTGCCGTTCGGGATGGACGAGATGGTCGACGTGCACCTCACCCATCGCGTGCTCATGTACCTCGCCGCGATCGCCGTGCTGGCGCTGGTCGCGGTCGCGCGCCGGCGCGGCGTGCGGTCGGCGGCGCTGCCGCTCGCGGTCGGGCTTCTCGCCGTCCAGATCCTGCTCGGGGCGCTCAACGTGTGGCTCGGCAAGCACGGCGAGCTCGTCGTCGCCCACCTGACCGTCGGAACCCTGCTGTGGAGCACCGTGTTCTACGCGGCGATGGAGCTCCTGCCCGTGCCGGCCGCGGGGCGGATGCCGTCACGCCCCGCGGAGCCCGGGGCCGCCTCGACCACGACGATCCCCCAGACAACCCAGCCGTAGTGGAGAGCGCGACCGAGATGGCGAGACGGGCGGCGGCCACCGAGATGGCGGATGCCGCGCATGCTCCGTCGCCGGCGGTCCGCCGGGTCGGCGCCGGACGCTCCGCGGGCGCCGTCGCGCGCGACTACGTCGCGCTGACCAAGCCGCGGATCATCTCGCTGCTTTTGCTCACGACCGTGGCGTCGATGTTCGTCGCCGACCCGACCGGCCCCGCGCTGTCGATCGTGCTGTGGACGGTCCTCGGCGGATACCTCGCCGCCGGCGGCGCCGGGGCGATCAACCACTACCTCGAGCGCGACGCCGACGCCCGCATGGCGCGGACGCGCGGGCGCCCGCTCGCCAGCGGCCGGATCCCCCCGCTGCACGGGCTCGCCTTCGGGATCGCGCTCGGGGCCGCGGCTGTCGCGGAGCTCGCACTTGCGGTCAACGTCCTCGCCGCCGCTCTCGCGCTGGCGGGCCTCCTCGGGTACGCGATCGTCTACACCCTGTGGCTGAAGCCGTCGACGCCGCAGAACATCGTCATCGGCGGAGCCGCGGGCGCCGTCCCCCCGCTGGTCGGCTGGGCGGCCGCCACCGGCGGGCTCGAGATCGGGGCGCTGTACCTGTTCGCGGTCGTCTTCCTGTGGACCCCGCCCCACTTCTGGGCGCTCGCGCTGCTGATTAAGGACGACTACGCGCGCACGGGCGTCCCGATGCTGCCCGTGGTGCGCGGCGAGGCGGCCACCCGCCGCCACATCCTCCTGTACTCGTTCGTGCTCGTCGCGTCCTCGCTCGTGCCGGTCGTCGGCGGGCTGCTCGGGCTCTCCTATCTGATCTCGGCGCTGGCGCTCGGGGCCGCGTTCGCCGGGCTCGCCGCGCGCCTCTGGCTTCGCCCCTCGCGGCGGGCGGCGCTGCACGTCTACCTCGCCTCGCTCGCGTATCTCGCGCTGCTGTTCGCAGCGATGGCGTTGGATAGAGTCAGCTGAGATGGATCGCCACGGCGCCTACAAGAACCTCCGGGCCGGAATGCTGCTGGCGTCGCTGGCGATCGTCGCCTTCGGGATTAGCTTCGTGTTCGCGGTCCTCTACATCGCGTGAGATGAGCCCGGCGCGCGGACTGCCCCCCGAGCCCACGGAGCTCATCTACCCGCCGCGCCCTTCGTGGCTGCCGCCCCTGCTCGCGCTGGGCGTGTCGCTGGTTCTCGTCGGCCTGTTCGCGTGGTGGGTGTACGGCGTCGTCGGCGCGATCATCGCCGTCGTCGCGATCGTCGCCTGGATCACGCGCGCCGCGGACGAAACCTCGCGGCTGCCGCGGCGCCAGCGACCCGTCACAGCCGTGCTCCCGCCGGTGCCGCGCCGCCGCCCCGGCGCGACCCGCTAGCTGTAATCCCTGAGCCCGTTGTTTCATCCGGGCCCCCTTGAAGGCTGGGGGTGCAACCCCAACCCAGCCTCAAGGAGGTCACCGGATGAAGCTTCACGCTAACGCCGCGCTCAGCCTGAACAGGCGCAGGCTCCTGGTCCGACGGGTCGTCGACGAGCATTGGTCGCTGACGAAGGCGGCCGCGGCCGCCGAAGTCAGCGGGCCGACCGCCCGCAAGTGGGTCGCCCGCTACCTGGCGGAAGGCGAGGCCGGCCTGCTGGACCGCCCTTCGGCCGCCCGCCGCGTCCACAACCGCACCCCCGAGGACCGCATCGCGGCGATCTGCGCCCTGCGCCGGCTGCGCTTCACGGGCGCCGAGATCGCCGAGGTCCTCGCGATGCCCGAGACCACCGTGTCGGGGATCCTCACCCGCACGGGTCTGGGCCGGCTGGGGCGGATCGGACTCGAGCCCGCCCGCCGCTACGAGCGCTCGCGCCCCGGCGAGCTCGTCCATGTCGACGTCAAGAAGCTGGGACGGATCGAGCGCGGCGCCGGACACCGAGCGACGGGGCGCAAGCACTACACCCCACGCCGCACCGACCGCGCCGGCGTGCGCCGTCATACGGTCGGCTGGGAGTTCGTCCACGTCTGCGTCGACGACGCCACCCGGCTCGCCTACGTCGAGGTGCTGGGCGACGAGCGGGCGACCACCGCGGCGGGCTTCCTGCGCCGCGCGGTGCGCTTCTTTGGCCGCCACGGAGTCGAGGTCGAGCGCGTGCTGACAGACAACGGCTCCGCCTACCGCTCGGCGGTCCACGCGATCGCGTGCCGGATGCTCGGCATCCGCCACCTGCGCACCCGGCCGCGCCGGCCGCAGACCAACGGCAAGGCCGAGCGTTTCATCCGCACGCTGCTCGGCGGCTGGGCCTACGGCGCGATCTACCGCGGCTCTGCGGAGCGGACCGCCGCCCTCGACGGGTGGCTTTGGCGCTACAACTTCAAGCGTCCACACGGCTCCCTCGGCCGCAAGACGCCCGCGGCTCGCTTACGCGAGCTGAACAACCCGCTCGGGTCTTACAGCTAGTCCAGCCGACAGGGCAGAACAAGTGTCGTGCCCTACTCCCGCAGCCCGGCGGCTTCGAGGGCTTCGCACACTAACGCCCC
>DATHVJ010000207.1:0-10117 GCA_035461345.1 Solirubrobacterales bacterium | reverse complement strand
CGCGACGCGGCTCGGATATCCGGCCGAGACTCTCGACCGCATTCCCGACGGCGCGATCGAGTCGTTCGCCGGCGTCGGGTACTTCTTCGACCTCGCCGACCTGAAGCAGGGGGAGACGGTGATCGACCTCGGCAGCGGCTCGGGAATGGACGTCTTCTTCGCCGCGCTCGAGGTCGGCGACGGCGGCGACGTGGTCGGGATCGACTTCACCACGGAGCAGCTCGACAAGGCGCGCGCGCTGGCGGACGAAGCCGGCTTCGGGCAGGTCGAGTTCCGGGAGGGCAGGATCGAGCGGCTGCCAACCGACGACGCGAGCGTGGACTGCGTGATCTCGAACGGGGTCATCAACCTCAGCCCCGAGAAGGACCGCGTGTTCGCGGAGGTCGCTCGCGTGCTGCGGCCCGGCGGGCGTCTGGCGCTTGCGGACATCGTCAGCGAGCAGCAGCTCAAGGAGTCAATCGTGTGCGACGCGAGCCTCTGGGCGTCGTGCATCGGCGGCGCCGCCCAGCAGGACGCCTATCGCGACGCGATCGAGTCGGCGGGCCTGCGGATCGACGAGCTCCGGCCGAACCCGTACCACTTCATCTCGGAGCGGGCGCGGAACGCGAGCGAGAAGTACGGCGTCAAGAGCGTCTCCTTGCTGGCGCGCAAGTCCTGAGCGTCTAAAGGGGCCGCACCCGCAGCGGCCGACCTGACGGTCGGGCCGCGGGGAGGTCCATCGCAACCCACAGCCCCGACGCCGCCGTCAGCCCGGCGACGACCAGGATCGCGCCCTCGAAGTCGATCGCGTCGGCGAGAAGGCCCGCGACGAGCCCTCCGGCGACGTACCCCATGTCGCGCCAGAAGCGGTACACGCCAACCATCGGCGGTCGCGCCACCGGCGCGACCGCGTCCGAGACCGCGGCGATCAGCGTCGGGTACACGAGCGCGGTGCCGACGCCGAGCGCGGCCGCCGCGGCCGCCGCGACGGCGACTCCCCCGCCCGAGGCGGCGAGCGCGACCAGTGCCACCGCCTGG
Organism: Solirubrobacterales bacterium; assembly: GCA_035461345.1. Taxonomy (GTDB): domain Bacteria; phylum Actinomycetota; class Thermoleophilia; order Solirubrobacterales; family 70-9; genus DASPWW01. Next base: position 9,100 of record DATHVJ010000207.1, on the reverse strand, counting down.
GCCAGCATCCCGGCGACGATCAGCGGCTTCCGGCCTACGCGGTCCGACCAGTGGCCCGCGTAGATCTGGCCGATGCCCCACACTGCGGGATACAGCCCCGCGACGAGCCCGATCTGTCCCGGGCTCGCACCGCCCGCGGCGAGGAACAGCGGCACCAGCCCCCACGCGAGTGCGTCGTTGAGGTTGTTGACGAGCCCGGCCTGGGAGCAGGAGCGAAGCGCCGGCTCGCGGTACGTAGCGGCGGGGAAGGCCCGCCGAAGCGACGGCGCCGCGGCGTCCGCCGCCGCATGGTCGCGCGACTGCTCGAGCGCCGCGTGGGAGGAGGTGTCGCGGACGAGCGCGACCGACGCCGCGAGGCCGACCACGGCGACGGCGAGGGCCCCGACTACGAGCACGTCGCGGGCGACGAGCTCGCTCGCCAGCACTCCGCTGACCGCCGCCGCCAGCGCGACGCCGCCGTAGCCTGCGGCCTCGTTCAGCCCAAGCGCGAGGCCACGGCGCCTCGGGCCCACGAGGTCGATCTTCATCACTACTGTCATCGACCACGCCAGGCCCTGGTTGATCCCGAGCAGGACGTTCGCGGCGACGATCCACGACCAGCTTGGAGCCACGGCGACCAGCACCGGCACCGGGAGCGCGACCGTCCACCCCGCGATCAGCAGGCGCCGCCTGCCCACCCGCTCCGCGAGCGCTCCGGCGCCGAGGTTGGTGAGCGACTTCGCGAGCCCGAAGGCGACGATGAACGACAGCACCACGACGCTCGAGGTGAGCCCGAACTCCTGCTCGCCGACCACGGGCAGCGTCGAGCGTTCGAGGCCGACCATCGCGCCGACGAGCGCGTTGACCGCGACCAGGAGCGCGAACTGGGCGGCATTCTCGCGCAGACCGAGCTCGACGGCTCGGGCGCTCAAGCTCGCCGCGCCAGCCGCCGGCCGTCGCGGTTGGCCGCGACGATGGCGGCCTGGTCGTCCGGCGCCGGTGGGATCTCCTCGAGCAGCGCGGCGACGAACGCCTCCCTGGGCTCGCGAAGCACGCGGTTGTGGCGGCGCTCGAACCCAACCGTCGACGCGGGGTGGCCGGAGAGGCCGCTGCCGCACACCGAGCCCGAGTAGTGGCCGGGATAGATCAGCAGGTGGTCGGGGAGCTCGAGCAGCCGCCCCGTGATCGAGTCGTAGAGCTGACCCGCCATCTCCTCGGCGGTGCTATCGCCGTGGGCGTGGAGGTCGGGACGGCCGGCGGCGCCGACCAGCAGCGCGTCGCCGGTGAGCACCATCCACGGCGCATCGCCGCGGCGATGGTCGGTGACGAGGTAGGAGTGATGCGCCGCGGCGTGGCCGGGCGTCGACACTGCCTGGACCACGGTGTTGCCGAGCGTCACAAGCTCGCCGTCGGCGAGCGGGTGGTGCTCGAACTCTACCCCGGCGCCCTCGGGCACGTATGCGGTCGCGCCCGTCCGCTCGACGAGCCCCGGAAGCCCGGAGACGTGGTCCGCCTGGACGTGGGTCTCCAGCACCGCCTTGATACTCGAGCCATGGCGCTCGGCGCCGTCGATGTAGTCGTCTACGAGATCGGCGTGCGGGTCGACGACGGCGAGCTCACCCGCGGTCGTGCAACCGAGCAGGTAGGAGGCGCACGCGGTGTCGTCCTTGAGGAGCTGACGAAATAGCACGCCGTAAGCGTACGTGCGGCGACCGCCGCGATCTAGAGCCAGTCGCGAATGGCACGTTTGCCGCGATCGAATCTCAGCGCGCGGGCACCTGGGCGACGGCGCGGCCGGACGACGCCACACCCTGGACCGCAACGGGGGTGCCGTGACGGGGCACGAGCGTGATCCCCTTCATCACCACCGGATCGGCCTGCGGGCGGACGGGCCTCAGCTCGACGCTCGAGACCACCGTCCTGATCACCTCGGCCATCTCGGCCTGCGCCAGCGCGGCGCCGATGCAGCGGCGGATCCCGCCGCCGAAGGGAAGCCAGGCATACGACTCGGCGCCGCCGTCGAGGAAGCGCTCGGGACGGAACCGGTCGGCCTCCGGGTACAGGTCCTCGCGCCGCTGCACGACGACGATCGCCGGATAGACCCTGATCCCGGGGGGAAGCTCGTACCCGCCGACCACGCGCGGCTTGGTCAGCGTCCGCTCGGCGGCGTCGATCACCGGGCGCAGCCGCAGGCTCTCGGTCACGACCGCGTCGAGGTAGTCATCGTCGCCGGCGTCGGTGGCGAGCTCGTCGCGAAGCCGGGCCAGGACGTGCGGGTGCCGCAGCAGCAGGTCGAACGCGAACGCGAGCGCGGTCGCGGTCGTCTCATGTCCCGCCAGGAGCATCGTCATCAGCTCGTCGCGCAGCTCGGTCTCGGTCATCGGCGCGCCGTCCTCGTCGCGCGCCCGCAGCAGCAGCGAGAGAACGTCCTTGCGCTCCTCGAGCCCCGGCTCGAGGCGGCGCCGGTCGATCTCCGCGTACAGGAGCTCGTCGGCCCTTCTCAGCCGGCGCTGCAGCCGGCCCCACGGACTCAGCGGCCCGAGGTCGCGCCGCAGCGGCCGGGGCAGGAACGATGTGAACGGCCCGATGTCCATGACCGGGAGCAGGACGGCTCGGAGGCGCTCGATCCGCTCGGGCTCGACGACCCCGAACACGGCCCGGCAGATGACCTCGAACGTCAGCGCCCGCATCCGGTCGCGCATCACGATCTCCGACCCCGGGCTCCAGCGCTCGACCTCCGCCGCGGCGACGTCGCGGATCACGTCGCGGAACGCGTGCACCGCGGAGCCCTGGAACGGCGGCAGCAGCAGGCGTCGCTGCCGAAGGTGCTCGGCGCCGTCGAGAACGAGGACCGACTCGGCGCCGACGAGCGGGGCGAGCGGCTCGTTCGCCTCGCCGGCCCGCAGGTCCGACTGGTCGCCCGTCAGCAGGTCGCGGATCGCGGCCGGGTCGGCGACGTAGACGCCGGTGCCGAAGATCAGGTAGTCGACCGTGAACACGTCGCCGTACCGTCGGTGCCAGCCGAGCAGCGACTCGAGCGGTCGCCGAACCAGGTTTGCGGTGTTGACGACGGCGGGTGCCCGCGGCCCGGGTGGAAGCTCGGTCACGACTGCTCCGCGCTGATCGCGCAGCCGAGCACCGCGGTGACGAACTCGGCGAAGACGTCATCGGGTAGAGCGTCGGGATCGGCGGCGCGCTCGAACGCGAGCCCGTTCAGGGACGCGGCGATCGCCGTCGCCAGGGCCGGCGCGGGGAACCGCGCTCGAATCCGAGCTCGGCGGCGACGCGTTCCAACGTAGCGGCGAGCGCGTCGCGAACCGCGTCCCGGCGCTTCGCGAGCTCGTCCTGGAGCTCCGGGCTGCGGACGCTCAACACCAGAACTCGTAGAACAGGAGCGGCCAGTCCGGATCGGCCTCGAGGAAGGCGCGGAACTGGCTCGCGGCCTCAACGTCGGCGTCCTCGTCCGCCTCGGCTGCGTCGGCGACGGCGCGGATCTCGGCGACGCGCGCCTCGACCTGGCGGTCGGCGATCGCGAGGAAGAGCGCCTCCTTGCCGTCGAAATTCGAGTACACGGCCCCGGTCGAGTACCCGGCCTCGGACGCGATCTCGTCGACCGTCGCGCGGTGGTATCCGCGGCGCGCGAACACCCTCGCCGCCGCCGCTACCAGCTCTTCGCGCGTCTTCTCCTGGCTTTGCTCGCGGGTGAGGAGGGCCGGCACAGTTCAAATAGTGCACGTTATTCAGATTACGTCCGTTGTCCGAACTTGGAGGAACGATGCTGCCGAGCCGCGGTAAGTCGTGTCCGGTCCCGAACGAGACCGATCGAGTCCGCCGGATCTTCGACAAGCAGGCGCCGAAGTACGACCGCACGATGGCGCTGTTCGAGCGGCTGCTGTTCGGCGGGATGCGCCAGTGGGCGTGCTCGAGGGCGAGGGGCGACGTCCTGGAGATCGCGGTCGGGACGGCGCGGAACCTCGCGTGCTACCCCGAGGGCACGACGCTCACCGGCATCGAGCTGAGCCCCGAGATGGCGGCGCTCGGCCGCCGGCGGGCGCAGGAGGTCGGGCGCGAGATCGACATCCGCGTCGGAGACGCCGAGAGGTTGGAGTTTCCCGACGAGTCCTTCGACACCGTGGTGTGCACCTTCGGCCTGTGCACGATCCCCGACCACCGCGGCGGTCCGCGAGGCCAAGCGCGTGCTGCGCCCGGGCGGTCGGTTCGTGCTCGCTGAGCACGTCCGCAGCCCGACCAGGTCGTCCGCACGGTCCAGCGGCTCCTCGATCCGCTCGTCCATCGCTTCGGCGGCGACCACCTGCTCCGCGAGCCGCTCGAACCGCTCGGCGAGCACGGGTTCGAGATCATCGAGCTCGAGCGCTCCAAGGTCGGATACGTGGAGCTCGCCTCGGCGCGAAGACCAGCCTGAGGCGGGTCAGGCCGACGCGTCGCGGTTGGGCTCGATCCGAGCGTGATCGCGGTCAGCACCACCGCGTGCAGCGCCAAGAGCGCCGAGGATGATCCACGTCGAGCGCAGGCCGCGGAGCTTGATCGGGCGTGGGCGGCCGGCCTTGCCACGGTCCCCGGCGGCCGATAGCGTCGGCGGCGATGAGCGGGGTTGCCTCGGACGCGGGCGCGCAGCGGCGCACGATCGCGATCGCGCTCATCGTCCTCGCGTCGGTGATCGGGTTCTTCTCCGTGTTTGCGCTGTGGGTGAAGCGTCAGGCGCTCGAGACCGACACGTGGACGCGGACGAGCAGTCAGCTGCTCGAGAACGAGGAGATCCGCGACGCGGTCGCCGACTTCATCGTCGCCCAGCTCTACCAACACGTGGACGTCGAGGGCCAGATCGCCCGGCGCCTGCCCGAGGACATCCGCGGGCTCGCGGGGCCGGCGGCCGGCGGGCTCCGCCAGGCGGCCACCGAGGGCGCCCGCAGGGCGCTCGAGCAGCCCCGGGTCCAGGCGGCGTGGGAGGACGCCAACCGGGTCGCGCACGAGAACCTGCTCGCGCTCCTCGACGACGACCTGGAGGGGGCCTCGACCGAGGGCGGAGCCGTGACGCTGGACCTGCGCACGATCGTCGCCACGGTCGGCGCGCAGGTCGGGATCGGGGGCGACCTCGCGGACAAGCTTCCCGACGACGCCGCCGAGATCGAGATCCTGCGCTCCGACGAGCTGCAGGCGGCGCAGGACGGCGTCGAGCTGCTCCGCATCCTCGCCTTCTGGCTGACCGCGATCACGCTAGCGCTGTACGCGGTCGCGATCTACGTCGCCCGCGGGTGGCGCCGCGAGGCGCTGCGCGCGGTCGGGATCGCGTTCGTCGTCGTCGGGGTCCTGGTCCTGTTCGCGCACGCGCTCGCGGGGAATGCGGTCGTCGGCGCGCTCACCGGCACCGCCGCGTCCGAGGGGCCGGCGCAGGCGACGTGGGACATCGCCACGTCACTGCTGGTCGCGACCGGGCAGGCGATCGTCGCGTACGGGATCGTGATCGTGCTCGTCGCGTGGCTCGCGGGGCCGTCGGCGGCGGCGACGTGGGTGCGCCGGGGCGTCACCCCCTACCTGCGCCAGCCTCGCTTCGCGTACGGGGGCCTCGCCGTCCTGCTGGTGCTGATCTTCTGGTGGAGCCCGACCGAGGCGACGCGGCGGCTGCCCACCTCGCTGCTGCTGATCGTCCTGCTGGCCCTCGGCGTCGAGGTGCTGCGGCGCCAGGTGATCCGCGAGTTCCCCGACCGGGTGACGATGTGGTCACCTGAGGCGTCCGCCCGAGCGCTCGCGGACCGGATGCGGGAGCGTCGCGAGCGGCGCGTCGCGACCGGCACCGCGGTTGCGGCGTCGCCCGCCGAGCAGCGCGTCTCACAGCTCGAGCGCCTCGCCCGGCTGCGCGAGTCAGGGATGCTGTCCGAGGACGAGCTCGCCGCCGAGAAGCGGCGGATCCTCGAGTCGACTGCCGGCGAGTAGCATCGCCCGCAGCCATGGAGCAGGCCGGAAACGGCGCCAACAAGCCCGTGCTGCTCGCCGTCGACGACGAGCCGGAGACCCTCGGGCGGATTGAGCGCGAGCTCGTCAGGCGGTACGCCGGCGACTACCGGATCGTGTGCGTCGGGTCGGGGGCGGCGGCGTGCGCCGAGCTCGACGCGATGCGCGAGGCGGGCGAGGACGTCGCTGTGGTGCTGGCGGACCAGTGGATGCCCGACCGGACCGGGACCGAGTGCCTGACCAGGGCGCAGGAGCTGCACCCCAGCGCGAAGCGCGCGCTGCTCGTCGAGTGGGGAGCGTGGGGGGATCGGGAGACAGCCGACGCGATCCTGCGCGCGATGGCCCTCGGGCAGATCGACTACTACCTGCTGAAGCCGTGGCGCTCGCCCGACGAGCTCTTCCATCGAACGCTGTCGGAGTTCATCCACGAGTGGGCCCAGGCCGGGTCGTTCGGCCCGCGCGAGGTCGCCGTCGTCGGGGAGCAGTGGTCGCCGCGGGCGCATGAGCTCCGCACCCTGCTCGCCCGGAACGGCGTCCCGCACGTCTTCTGGGCCCACGACTCCGAGCAGGGACGGTCGCTGCTCGCCGAGGCGGGACGGGACGCGGCCGGCGGGCCGGTGGTTCTGCTGCGGGGCGGCCAGGTGCTCGAGAACCCCACCAACACCGAGCTCGCGGCGGCGTGGGGGGTCAAGACGGAGCCGGAAGTGGACCGCGAGTTCGATGTCCTCGTCGTCGGCGCGGGCCCGGCGGGGCTGGCGGCCGCGGTGTCGGCCTCCTCCGAAGGCCTCGACACGCTCGTGGTCGAGCGCGAGTCGATCGGGGGACAGGCCGGCTCGAGCTCGCGGATCCGCAACTACCTCGGGTTCTCGCGCGGGGTCAGCGGCGCCGAGCTCGCCCAGCGCGCCTACCAGCAGGCGTGGGTGCTGGGGACCGAGTTCGTGCACATGCGCGAGGTCACCGGGCTTCGAACCGAGGCCACGCGCCACGTGGTTACGATCGCCGACGGCTCCGAGGTCGCCGCGCGGGCGGTGGTGTTGGCAACGGGCGTGAAGTACCGGCGGATCGAGGTGCCGTCGCTGCTCGCGCTGACCGGGAAAGGGGTGTTCTACGGCGCCTCGAACTCCGAGGTACGGGCCCTGCGCGATCGTCACGTCCACGTCGTCGGCGGCGGAAACTCCGCCGGCCAGGCGGCGATGCAGTTGTCTCGGTTCGCCGGCCGCGTGACGCTCGTCGTCCGCGAGGGCGATCTCACACAGTGCATGTCGCACTACCTGCGGCGCGAGGTCGAGGCGGCCGCGAACGTCGACGTTCGGACCGGCTCGGAGGTCGTCGGCGCGACCGGGGAGGGGCGGCTGGAGCGGATCACCGTCCGCGACAACTCCTCCGGCGCGACCGAGGACGTCGAGACGGCGGCACTGTTCGTGCTGATCGGCGCCCGTCCCCACACCGAGTGGCTCCCACGGTCGATCGCGCGCGGTGCGCGCGGCTACGTCCTCACCGGCTCGGATCTCGACCGCCACGGCGTCACGGCGTCGCGGTGGCGGCTGCCGCGGCCGCCGATGCCGTTCGAGACCAGCGTCCCGGGGGTGTTCGCCGTCGGGGATGTCCGCCACGGCTCCGCGCGCCGCGTGGCGCCCGCGGTCGGCGAAGGATCGGTCGTCATCCAGCAGCTGTACCGCTGGCTCGACGAGCCAGCGAGCTCCGGGGGCTGAGGCCCTCTGCTCTGCTAGGTTGCCATCCGTGCTCGCTGCCATTCCGCGGCGAGCCGGCATGGCGGGGGCCATCGTGGGGCTCGGACTGACGTTGCTCGTCGCATTGGTGTTGGTCGAGCGCAGAGAGCGCATTCCCACGACGCCCGTGAAGCCGGCCGCCGAGTACGAACAAAGCGCCCCGAACATCGTCGTCGTCATGACCGACGACCAGGCGATCGACACGATGCGGGCGATGCCGCGGACGAGGCGCCTCGTCGGTGGCCACGGCGTGACGTTCGCGAACTCGGTCGTCAGCTTTCCGCTATGCTGCCCGTCGAGGGCGACGTTCCTCACCGGGCAGTACGCGCACAACCACGGCGTTCGCGACAACGGCGGGCCGAACGGCGGCTATCAGGCGCTCGACGAGCACGAAACGCTCCCGGTGTGGCTCTCGCGGACGGGCTTCCGGACCGGTTTCGTCGGCAAGTTCCTCAACGGCTACGGCAAGGTAGACCGGGCGCGGGAGGTCCCTCCGGGGTGGACGGACTGGTACGGGCTTCCGTCGACCGCCAAGCAGCGCCCGTTCGACTTCGAGCTGAACGAGAACGGCAAGCTCGTGACCTACGACGACGGCGAGTACAAGACCGAGGTCCTGGAGGACAAGGCGGTGTCGTTCATCCGCGACCATGCCCCCGGCAAGCGCCCCTTCTTTCTCTGGGTGGCCACCGACGCCCCCCACAAGGACGCCGGTGTCGACGTGGGAGCCGAGCGCAACCCCGAGCCCGCCCCGCGCGACCGCAAGCGCTTCGACGACCGCAAGCCACCTCGCAAGCAGTCGGTCGACGAGAAGGACGTCTCGGACAAGCCGCGATCCGTGCAGCGGCGCCCGCGGCTCGACGATGAGACGCGAGCGGAGATCGACAAGGTGTACGTGAGCCAGCTCGAGTCGCTCGTAGCCGTCGACCGGCTGGTCAAGCGGCTCGTCCGCGAGCTGCGCAGCGCCGGCGAGCTCGACGACACGCTCGTCCTCTTCACCTCTGACCACGGCTTCCTGCGCGGGCACCATCGGATCGACTCCGGCAAGTCGCGGGTCTACGAGGAGGCGATCCGGGTCCCGCTGCTCGTCCGGGGGCCCGGCATCCCGCGGGGGGTGACGGAGGACGCCGTCGTCGCGAACGTCGACCTAGCGCCCACGATCCTCGAGCTCACCGGCGCGACGCCGAGCGTGGAAGTCGACGGACGGTCGCTCGTCCCCGTCGCACGCGGGGAGGGTCCCGAGGAACGCGCGGTCCTGCTCGAGGTGTTCGAGCGCCCCGTGGGGCGGTTCACCGGCGTGCGGACCCGCCACTACACCTACGCCCACTACGAGGGCGGGACGCATGAGCTGTACGACCTCGAGCGGGACCCCGAGCAGCTCGAAAGCGTGCACAACGATCCCCGCTACGCGGAGGTGCGGGCTC
>DATHVJ010000206.1:0-2591 GCA_035461345.1 Solirubrobacterales bacterium | reverse complement strand
GGCGGCGGCGTTCTCGTGCACGCTCGGGGCCACGCCGTGCGCGGAGAACACGACCAGAGCGCCCGCCGGCACCTCAGTCTCCTCCTCGACGAAGACCGCGCCGCGCTTGGTGAGCTGCTGCACGACGTGCTTGTTGTGGACGATCTCCTTGCGCACGTAGACGGGCGGCCCGTGCTGGTCGAGCGCGTGCTCGACCGTCTGCACGGCCCGGTCCACGCCGGCGCAGTACCCGCGGGGCGCAGCGAGCAGGACCCGGGTCGGAGTGTGCGTGGTCGCTCCGGGCATGAGCTACAAGGGTAGCCGTCGTGGGACGCTCGTCGTTACGCTCGGCACGCAGATGGCTAACCCTCCGCGCAGGCGTCGGCAGCGGCCCGCCGGAACGGTGTTTCGGCGCCGCCGCCGGGTGGCCGCAGCAGCGCTGGCGGCCGCGGCGGCCGCCGCGGCAGTCGCGATCGAAGCCGCGACGGGAGACGGGCGCGTGGGCCCGACCCCGGGACGGATCGAGGAGCTGAGGCGCGAAGCCGTGCCCGACCGCGAGCTGATCGGACAGCGGCTGATGGTGCGGATGGACGGCGTCGCCACCCCGGAGCTGGCACGCCAGGCGCGGGCGGGCGAGATCGGCGGCGTGATCGCCTTTCCCCCGCCCGGTCAGCCGGCCGACGGGCTCGCCGAGGAGATCGCCGAGCTCCAGCGCGAGGCGCGCAGGGGGGGCAACCCGCCGCTGGCGGTGGCGATCGACCAGGAGGGAGGCGAGGTCAAGCGGTTGCCCGACGGCCCCCCTGAACGCTCGCCGTCCGAGCTCGCCGCCCCGGGCGACGAGCCGGCGGCTCGGCGGGAGGGCCGCGCGACCGGCCGCTTCCTCGCCGGGCTGGGGGTCGACCTCGACCTGGCGCCGGTCCTCGACGTCCCCTCCTCCCCCTCGTCGTTCATCTCCCCTCGCGCCTTCGGCGCCGACCCCCGGGCGGTGGCCGCGAACGGGGTCGCGTTCGCGGAGGGCCTCGAGAGCGGCGGAGCGATCGCGACCGCGAAGCACTTCCCGGGGCTCGGCCGCGCGATCGCCAACACGGATCTGGAGCGAAGCGAGATCGACGCGTCCCGACGGCGCCTCGACGAGGATCTGGCGCCGTTCCGGGAGGCGATCGCGCGCGGGATCCCCGCGGTGATGAGCGCGAACGCCACCTACCGCGAGATCGACCCCGACCTGCCCGCGTCGCTGTCGCCGGCGATCGTCGACGGGCTGCTGCGCGGCGAGCTCGGGTTCGACGGAGCCGTGATCACCGACGACCTCGGCGCCGGGGCGGTGCGCGCCCTCATGGCCGAGCCCGACGCGGCGGTGGCCGCGGCCCGGGCGGGGAACGACATCCTGCTGCTGGCGCAGGCGGCCGACGGCGGCGACGCGCTCGCGGCGCTCGAGAAGGCGGCGCGGCGCGGGGAGCTCGAGCGGGCGGACCTCGAGCGCTCGGCGCTGCGCGTGCTGGCGCTCAAGGAGACTCGATGAGCGACCCGGCCAGCGCGACCGTCGCCGGCCTGCCGACCGCGCCGAGGCTGCGTGCGCACACCCGGTCGACGTCGTCCTTCGCCGTGTGCCACCACGCACCCGGCGAGGGGCCGGGCCCGAAGCGGAAGTCGATCAGGTCGACGGCGGGGACGCCCGCCTCGGCGAACGGGACGTGGTCGTCGAGGACGGCAGCCGCCTCCCCGTTGAAGGGCTCGCCCCCACCCCCCGGATCGAGCTCCAGCGCCGCCTTCCGGAAGCGGTCGTAGAGTCCCCCGTCGGAGTTCGCCTCGAGCGGGATCTCGAGGTCGCAGTCCGCGACGAGGTCGAACAGCGTCATCGCCCGGATCTCCGCGAGCGGAGCCGAGCCCTGGCGCCCGCCGGCGCGCGCGTAGCGCACGTACTGAGCGCTTCCCCGCGTCCCGTCCTCCGTGAACGGCCGGTCCCCGCGCGCCTCCTCGGCGTCGAACAGGACGAGGTGGATCGACGGGCCCTCGACGCGCCCCCGCAGGGCGCGCGAGAGCTCGAGCACGACCGCAACCCCGGAGGCGCCGTCGTTGGCGCCGACGAAGCCCGGGATGTCGTCCTTGGTGTCGTGGTGCGCTCCGACGACGATCGCGCCGGGATCCGGCCCCGGGATCACGCCGACGACATTGCGATGCGGCCGCTGTACGCGCACCCGGCGAGCCCCGGCGTCGCGCAGGCGGGAGGCGAGCATGGCGGTCAGGCGGCGGTTGGCGGCCGAACCCGCCGGACGGGGCCCCAGCCGCACCTGGGCGCGGAGGTCGGCGAACGCGCGGCGGTCGTCGAAGCGCTTCGCGAGGCGCTCGGCGTCCCGCGTGGAGCCCGTCGCGGGGGAGGGCTCCTCGCGCTCCCCGCACGCCGCCAGCACCGCGAGCGCGAGCGCTGCGGCGAGCACCGGGGCGAGGCGAAATGTCCCACCCAGCCACATGGTGTCGCGGTAGGGTCTCATCCATGGCACAGGCGCACATGGACCGTCTCAGCTCGATCGACGCCTCGTTCCTGACCCAGGAGGGGTCGGCGTCGCACATGCACGTCGGCGCGGTGCTGGTGTTCGAGGGGCCACCGCCCAGCT
>DATHVJ010000205.1:0-24899 GCA_035461345.1 Solirubrobacterales bacterium | reverse complement strand
CGGCGCCGCCCTCCAGCCGATCGACGACGCACAGCCCGCCGACGATCTCGAGCCCCTCCTCGCGCATGCGCTCGATCGCCGCGACCGTCGAGCTGCCGGTGGTCACCGTGTCCTCGACAACCAGGCACCTGGTCCCGGCCTCGACCGGCCCCTCGACCCACCGCTGCAGCCCGTGCTCCTTGTGCTCCTTGCGGACGAAGAACCCGAGCAGCTCGTCGCCCTCGGAAACGGCGATCGCCGCGCACGCGAGCGGGATCGCCGCCATCACGGGGCCGCCCACCGCCTGCGCGCCGCGCAGGGCAGCGGTGGCGGCGATCAGCTGCCCCGCGGCGCGAAATCCCCGCGGTCGCAGCAGCGCCCGCCGGGCGTCGACGTAGTAGGAGGCCTTCCGGCCGCTGGAAAGCGTCACGTCGCCGACCACGAGCGCGTGCTCGCGCAGCTCCTCAAGGAGAGTCTGCCTGGCGTCCATCGCGAGCGATCGTAATTGCGGGGACCGCGCGACGGCGGAGCGAAGCGGAGCACGTCGCGCGCTTGACTCCGTCAACCGAATGCCTCCCTGAAGCCCTGGCGCCAGCTCGGAAAGCGCGGCGACCATCCCAGCTCGCGCCGCGCCACGGCGTTCGACGCGCCGCGAAGCTCTGTCGCCATGAACGCGACGAACCGGCCTGCGACGAGGCGGGCGAGCCAGCGCGGTACGCGCCGCGGCCGCGGCGCTCCGAGCGCCTCCGCGTAGGGGGGCAGCCACTCCCGCATCGGCGCCGGCTCGTCGTCGACGACGTTGTAGACCCCCGGCGCACCGCGGTCGAGCGCCGTGATGGTCGCCTCGACGACGTCGTCGATGTGGACGAAGGAGAACACCCCGGCTCCGCCGCCGATGATCGGAAAGCGGCGCTTTCGAACCTGCTCGGCGGTGAAGCCGTCGGCCGCGTAGCTGGTCCCCGGCCCGTACCACCACCCGAACCGCAACGCCACTCCCTCGATCCCCTCGCTCGCGGTCGTCGCGCGCTCGAGCGCGATCACGGCCTCGACGCTGCGGTCGAAGGGCGCCGGGGCGCCCTCGTACAGGGGCGCGGACTCGTCCTTGATCGGCGCTCCCCGCGGCGCGTACACGAAGGCGATGCTCTGGGCGACGATCCGTCTCGCCCCCGCGGCCCTCGCCGCCGCGGCCAGGTTGGGCGCCCCGACCGTGCGTATGCGGTCGTTGGCCGCGTACATGCGCTCCAGCTTGCGCGGATCGATCTCCTGCGGCAGATCGGTGAGGTGGTTGACCACGACCTCCGGCCTCGCCGCGACGACCGCGTCGCGCACGGCGTCCGCGTCGAGCGCGTCGGTCACGGCGGGCTCGGCGCCGGCTGCGCGGATGCCGTCCGCCTTCGCGGGGGTGCGCGTCATCGCGGTCACCTCGTGGCCGTCGGCGACCAGGCGCGGAAGCAGCCGCCGCCCCACGACCCCGGTCGCGCCGGCGAGGAAGACCCTCAAGACGACGGCCCGCGGCGGGACGCGGAGGCCTCGACGTCGCCGCGGGCGGCGAGCACGGCGAGCCCCAGCAGCAGGAGGCCGGTCACGAGGATGGCGACGAAGTCAGCGGGGCCGACCCAGTCGGGGTCGGACTCGCCGATGTCGAACAGGTGGTTGATCGCGTGCGCCAGGTACCAGGTGGCGGTGATCGCGAGCACGGGGAAGCGCCACGAGGGACGCGTCGCCGCGATCCCCAGCCCGACCCCGATCGCGAGGTAGAAGACGGCGACGTCGCGGATGTAGTGGTCGTTCTGGGCCCCGAACCCGGCGATCGCGTCGAAGAACGAGCCCGGAGCGACGAGCATCCACACGGCGAGCCCGAGCTGCGAGGCCGCGAGCGCGACGAGCACGGCCCGGAAGCTGGACTCGGTCACCAGATGGGTTGCTCCATGGCCGCGTACGCCCGGGGTCGCGCGTGGCCGAGCAGCTCAAGGACGCAGGGCGCGAAGTGTGCTTTCTGCACACGAGCGCCTGAGGACGCAGAGATGCGATGCGCCACGCGCGTCATCCGGGTGGGCGTGGCCGTGGAACAGCTCATCTAGTAGACGTAGATCGACATCCCGAGCGACACCCAGTTGTAGATGCTGCGCGCGTCCGAGATCGGGGTCCGGATGCAGCCGTGGCTCGCCGGCTTGGTCGGCACCGACGAGTAGCCGTGGACCGCCTCGCCGCGGTTGTAGTAGACGGAGTAGTACATGCGCAGGCTGTTGTAGCCGGGCTGGCGCCGGTAGAACCGGTAGTGACCCCGGTCGGAGGGAGTTCCCGGGGCGCCGCTCGCGATGTGGTAGATCCGCCGCGCCCTGTCGCCCTCGGCGAGCACCAGGACCTGGCGGGAGATGTTGACCTCGGCGTGCTTGCCGGCGCCGGGCTTCTTGACCTTGTACGTCCCGCGGCCGTCGGCGAGCGTCTTGAAGATCCCCGATGTGGCCCGGGTGATGCGCGCCATCCCGTGTACCTTGCGGTACGCGAGCACCGCGCGGCCGGTGCGGGCGGTGAACTGCTTCCCCCTCGAGGGCACGTAGCCCTGCTTGTCGAGCAGCCGGTTGAAGAGCTTCACGTGCTTGCCGCGGTTTCCCCGCCTCAGCGACGGGTACTTGACCTTGAACCCGCGACTGCGGCCGCTGCTCGCCTTCAACATCGTGTTGCCGTCGAGGCTCGCGGTGGAGACGTAGTGGCCGGGCTTGATCAGCTCCGGCCCCTTGAGCTTGAAGTGACCGCTGTCGCCGCCGCCGTGGGTCACCGGGACGACCTCCTTCTTCACCGTGCGCTTGCCGCGCTCGATCGCCACCGTCACCCGCTGGTTCGGCCGCCACGGGGTCATCGTGCCCCGCACCCGCACGCGCTTGCCGACCTTGACCTTGCCTCGCTTCTCGCCCTTGAGCTTGAGCTGCAGCTTCGCCTGCTCGGGCGGAGGCGTCGGCGGGTCGGGGCCGGGAGGCGTGGGGACAGCCGTGGGACTCGTGTCTGGCTTGGGCGGCTGCTCGCCGGCGATCGCCGGGGACGCGGCGGCGAGGACGAGGATCGCGGTGGCGCCGAGCGCGACGAGCGCTGTGCCCTCCCGAGCGATCACGAGCCGCATTCTATTGCCCGCCGCAGCCGGGTTATCGGGGTGCCGCTGGGCGGCGTCCTAGGCGACGAGCCTGCTGCGCAGCGCCCGGACGGGGACGTAGAACAGGGCCACGCTCACGACCGCCAGCCACGCCGTGTGGACGGCGATCTCGAGCGCCTCCGGCCCGGTCGCCAGCCCGCGCGTGATCTCGACCATGTGGTAGAGAGGTGTGAACCACGCCACCACCTCGACCCACCCCGGAAGCCGCGAGAAGGGGAAGAAGATCCCCGAGAACAGAAACATCGGCGTGATGAAGAGGGTGAAGAAGTAGCTGTACAGGTCGATTTTCGGGATCAGCGACGTGAACGTGTACCCGACGACGGAGAAGCACAGCCCGCCGAGGACCACGAACGCCGGGATCAGGATCGCCCACGGCGACGAGATCAACCCGAACAGCGTCACTATGACCAGGAAGCTGGTCCCGTACACGGCGGCCCGCGAGGCGCTCCACGCGAGGTCGCCCGCCACCAGGTCCTGGACCTCGACCGGCGTCGCGAGCACCGCGTCGTACAGCTTCGTCTCGTTCATCCGCAGATAGACGTTGTAGGTCGTCTCGAACGAGGCCGACCACATCGCGGCCGAGGCGATCAGCCCCGGCGCGATGAAGTCCTCGTAGGGAACGCCGTTGATCCGCGCCACGTACGTTCCGAGGCCGAACCCCAGCGCGACGAGATAGAACAGCGGGTCGAGGAACTGCGGCAGCAGGACCCCCTTCCACAGCTTCGAGAACACGCGCGCGTTCCGCAGCCACACCGACGCGGCGTGCCGCGGCGAGGGCACGAGGTCGCGCAGCGGGATCCGCGCCCCGAGGCCTGCGTACGCCCCTTCCTGCATCGCGCTCATTCGCGCAGGCTCCTTCCGGTCAGCCGCAGGAACACGTCCTCGAGCGTCGCCTGACGCGCGATCGCCGACTCGTGCGGGTAGCTGCGGTGGTCGATCTCGGCCAGCAGTGCCTCGGCGTCAGACGTGTACAGCATCAGCAGGTCCTCGGCGAAGTCGTGGCCCTCGAGCCTTCCGTCGAGACTCGCGAGGAGCTTGTCCGCATCACAGTCCTCGGCGACCCGCAGCTCGAGCACCTCGCGCCCGACGTGCTCGAGCACCAGCGCCCCGGGCTCGCCCTCGGTGACGATCTTGCCGTGGTCCATGATCACGAGCCGATCGCACAGCCGCGCCGCCTCCTCCATGTAGTGGGTGGTTATCAGCAGGGTCACCCCGCGGCGCTTGAGACGGTCGAGCGCGCGCCACACGGCGAGCCGGGCCTGGGGGTCGAGCCCCGTCGTGGGCTCGTCGAGCACGACCAGGTCGGGCTCGTTGATCAGCGCCCGAGCGACAAGCAGGCGTCGCTTCATCCCACCCGACAGCGCCCACACGCGCTCGCCGCCGCGCTCGTCCAGGAGAGAGAACGTCAGCAGCTCGTCGGCGCGGCGTGACGCCTCGGCGGTGCCGATGCCGAAGTAGCGCGCGTGCACGGTGAGGTTCTCGCGCACGCTCAGCTCGCCGTCGAGGTTCGTCTCCTGCGGGACGACACCGATCCGCTGCTTGATGCGCCGCCGCTCGCGCCTCGCGTCGAGGCCGAGGACCGCGAGCTCGCCGTCCCCGATCGACGCCAGCCCGTAGATCATCTTCATCGTCGTCGTCTTGCCGGCGCCGTTCGGCCCCAGGAACCCGAAGCAGGTCCCGGGCTCGACAGCGAAGTCGATCCCGTCCACGGCGACGCGGCCGTTGAAGCTCTTGCGCAGCCCGGCGGCGAGGACGGCGGGTGTCGGATCGCCGCTCATGAGCTCGTAATGACGACGAGCGCGAGCGAGTTGTTGAGCAGGTGGAGCAGGATCGGCGGCCACAGCGAGCCGGTGCGCTCGTACAGCCACGCGAGCAGGATCCCGAGCACGGCGAGCTGCGGCACTACCCCGATGCTGTCCGGGCCCGTGTAGTGGACGAGCCCGAACACGGCCCCGGAGATCGCGGCCGCCACCCACACCGGAAGCCGGCGTCGCAGCCCGCCGTACATGAAGCCGCGGAAGAAGATCTCCTCGGAGAGCGGCGCCGCCGCGACGATCAGGAAGCCGGCGAGGATCGCGGCGAGCCCGCCGTCGTCGAACCCGAGCTCGCGGGTGACATCCTCCTGCTCAGGCTGCACGAGGGCGTACCACACCACTGCAAAGACGATGTAGGCGACGTAGGTGAGCGCGGTGATCCCCAGCGCCGAGGCGGCGAAGCCGCGCAGCCCCAGCCTTCGCAACCCCGCGATCGGCGATCCGCGCAGCGACGCGAACCCGAGCGAGACCGCGATCAGGTTGACCGCGAGCAGGGCCTGGACGGAGAGCTGGGCGGCGGTCGAGTCGATCTCAGGGTCGAACGCGGCGACGACGCCGCTCCCGACGATCAGCGCGCCGATCGCTGCCAGCGTTCCCCACAGGACCTTCGTCGGTCCCCACCCGGGCGCGGGGATCCCGATGCTCTCCGCCCAGGGATTCCGCTTGGAATCAATCCCGCGACGTGCTCCGCTCTCGCTCGCTCGCGACCCAAGACCAGCGGCAAGTTCGCTCGACGAACTGGCCGTTTGCCGTTCACGCTCGCTCGCTCTCGCGTCCGCCGTCGCGGGGTTGGTTGGGCTCTGCACAGGTGCGCCGGCTCCGGCGATCGCGGGGGCCGGTCGCTGCGTCGCGGTCGCGGGCTCGTCGCGGACGACGACCGTGTGCGCGAAGCGGTCGCCGAGCCTCTGGCGCCGGCTCGAGGAGGCGATCATGAGCGGGCCGATGAAGACGATGTCGACGAGGCGAAGGAGGTTGCGGATCGTGGTCGGCCCGAAGCGCGGACGCTCCCCGTCCACCCCGGTCACGTGGATGCTCACGACGGCCTTGCCGACCGTCTTTCCGAACCTCCACTCGGTGAGCCAGAAGTAGTTGAACGCGACCGACAGCAGGACCAGGAAAACGACGCCGACCACCTCCGGCGAGTCCTCGTAGGTCCGCGTCGGGATGTTTGCCGCCACCTGGGCGAACAGGAACAGCCATGCGACGCTGTCGATGAGGAGCGCCAGCCCGCGCTGGGCGAGGCTCGCGTACGCGACGCCCGTTGTCGCCGTCTCGTTCACGGGCCCAGATACTGGTCGATCTGGTCGAGCGACGCGATCACCATTTCCGGCCGAATCCTCCGCTTCGCGTCCGGTTCCGCCGCGGCGGCGGCAGCGTTGACGTCGGCGCTGTCTCGGTCGAGCAGCAACGCGTCGATGCCCGCGGCGCGGGCGCCGGCGACGTCCTCCTCGGGCGTGTCGCCGACGTGGATTGCGTCAGCCGGCCCGCAGCCGGCGAGCTCGAGCGCGGCGGCGAAGATCGCGGGATCGGGCTTGCGGGCACCCGCCGTCGCCGAGGCGACGACCGCATCCAGCCGTCCCAGCAGCCCGCACCGCTCCAGCACGTCGGGCAGCGCCGCGTCCCAGTTCGACACGCACACCGTCGTCAGCCCCCGATCGCGCGCGGCGTCGAGCGCCGGCGCGGCGTCGGGGTATGGCGTGAAGCGGATCGCCGCCATCAGCGCGTCGACACCGACGTCGCGCCCCAGCTCCCGCGACAGCACCGCCGCGCACCGGGCCCGCAGGTCGGCGAGCGACGCAGCGTCGCGCCCCTCGTGGCTGTGCCAGCGGTAGTAGCGCATCTCGGCTCGCATCGCCGCCTCGACCCGCTCGGCCGGGAGCTCGTCGTCGAGCGACGCCCGAAGCCGGACCCACGGCGGCTCGAGCTCGACCAGCGTGCCGAGGGCGTCGACGAGCAGTGCACGCTTGGCGGGCATCGCCCAATTCTGGCGATCCCCGGCCGGCGGCCGCTGGCGCCCGGCGGCGGCGCGCGACGGGTACGGTGCCGGCTGTGGAGCAGAGCTTCTGGGACCAGCACGGGGCCGAGATCTCCGCCGCGATCACGCTCGCGCTCGCGATCGCGATCGCGTTCATCGTCGACCGCCTGGTGCTGGGGCGCGCGAAGCGGGTGGCGGAGAGGTTCGCTGAGACCGGCGTGTCGCGCGGGACCCAGACCCGGCTCCAGGTCGTGCGGCGGCTCGTGTTCGTCGTCATCGTCGCGATCGGGATCGCGCTGGCACTGAGCCAGTTCGGCTCGATCCGGCGCCTCGCCACCGGGATCCTCGCCTCGAGCGCGCTCCTGGGCCTCGTGGTCGGCCTCGCGGCGCGCCAGACGATCGCAAACATGGTCGCCGGGGTCATGGTCGCGATCACCCAGCCGATCCGGATCGGCGACCGGGTCACGTTCGGCGACGAGACCGGGCGCGTCGACGACCTGACGCTCACCTTCACCTACATCGACACCGGGGATGGGCGGCTGATGGTGGTCCCGAACGAGCAGATCGTCAGCGGCGTCCTGTTCAACCACTCGACCGGCGACCAGGCGGCGCCGGTCACGGCCTCGGTGTGGTTGCCGCCCGGCAGCGACATCGAGACCGCGAGGCGAGCGCTCGAGGCGGCCGGCGCCGCCACCGTCACCGTCGCCGAGACGACCCCGGAGGGCGTGCGAATCGAGATCGGCACCGGACGCGACGTCGGCCGTACCCGCACCGGCGCCGAGGAGGCCGCACTGCGCGAGCGCGCCCTCGCGGCCATGCGGGGCGCGGGGCTCCTGGAGCCCAAGGAGTAGCGGGTGCTGCGCGTTGCGCGAACCGCACGGTTTGCTTGCAAATCGGGCGAAGTGATGTTGGGCTGGCTACCCTTGTCGGTCGCATGACGCAGCGGGGGCGTAGAAGGCACCGTCGCTCCGGGAGGAAGTCGAGCAAGATCCTGCTCGGTCTCGGCGTGCTGCTGGCGCTGATCGCGATCGGCATCCTCAGCGTCGGCGTTTGGGCGCTCAGCATCGCCGCCGAGGCGCCCCCGATCGAGGAGCTGAAGCCGGTCGACCGCAGCACCAGCTCGCAGGTCTTCGCCGCCGACGGCAGCCGGCTCGGCTACATCCAGTCCGACGTCGTCCGCACCCCGGTCCCGATCGACAAGATGCCGCAGGAGCTCAAGGACGCCACCGTCGCGATCGAGGACGAGCGCTTCTACGAGCACAGCGGCGTCGACCCGAACGCGATCGTGCGCGCCGCGTTCGAGAACATCGAGGCCGGAAAGGTCGTCCAGGGCGGCTCGACGATCACCCAGCAGCTCGTGCGCAACCTCTACATCTCGAACCCGGAGCGCGACCTCGAGCGCAAGATCAAGGAGGCGACGCTCGCCGAGGAGCTCGAGGACGCGCACTCCAAGTCGTGGATCCTGGGCCAGTACCTGAATACCGCCGCGTACGGGACGATCGACGGGCGCACCTCGGTCGGCGTCGAGGCCGCCGCGCAGACGTACTTCGACAAGCCGGTCCAGGACCTGAGCCTGGAGGAGTCCGCGCTGCTGGCGGGGCTGCCCCAGTCACCGTCGCGGTTCAACCCGTTCACCAACCCCACTGGGGCGCTCGAGCGCCGCAACCAGGTGCTCCAGAACATGGCCGAGCAGGGCCACATCACCGACGCCGACGCCGACAAGGCTTCCCAGGACGGGCTCGGGCTCGAGCGCGGCTATCGCTACGTGACGATCCGAGAGCCCTACTTCTTCGACTACGTCCAGCAGGAGCTGATCGACAAGTACGGCGTTGCCACCGTTCGCCAGGGCGGGCTCAAGGTCCATACGACGATCCAGCCCCAGCTCCAGGATGCCGCGAAGGCGGCGATCGAGGCCCACGGCTACACCTCGGACCCGGCCGCTGCCGTCGTCTCGATCGACCCCGCGAACGGAAGCATCATCGCGATGGCCTCTTCCGGAACCTACGACGAGAGCAACTTCAACCTCGCCGCCCAGGGTCACCGCCAGCCCGGGTCGTCGATGAAAGCGTTCGTGCTCACCGCCTTGATCAGGCAGGGAGCGGACCCCGACTCGACCACGTACGAGTCGAAGGTCCTCAACCTCAACCTTCCCGAGTACGGCCCGTGGAAGGTGACCACCGCGGAGGGCAGCGCGTGCGGGTGCTCGATGACGATCAGGGAGGCGACCGAGGCGTCCGACAACACCGTGTTCGCCCAGATGGACCTCGACGTTGGCCCGGAGAACGTCCGCGACACGGCGTACGACATGGGGATCGAGACGACGCTCGACGCGGTCCCCGCTGAGGGGATCGGCGGCCTGCGGATCGGCGTCACGCCGCTCGAGATGGCGAATGGGTACGCGACGCTCGCGAACGGCGGGATCCGCAACACGCCGACCGCGATCACCAAGGTCGAGTTCCCGAACGGAGACACCGACGAGCCGAAGCCGGGCGACCGCGAGCGGGTGTTCTCGGACGGCGTCGCCTACGAGGTGACCGACGTGCTCAAGGGCGTCGTCAGCGGGGGCACCGGGACGGCCGCGAACATTGGTTGCCCGCAGGCCGGCAAGACCGGCACGACCGACGACTACACCGACGCATGGTTCGTCGGCTACACGCCGCGGCTGTCGACC
Organism: Solirubrobacterales bacterium; assembly: GCA_035461345.1. Lineage (GTDB taxonomy): Bacteria > Actinomycetota > Thermoleophilia > Solirubrobacterales > 70-9 > DASPWW01. Next base: position 15,312 of record DATHVJ010000205.1, on the reverse strand, counting down.
TCCGTGTGGGTGGGGCACCCCGACGCGCGCTCGACGCTCGGCTCGAGCGCCTTCGGTGGAACCCTTGCCGCTCCGATCTGGCAGGACTTCATGGAGGTCGCGAAGGGCGACTTCTGCGACGACTTCCCACCGCCCGAGGACCCGGTCGAGTTCAAGCCGTTCTACGGCGAGTACGCGAACGGGGGCGCCTCCAGTTCCTCCTCCTCGTCGTCGTACGATGACGACGCCACATACGGCGACACCGGCTACGACACCGGCGCGGCCGCGCCGAGCGGTGGCGGCGTCGGCACCGGTGACTCGGCCGCGTACGCGCCGGGGCTCCAGGACGGGGCGGATCCCGTCGAATAGCCGGCCCGCCGGCTGGGTCGCGCTCGCTGCGCTGCTTGCCGCGGCGGTTCCGCTCGCGGCCGCGGGTGAGGCGCAAGTGCCCGGCGCGGCCGAGGGCGCGCCGGGGTGGCTGCTCGGGCCCTACAGCGGCGGCCTCGGGCTCGGCGACGGCGCCTACCTCGCGCTTCTCGCCGCCGCCTTCGCGGCCTACCTGGTCGTTGCCGCAACCGCGGCGGGGCTCGACCGGCGGCTGGTGTGGGGCGCGATCGTCGCCCTGGTGGTCGGGTTCGCGCTCGCGCCCCCGTTGCTGTCGCTCGACGTGTTCAGCTACATCTCCTACGCGCGGTTGGGGGCGGGCGAGGGGTTGAATCCCTACGACGCGGTGCCCGCGGACCTGGTCGGGGATCCCGCGGGCTCGCGGGTCGAGGACTTCCGGTTCGCGGTCAGCGTCTACGGCCCTCTGTTCACGCTCGCCACGTATCCGCTCGGGCTCGTCTCCGTGCCCGTCGCGATGTGGGCGCTGAAGATCGCGGCGGGGGCCTCGGTGCTCGCGGTCGCGGCGCTCACGGCGCGCCTGGCGGCTGTGCGCGGGATCAGCCCTCGCGGCGCCGCGGCCTTCGTCGCGCTCAACCCGCTGGTGCTCGTCCACGTCGTTGGAGGGGCTCACAACGACGGGTTGATGGTGCTCGCGCTGACGGCGGCGGCCGTCGGGGTCGTCGCGGGCCTCGCTGCCGGCCCGGGATCGGCGCTCGTCGCGGGAGCCGCGATCAAGGTCTCGGGCGCGTTCGCGGCGCCGTTCGCGGTCCTCGGGGCCGACCGGCCCGCCAGCCTGGTGGCGGGCGCGGCGGTCGCCGCCGCGGCCGTGGTCGCCGTCAGCCTCGCGGTCTTCGGTGTCGACGTGGTGGACGCGCTGGGGATCGTCGGCGGCAACCAGAACGAGTCGAGCCACTACAGCGTTCCGAGCACCGTCGCGCGAATCGCCGGGGTGGACGACGAGCCCGTGCGGTACGCGTTCCTCGGCGCCTACGCGGTTCTGGTGGCGTGGCTGCTGTGGTGGACGTGGCGCGGCGGGGATTGGCTCCGGGCGACCGCGTGGGCGGCCGCGGGGTTGCTCGTGGCGAGCGCGTGGCTCGTTCCCTGGTACGTGATCTGGGCGCTCCCGTTCGCGGCCGTGGCCCGCGACCGCGCCGTGGTCGCGGTGGTCCTCGCCGTCTGCGCGCTTCAACTGCCGACCGCTCTCTGATCATTCGGCAAGTTCTCAAGCGAACTTGCCGGTTGAGTTCGGGTTCAATGAGGTCGTGACCCGCGAGCCTGAGATGCGAGAGAACGGTGAGTTCGCGCTGATAGCGCGCCTCGCCGAGCTGCTCGCCGGCGGCGGCCCGCGGGCGGGGGCGGCGCCCGCGGTCGGGATCGGAGACGACGCGGCGGTGACCGCCCCCGGCGGCGCGACCGCGACGTCGGTGGACGCGTTCGTCGAGGGCGTCCACTTCCGCCGCGACACCGCTCCGCCCTCGGCGATTGGCGCCAAGGCGCTCGCCGCGGCGCTGTCGGACCTGGCGGCGATGGGCGCGACTCCCGGGGAGGCGTACGTCGTGATCGGGATCCCACGGGACATCGGTGAGGAGGAGTGCCTGGAGCTGTACGCGGGGCTGTCGCGTGTCGCCGACGACACGGGGACGGCCGTGGTCGGCGGGGACGTCACCAGGGCGCCGGCGCTGTTTCTCGCCGTCACCGTAGTCGGGCGGCTGCCCGATCCCGGCGCGTTCGTCGGTCGCGACGGGGCCGAGGCGGGCGAGACCGTCGCGGTCACCGGAGAGCTCGGAGGAGCGGCGGCGGGACGGCTGCTGCTCGAGCGCGAGGACCTCGGCACCGCGGTCGACGCCGACACCGCCGCCGCGCTTCGCCGGCGGCAGCTCGAGCCGACGCCGAGGCTCTCCGCCGGCGCCGCGCTCGCCGCGACGGGCGCCAGCGCGATGATCGACGTCAGCGACGGCGTCGGCGCGGACGCCGCCCAGCTCGCCGCCGCGAGCGGGGTTGGGGTCGAGATCGAGCTCGATCGCGTGCCGATCCAGGCCGGGGTGGCCGAGGTGGCGGAGGCGGCCGGCCGCGACCCGCACGAGCTCGCGCTCGGCGAGGGAGAGGACTACGAGCTGCTCGTGGTCCTGCCGACGTCGAGGGTCGCCGACGCCGGCCGCGCCACCTCGGCGGCTGGGGTCCCCCTCACCCGTGTCGGTTTGACCACCGCCGAGGGCGGGGTCAGGATTCGGACGTCGGACGGCCTTCGTCGGCCGCCTCCGGGCTTCGACCATCTGCGGCATCGGCCAGCAGACGGCGGGCCCGGTTGATGTCATTCAGCTTGCGAACGATCGAGCTCGCGACGTTGCTCGCGTTGACTGCGTAGTCACCCGTGGCGATCCGCCGCCGCAAAGCGGTGACGTGCTCGTCACTTGGGAGTGTGAATCGCGACATCTCCATGCACACAGGCGTGGGTGGTGCTTCGATCTCTTAATCGGCTCGTGGGGGACGAAGCGTTAGCGATCGCACATCGGAGATCCGTCCATCGTCCACCCCCGTTTGGGGGACCACAGGGGCGGCCCCGGTGCCCGGTCGGGCGGACCCGGGCTCCCCGCCCCCGCCCCCGCCGCCACCCGCCCCCGGACCACGGACCGAGATCTCGGGCTCCGAGCGCGCTCCGGCGGGCGCAAGGGACGCTGCCAAGACGGCCACCAGGCAGCCCAGGATCAGGCACCCGAGAAGCGACGTGCCGGCGCCGAGCTGGCCGCCGGCGATCATCAGGAGCAGGTGCCACGGGATCCCGAGCCCGACCTCGAGCCGGTCGCCGAGCACGCCGAGCGCGACCGCGATCGGGATCGACGATGCCGCGACGGCCGCGAACGATGCCCCGATCCGCGGCTTCGGGTCCGTGATCGTCGCGGCGAGCCACGTGTGCGCAGCGGGCACCGCCAGCAGGGCGAGGAAGGGGTTCAGCAGCCACAGCAACAGCAGCGCGACCGAGACCACCGCGCCCGCCGCGAGCGCCAGCCCGTCGTGGTCGGACCGGCGGGGAACCGAGAACGGCCGCGTCGCGTAGCACGCCGCGACGAACGCGCCGAGCAGCAGCACGAGCGCGATCGCCACCCGCCATCCGTCCGCGAACCGGGCGGGGTCGTAGGGGAAGCGCGGCGAGGGGAGCAGGCCGATCGTCGCCAGCAGGTAGGCGAGCACGAGCGTGCCGAGGAAGGGTAGCGCCCGCCCCAGCACCCAGCCGATGTCCCGCGGGCGCGAGCGACCGCGACGCAGGGCTCGGGCGTAGCCGTCGCCGGCCGCGATCCCGGCGGGGACGAGGAGCGCGAGCGCGAGCATCGCGATCGTCCATCCCGGCAACAGGTTGTCGCCGAGGGCGACGTATGTGCCCGGCCCGTGCTCGGGGGGCGAAGGGGCCGAGTCGAGCGCGAGCACGATCGTCTGCGCGGCCTGCCCGATCTCGGCCAGCGTCTCGCCCGACAGGGACTCCGGACCGTCCTCCTCCGGAGGGAGTGGCCGTTCGCCGGCCGAGCTGACCGCGACGGCGTTGATGCCCTTCTCGACCAGCGGAGCCTGCTCGCCGAGGCCAGTGGGCAGCGCGAGGCGCACGAGGTCGCCGAGGCTGCTCTCGAGCCCCGCGGGCTCGCCGAGCTCGGCGGAGACGACGTCCTCGGCGGTCAGCGTGAGTTGCATGGCCGAGCTCTGGTGCCCGGACGACCACGGGATCACGAACGGAGGACCGCGGTGCAGCGCCCCGGGCTGGGAGATCACCAGCGCGGCGTCGATCAGGTCCCTCTCGGGGTAGGCCTCGGCGAACTCGCGGGCGCCCGTGGCTCCGTCGTTGGCCCCCGCGGTCGACACGAAGACGAGCGTGCGGTCGTGGGAGGCGCCGCCGAACGTGGCCGCGAGCTCGAGCAGGACGGCGGTCGCGGCGGCGCTGCTGGCGGCACCCGGGCCGGTCGCGGTGTCGCGCGGGGCGAGCACGACCAGGCGGCGCTCGGAGTCGCCGGGCAGGGTGGCGATCACGTTGCGGGTCTCGATGTCGTCGCCGTCGAAGCTCGACGAGATGCTCTGCTCGGAGACCTGGGCGCCCGCGATCCCGGAGAAGCGATCGGCGACGAGGTCTGCGGTCTCGGCATCCCCGGCGCTCCCGGGCGGGCGCTCGGGCGCCCTCTCGACGGTCTGGCGGGCGGCCCGGGTGGCGCCTGCCGCGTCGAACTGGCTGAGCGAGACCGGCGCCTCGAGCGGCTCAGGCGCCGGCTCGAGCGAGAACAGGATGACGACCACCGCGACCAGCGCGGGGACGAAGCTGAGCCGGTAGAGCCGGAAGTCGATCACGGGTGGGGAACCTGGCGCATACTGTTGGCATGGCCGAAGGAGCGGCTCGAATCCTCCTCGTGGATGACGAGCAGGCGGTCCAGAAGCTGCTCTCCTATCCGCTGCGCAAGGAGGGATACGAGGTCGTTGCGGCGCGCGACGGCCGCGAGGCGCTGGAGCGGTTCGTGGAGCAGCGGTTCGACCTCGTCGTGCTCGACATCATGCTGCCGAAGCTCGACGGAGTCGAGGTCTGCCGGCGGCTGCGGAGCCGCAGCCAGGTCCCGATCATCATGCTGACGGCGAAGGACGACGAGCGCGACAAGGTCCTCGGCCTCGAGACGGGGGCCGACGACTACATCACGAAGCCGTTCTCGGTCCGCGAGTTCCGCAGCCGCGTGAAGGCGGCGCTGCGCCGCACCGCGATGCTGCGGAGCGGCCCCGGCGGGGGCGAGCCGATCGTCGCGGGCAAGCTCCGGATCGACTTCGAGCGCCGCGAGGTGACCGTCGGCGGAGAGCCCGCGCGGCTGACGTTCGTCGAGTTCGAGGTCCTGTCCGCCCTCGCCGCGAGCCCGGGGCGCGTGCACTCTCGCGAGCTGCTTCTGGAGCGGGTCTGGGGCGACTCGGGATACCGCGATCCGCGCACGATAGACGTCCACATCCGCCACCTGAGGGAGAAGCTGGAGCTCGATCCCAAGCATCCCGAGTACCTGCTCACCGTACGCGGCGTCGGCTACAGCTTCAGGACATGAAATTCCGCTCGAATCCTCCGCTCCCGCTCGCTCGTGTCAACGGTCACCGCCAAGTTTGCTCGCGAACTTGGCGCTTCATTCTTGCTCGCTCGCTCCCGCGTCCGGTTCGAGCGGGTCTGCGCTAATCCCGTGTCACCGCGATGAATTCCGTCCGCAACAGGCTGGTGCTGCTGTTCTTCGCGATCACGACGGCTGCGGTCGGCTTCGTGTACCTGTACGTCGTCCCGCAGCTGCGCTCGAGCCTCACCGCGGAGAAGCTGACCCGGCTCGAAGCCGCCGCCGCCGAGCAGGGGCCGCGGCTGCAGCGCGCGATGGACAGCGGCGCGCCCCAGGACCGCCTCCGGCGCCTAATCCGGGACATCGCCCAGCAGACGGACGCCCGCGTGACGCTGCTGGGGCTGCGCGGGGGAAGCACCGGCGCCGCGGAGGCGTTCGTGATCGGCGACTCCGAGCTCGAGCGCACCGCGGTCGAGCCACGCTACGCGGCGGCGGCCAACGCCGCCACCACGGGAAGCGTCAGCTCGGCGGTGGAGCAGGTCGGCGGCGAGCGGGTCGGGGAGAGCGCGATTGCCGTCGGCTCCGAGGGCCAGCCCCGGTGGGCGGCCGTGCTGTCGACCTCGCTCGAGGACGTCGACGACAACGTGGCCCTGATCCAACGCCAGATCCTGATCGCCGGCGCCATCGCCCTGGCGGCGGCGCTGCTCGCCGGCTACTTCGCGGCCCGTGCCCACTCGCGCCGACTCAGCCGCCTCGAGCGCGCCGCCGAGAAGGTCGCCGAGGGCGACTTCGACGCGCCGATCCCGGTCGACTCCACGGACGAGGTGGGGCAGCTCGCGATCAGCTTCAACGAGATGCAGCAGCGGCTCGCGCGCCTCGACGGAGCCCGCAAAGAGTTCATCGCCAACGCATCGCACGAGCTGCGGACGCCGATCTTCTCGCTCGGCGGGTTCGTGGAGCTGCTCGAGGACGAGGAGCCCGACGCCGCCGTGCGCCAGGAGTTCGTGCGGGAGATGCGCGCGCAGGTCGAGCGGCTGACGAAGCTCACCGGCGACCTGCTCGATCTCTCGAAGCTCGACGCGGACGCAATGGAGCTGAAGGCGGACGCGGTCGACCTGGGCTGGGTGGCCGAGGAGGTGGCGGGCGAGTTCCGGCCCGCGGCCGACCGGCACAGCTCGAAGATCGACGTGCGCGCCGCGCCCGGCACCGCGGTGGCGCTCGCCGACCGCGATCGGGTCGCGCAGATCCTCCGTATCCTGCTCGACAACGCCTTGACGCACACCCCGGAGACAACGGAGATCCGCGTCGAGACCGAGCGGCGCGACGGGACCGCCGGGTTCGTGGTCAGCGACACGGGCCCGGGGATCGACCGGCGCGCCCGCGCCAGGGTGTTCGACCGCTTCTACACCGGCGACTCGGTCAGCGGCTCGGGGCTGGGGCTCGCGATCGCCCGCGAGCTCGCGACCCGCATGCACGGCGCCCTCGGGGTCCGCTCGAACCGGGGGCGGACGGAGTTCCGGCTCGAGCTGCCGGCGGCGCGGGCATCGCGTGCCGAGGCGCGCGGGGGCATCGAGTGAGGACAGCCGCAGCGTGGCGGCGGCCGGCGCTCGTCGGCCTCGTGCTCGCGGCTGCGCTGGCTCTCGCGGCGTGCGGTGACGAGGACTCGAGCCCGCCCGCGGCCACCAATGGTCCTGACGAGGGCAAGCGCGAGGTCGTGATCGAGGCATCCGATGGCGCCTTCGATCCGAAGACCGTGTACTCCAAGACCGCCCCGAGCGTCGTCACCGTCCGGTCGGTGTTCGGCGGCGGCGGGGGCGGGATCCTGGGAGGCGGCGGCGGCGCCGGCCTCGGGTCCGGGTTCGTGATCAACGACAACGGCGAGATCGCCACCAACGCCCACGTCGTCACCGACGCCCAGGCGTCGGGCGGCGGCGACATCAGCCGGGCGGACGAGGTGTACGTCGAGTTCGTGGACCGCAACCAGGTCCCGGCCGAGGTGGTGGGCTTCGACCCGTTCGTCGACGTCGCGCTGCTCAAGATCGACCCAGACGGGCTCGACCTCGCGTCGCTCGAGCTCGGCAGTAGCGCCGACGCCGAGGTCGGCCAGCCGGTGGCGGCGATCGGAAGCCCGTTCGGGGAGGAGCAGTCGCTGTCGGTGGGCGTGATCTCGGCAACCGACCGCTCGATCGAGTCGCTGACCGACTTCACGATCGACGGCGCGCTGCAGACCGACGCGTCGATCAACCCGGGGAACTCGGGAGGGCCGCTCCTCGACGCCGAGGGTCGGGTGCTGGGGATCAACCAGCAGATCCGGACCGCGTCGGGCGCCGACGAGGGTGTCGGGTTCGCGGTTCCGATCGACGCCATCCGCCGCTCGATCGAGCAGCTCCGCGAGGACGGCGAGGCGGAGTACGCGTTCCTCGGCGTCACCACCCAGGCGCTGTACCCGCAGCTCGCCGAGCGCCTCGACATCGACGCACCCACCGGCGCCCTGGTGGCCCGGGTCGTGGACGGCGGGCCGGCCGACGACGCCGGGATCACCGCCGGGGAGGAGGAGCTGCGGTTCCAGGGCCAGGAGGTGACGACGGGCGGCGACGTGATCGTGGCGGTCGACGGCCAGGACGTGGTCGAGGAGAGCGACCTCGCCGAGGCGATCGCCGAGCACCGCCCCGGCGACACGGTGGTGCTGGAGGTGCTGCGCGACGGCGAGACCGAAGAGGTCGAGCTCGAGCTCGGCGACCGCCCCGCCGACGCGCCGCGCAACTAGGTGCGGCGGCCTGGCACAGACCCGCTCGAACCGGCGAGCGGGAGCGGAAGATTCGAGCGGAATTGATGCGAGCGAGCGGGAGCAGAGTACGCGAGCGGAATATTGGGTTGGCGGCCGAGCTGGCGCTGGCGCTGCGCGAGGAGGTGCTGCCGATGCTCGGCCGCCACGACGGGCGCGAGCACGCCCCCGGCGGCGGCGCGGGCCGCGGCGAGGGCGGGGACATCACGTTCGCGATCGACGAGCGAGCGGAGGCGTTCATGGAGGAGTTCCTGGCGTCCCGGGCGCCCGAGGTCGCGTTCTACTCCGAGGACCGGGGACTCGTCTCACCGGGTGGCGGCGCCGAGTGGGTGCTGGTCGTGGACCCGATCGACGGCACCCGGCCGGCGATGGCGGGGCTCGAGTCCGCGTGCGTGTCGGTGGCGCTCGCACCCCTGGAGGCTGAGCCGACGATGGCGGACGTCGAGGCGGGGTGCATCGTGGAGATCAAGTCGGGCACGGCGTTCCGGGCGCGGAGGGGCGGCGGCGTGGATCCGCCTCCGTCGCTGTCGAGCAACCGCGATCCAGGGCGGATGTTCTGGAGCTACGGACTCCGCGGCCGGCCCGCGCGCGCGGTCGCCGAAGTGCTCGGCGAGCTGATCGACGCGTCGTCGGTGCGCGGCGCGACGTTCGAGCTCGGCTCGGCGACCTTCGACATGACCAGGGTGGCGACCGGCCAGCTCGACGCCTACGTCGAGCCAGGCCCGAGGATGGTCGCCGAGCTGCCCGCGATCCGGGCCGAGTTCGAGCGCGTTGGGGGCGGCGCGATCCTCAACAACTCGCCCTACGACCTCGCGGCCGCAGCTCTGTGTCTCACCGAGGCGGGCGCGGTCGTCACCGACGCCTACGGCCGGCCGCTCGGCAATCGGCCGCTGCTGGGGTCGGGGCCCGAGTACCAGCTCTCGTGCGTCGCGGCGGCCAACCAGGAGCTGCACGGCGCGATCTGCGCAGCGATCGACGCCGGCATCGAGCGTCTGGCGGCGATGGCGATCGGACGTGGCGGGTAGCCTGACGCAGTGCTCCAGGAAGTAGGCCTCGGACAGCGCTCGCTTGCGGACTACACCCACCTCGTCGGGCGCGGCCTGGTGGACGAGATCCGCGAGCTCGCGGAGCCGCTGCAAGGGCTGCGGGTACTGCACGTCAGCGCCACCGCGTTCGGCGGCGGGGTGTCGGAGCTCCTGTACACCGTCGTCCCGCTGATGCGCGACGCCGGCCTCGACGCGCACTGGAACGTGATCCTGGGGCGGGAGGAGTTCTTCAACGTCACCAAGATGATGCACAACTCGCTCCAGGGCGACGAGACCACGCTCACCGAGCAGCAGTGGGAGGTCTTCCACGCCTACAGCACGATGAACGCCCGCGGCCTCGAGGGCGACTGGGACGTGATCCTCATCCACGACCCCCAGCCGCTCGGCCTGCGCCGCAACGCCCCCGACCGCGCGCGGCGGTGGATGTGGCGCTGCCACATCGACCTCTCGAGCCCCAACCCGGCGACGCTGGGCAGGATCCTGCCGCTGATCGAGGAGTACGACGCCAGCGTGTGGCACATGGACCAGTACGTGCCGCCGGGGATCGACCGGGGGGTGCGGATCATGCCGCCGGCGATCGACCCGCTGTCGCCGAAGAACATGGCGCTGTCGCCCGAGGACGCCGCATTCGTATGCGAGCAGTTCGGGATCGACCCCGACCGGCCGCTTCTCACCCAGGTGTCGAGGTTCGACCCGTGGAAGGACCCGATCGGGGTCATCGACGCCTACAAGATGGTCACCGAGGAGATCCCCGAGGCGCAGCTTGCGCTGGTCGGCTCGATGGCGACCGACGATCCCGAGGGGTGGGAGTTCTTCCACAAGACCTACCGCTACGCGGACGGCGACCCCGACATCAAGATCCTCAACAACCTCAACAACGTCGGCGCGATCGAGGTCAACGCCTTCCAGTCGCAGTCGGACGTGGTGATCCAGAAGTCGATCCGGGAGGGATTTGGCCTCACGGTCACCGAGGCGCTGTGGAAGGCGCGCCCCGCCGTCGCCAGCAACGTCGGGGGGATCCCGCTTCAGATCGAGAACGGTAGCGGCGGCTACCTCGTCTCCTCGCCGGAGGAGACGGCGCGGCGCTGCGTCGAGGTCCTGTCCGATCCCGAGCTCGCGAAGCGACTCGGGCGGGCGGGCAAGGAGAGGGTGAGGGCCAACTTCCTCACCCCGCGGCTGCTCCGCGACTGGCTGCAGCTGCTCGGCGCCGAGGCGCAAGAGGCCCCCGCCCGCGCGGCTGGCGCGCTCGAGGAGCGGTGATGGACTCCAACGACCGGGGGCTGGTGATCGTCTCGAACCGCGGCCCTGCGCACTTCGACCGCGACGAGGCCGGCAACAGGGTCGTGAGCCGTGGCGGGGGCGGGCTCGTCAGCGCCCTCACCGACCTCGTCTCGCACCGCAGGGCGCTGTGGATCGCGTCGGCGATGACCGCGGAGGACGTCGCCGTCAGCGAGGAGGCCGGCGGCGGTCCGGTCGAGGTGGCGCTGGGAGGCGTCGACTACGAGGTCCTGCTGGTCGAGAGCGACCCCGAGGCCTACGACCGCTTCTACAACGTGATCGCGAACCCGATCCTGTGGTTCATCCAGCACTACCTGTGGGACCTGTCGAACTCGCCCGACATCCGCCGCGAGGAGACCGACGCGTGGGAGCAGGGCTACACCGTCGTCAACCGCGACATTGCGGGCGCGGTGCTGGGCCGGATCGAGGGTGTTCCCGCGCCGCTAGTGATGCTCCACGACTACCACCTGTACACGTGCCCGGGGCTGATTCGCGCCGCCCGGCCGGACGCGTTCCTGCACCACTTCGTGCACATCCCGTGGTCGCAGCCGGACAGCTGGCGGATCCTCCCGGGGGCGATCCGCGAGCAGATCTACCGCGGAATGCTCGCCAACGACATCATCGGCTTCCACACGACCGCGTACTGCCGCAACTTCCTCACCTGCTGCCGCGAGCTGATGGAGGTCGAGGTCGACTTCGCCCGCGGCGTCGTCACGCACGAGGGCCGCGAGACGTGGGTTCGCGCCTACCCGGTCGCGATCGACGCCAACCGGCTGCGCCAGGCGGCGGCCTCCGAGCAGGTGGCGGAGTACGAGCGCGAGGTGCTCGCGCGCCGCCGCGACTCCCTGATCCTGCGCGTCGACCGCGCCGACCTGTCGAAGAACGTGCTCCGCGGGTTCACCGCCTTCGACACGTTCCTCGAGCAGCACCCCGAGTTTCGCGAGCGCGTCACGTTCGTCGCCCACCTCCAGCCCTCGCGCCAGGACGTTCCCCAGTACGCCGAGTACCTGGAGCGGATCGAGGCGCTGGTCGCGGTCGTGAACCACCGCCACGGGACCACCGACTGGATGCCGATCGACCTGCGCATCTACGAGAACTTCGACGAGGCGGTCGCGCGCTACAAGCACTGCGATCTGCTGATCGTCAACGCGCTGTTCGACGGCATGAACCTCGTCGCCAAGGAGGCGCCCGCGGTCAACACCCGCGATGGGGTACTGATGCTGTCCGAGAACACCGGCGCCCACGAGGAGCTCGGGGACTGCGCCCTGACCGTGAACCCGTTCGACATCCAGGAGCAGGCGGACACGATTCACCGCGCGCTGACGATGGAGCCGGAAGAACGGGAGCTGCGGGCGGATCGGCTGCGGGAGATCGTCGACGCGCGCGACCCGGGCGACTGGGTCGACGAGCAGCTCGCCGACATCCGCGCCAAACAGGAGGGCCACGAGCGGGTGGCGTAGCCGTCGCGTCGGCGACGCCGGGCGAGTTGCGTCCCATCGCGTCGTTATCAGCCCAACGTGACCCCGGGGGCGGAAGATCAGAGTCCGAACTCGCGGTACACGGGGGGCGGCTGTGGGGGCGGTGACGTCGGCACGGGCGCGGGGGGCTGCGGCGCCGGGGCCGACCGCGGCCCCGCCGGTGCCGGAGCCGGGGCGGGCGAGCGCGGTGGCGCTGGGGCGAGTTTGGAGCGGGTGCGTGTAGTGCGCGAGCGCTGGGGGCGTTCGGGCGGAGCTCTTAACTCGCGCGTCGTCGCCCGCGTGGCGCGGCGCTCGCGACGCTTCTTTCGCTTCGATTTCGGTGCACCGCGCTCTCGCTGCCTGTCCCCAGCCGGCCGTGGCCCCCGCGGCCCCGTCGGACCCGTCGCAGCCGGCACCGGCGCCAGGCCGACGTCGGGCGGCGGAGGCGGCGGGTCCGGGGGGCCGAGGACCGCCGGCAGGGCGAGCAGCGCGCCGGCGCCCGCCGCGGCGAGCGCGGCCAGCCTGGCCACGTTTCCCCACCTCACCCGGCGTCCGCGCATGCCCGTTGGAGACCCACAAGCGGTCGGTCTCGCCCCCCGCGAACCGGCCCCCGCTAAAGTGATCAGCCGCTTTGGCGCGTGACTACGAAATGGTGCTGATGCTCGATCCGGAGGCCCCGGAGGGGCGACGCGAGGAAGTAGCGACCGAGACTCGGAAGCGGATCGAGTCCGGCGGCGAGCTCAAGCACGCCGACACGTGGGGCACGCGCAAGATGGCGTACGAGATCGCCCAGCGCACCGAGGCCGACTACCGCTTCTACCGCTTCAACGCGGAGACGGACCTGCTCGAGCAGCTCGACCACACGCTGAAGATCACCGACGGCGTGCTGCGCTTCCGCATCTTCAAGGTCGATCCAGGCAGCCCGACGATCGCGCCGCCGGCGACGGCGCAGCCCGCGGGTGTGTCCGCGCGCGCCAGCCGGGCCGAGTCGAGGCGCGCCGAGGCGGCTGAGCAAGCCGCTCAGGCCGAACAGGCAACCGCGGAGGGCCAGGCTGAGCCCGCGGAGCCGGCTTCGGGGTCGGACGAGGGCGAACCCGATGCCGCGGCGCCGCAGGACGACGCGGAGCCGCCCGCGGAGCCGGATAACCCGCAAGCTGCGGGCTGAGCGGCGCCGATCCGCCGCCGGGGGGAGAGTGGCCTCCGGTTCGCGACTTAGAATCGGGAACCGATCAAGCTAGAAGGAAGGGGACCGATTCGTGGCCGCCACCAACGTGAACGTAGTCGTCATTACGGGCAACCTGACCAGGGATCCCGAGCTTCGTACCACGCCGGGCGGGACCTCCGTCTGCAAGCTTCGGGTGGCGGTCAACAGCCGCCGCAAGGACTCCGCCAGCGGCGAGTGGGTCGACAAGCCGAACTACTTCGACGTCACCGTGTGGGGCGCCCAGGGCGAGAACTGCGCCACCTACCTCTCCAAGGGTCGCCCGGTCGCGGTCGAGGGCAGGCTCGACTGGCGCGAGTGGGAGGCCCAGGACGGCTCCAAGCGCCAAGCGGTGGAGATCATCGCCAACTCGGTCCAGTTCCTCGGCTCGCGCGGCGACGCCCCGGCGAACGGCGGCAACGGGATCCAGGCGCAATCCGACGTCCCCGCAGACACCTCGGACTTCGAGGGCGAGAAGGCCGGCGTCGGCTCGAGCGGGGACGACGACATCCCGTTCTAGCTCCTAGCGGACCGGCTGCCAGCTCGGGAACAGGGCCGAGCCTCCGAGGCCGAACGAATCGCAGTCGTTGGTGAGATTCTGTTTGTCGGCGCCCCTCGGCGAGAGCGTGTAGAGGTCACTGCACGACTGCCCCCTGGTTCCGGTGACGAACGGCACGACGATCCGGTCCCCGGCCGGCGCGTAAGCGGGGGTCTTGACCTCGGGATGGTCGAATACGGTGGCAGCGCCTGGGATCCGGCGTCCGTGTGAGCCGTTTGCCCGCATCACACGGATTTCCACATCCGACATGAACTCGGCGCGGGTGAACACGATGTGGCGGCCGTCCGGGCTGTAGTCGGGCGCCGTATCGGAGAGATCCCGATCGATCTTCTCGGGATCGGTGAGGCGGCGCAGACGAGACCCGTCGCGGCGCATGGTCCAGATGCCGGACCGGCTCTTCCTTTTGGGCGTGCCCGCGAAGACGATCCGCTTGCCGCTCGGTGAGTACTGTGCGTTGCTGAGGAAGCCCCTCAACAGGCGGCGGGGCTTGCTGCCATTGGTCCGGATCGTGCGGATCGAGCCCCGGAACGTGAACCGGCCCTCCTCTCGTGTGCCGACCAGGGTGGTGTAGAGGATTCGGCGCCCGCTCGGCGAGAACGACGGGGCCGGGGACACTCGCGCGTTGCCGAGATCCAGGACGCGAGTCGGTTCACCGCCGTCGATGTCGATCGTGAACACCGACGTGGTCTCGGTTTCGGCGTAGAACGGCTCCGTCGAGTAGACCAGCCGCCGGCCGTCGGCCGACCACGAAGGCTGTGTAACCGCCGCTAGGCCCGTTGCCTGGTCAGTGAGCTGCTGGAGCCCCGAGCCGTCCGGGCGGATGGTGAAGATCTCCGTGAGGAATCCGGACTCGCCTGCTTGATGCCCGGAGAAGGCGATCAGTCCGTTGCCCCCCGGAAAGGCGGCGAAGGCCGCCCCCGGCGAGAGCGCGGCGGCGATCGCACACGCGATCACGCCGATCGCAAAGCGTGAGAGCCGAGTCAACAATTCCCCACCATCAGTCCAGTGGAGTGCGTCCCGCGCGCCGTCACATCCGTGCTGGTCCCCGCTCCCATATCAGTACTAACCCCGCAACCGGTCCTCAAGAGCGCTGCCGGCTCCGGCTATCATGGCCGACCGCGATGGCTCGCAAGCAACAGCGACAGCCCACGCGCCGCAGGCGCGGCCCGGACCGCCACCGTCCGCGCAAGTACACGCGCATCAACGTCGAGCAGATCGATTACAAGGACCTCGGGACGCTGCGCCGGTTCATCTCCGACCGCGGCAAGATCCGCTCCCGCAGGGTCACGGGGCTGTCGCGCAAGCACCAGAGGCAGCTCGCGGTGGCCGTGAAGCGGGCACGGGAGCTGGCGCTGCTGCCGTACGTCGGCGAGCGTTGAGCGACAGACGCTTGGACTGATGGCACAGGCGATCCTGCTCAAGGACGTGGATGACCTCGGCGCCGCCGGCGAGGCGGTCGACGTCTCCCCCGGGTACCTGCGCAACTACCTCGTCCCGCGGCGGCTAGCCCAGCCGGCGACCAAGGGCGCGCTCGAGGACGCCCGCCGTCGCCGCGAGGCCGCGGAGCGCGCC